>NZ_CP019980.1:4374274-4681723 GCF_002982115.1 Lysinibacillus sphaericus | reverse complement strand
GCTTATTTTTACAGCGTTTATCAAGCCATTGTTACAGTTAATTCACATCATGGACCGCATCTATACTTTGAAACGAGTGCCGTTTTAATTACGTTAATTCTTTTAGGTAAATTATTCGAAGCAAAGGCAAAAGGGCGTTCATCAGAAGCGATTAAAAAGCTAATGGGTCTGCAAGCAAAATCTGCGATAGTTGTGCGAGATGGAGTAGAAAAAGAAGTCCCATTAGAAGAAGTTGTGATTGGTGATATTTTATTAGTTAAACCAGGTGAAAAAATTCCTGTAGATGGTGAAGTAGTAGAAGGTACAACAGCCGTTGATGAATCAATGCTAACAGGGGAAAGTCTTCCGGTAGATAAAAAAACAAGGAGATGTATTATACGGTTCAACCATTAATAAAAATGGCTTTGTGAAAATGTTAGCAACCAAAGTTGGTCGAGACACAGCACTTGCTCAAATTATTAAAGTTGTAGAAGATGCACAAGGTTCAAAAGCTCCCATACAACGTTTAGCAGACCAAATTTCGGGTATATTCGTGCCGATTGTTGTTGGTATTGCGATTGTGACATTCCTTGTTTGGATTTTATGGGTAAAACCTGGTGAATTTACACCTGCACTAGAAGTGTTAATTGCGGTTCTTGTTATTGCTTGTCCTTGTGCGCTAGGCTTAGCGACACCGACCTCTATTATGGCAGGTTCTGGTCGCGCCGCTGAATTGGGATTTTGTTTAAAGGGGGCGAGCATTTAGAACAAACGCAACGCATTGATACAGTTGTTGTCGATAAAACAGGAACCGTAACACACGGCAAACCGATATTAACAGACGTTGTACTAGCAACGGGGCAAGAAGAAGCATCCTTTCTTTCATTGATTGGGGCAGCAGAGAAACAATCCGAACATCCGCTAGCACAAGCCATTGTGCAAGGAATTGAAGAGCGAAGTATCACACTTGGCGATGTTCAATTTTTTGAGGCCATTCCAGGTTACGGCGTGCAAGCAACCGTTTCGGGTCAAGGTGTGGTAATCGGGACACGTAAATTAATGCAACAATATGATATAGATATTCAGCATATATTGCCGACAATGGAGACATTAGAGGAAAACGGTAAAACCGCTATGTTGGCTGCTATAAACGGTCAATATGCTGGCCTTGTTGCTGTTGCAGATACGGTAAAAGATACGTCAAAAGAAGCCATTCGTCGTTTACAGGATATGGGTATTACAGTCATTATGATGACGGGTGATAACGAACGGACTGCGCAAGCAATCGGTCAGGAAGTTGGGGTTAACCATGTTATCGCAGAAGTACTTCCAGAAGGAAAAGCGGATGAAGTGAAAAAACTGCAAGCTACAGGCAAAAACGTAGCGATGGTTGGTGATGGCATTAATGATGCACCAGCATTAGCAACTGCCAATATTGGGATGGCCATAGGAACTGGTACAGATGTGGCAATGGAGGCTGCTGATATTACGCTTATTCGTGGTGATTTAACTAGCATTGCGGATGCCATTATTATGAGTCGTAAAACAATGCGCAATATTAAGCAAAATCTATTTTGGGCATTTGCATATAATACATTAGGGATTCCAATTGCAGCTATGGGCCTTCTTGCACCGTGGGTAGCGGGTGCAGCTATGGCATTCAGCTCAGTGTCCGTCGTGTTAAATGCCTTACGTTTACAACGAGCAAAATTATAGTGCAAATTATAGTGCCAGTCACTCAAACAATTCTCAAACAATTCTCTAAGTAGATTTTTACTAAAACGCCTGCGTAGAATGGACGTTACTTGTGGAGAGAGGAAAGCGTCCACCTAGCGGAAATTTACGCAGTATTTGCTGGCTAAAGTTAGGCCCACTAAGGTGGGTCTTTTTTGTTGCATGGAGCTATAAGTTTGTTTGATATCTATCAACTGGGCAGGTCAAATAATGTTAAAAATTGAGATACATGTTGATTCTGTTTTTCATTTTCTCACTATGATACAATGAAAAGCACTGATTCATTTTAGTTTCATACAATATAGCCTTAAAATAGTGGCATAATTGACTTATAGAATCCTAAATATAAAGGAGGAACTTCTAGTGACGGTTCCATTTGTTGCAGTAGAAGGTCCGATTGGTGTAGGCAAAACTTCATTGGCAAAAGAGGTAGCGGCGACATTTAATTACCATCTATTAAAAGAAATTGTAGACGAAAATCCGTTTTTAAATAAGTTTTATGAAAATATAGAGGAATGGAGTTTCCAAACGGAAATGTTCTTCCTGTGTAATCGCTATAAACAATTAACAGATATAAAGAAGTTACGTTTAGCACAAAAGACATCAGTTGTATCGGACTATCATATTTTTAAAAATTTAATTTTGCAAAGCGTACATTGCCACCTGCCGAGTACGAAAAGTATGAAGAAATCTATCAAATTTTAACAAAAGATATGCCTGTGCCTAATGTCGTTGTTTATTTACATGCTAGTGTTGATACGTTAATGAAACGCATTGCTAAACGGGGGCGTGAATTTGAGAAAATGATTTCACGTGAATATATGGAGCAGTTAGTAGCAGACTATCATACTTTTACAGAGCACTTTGAGCAGCTACATCCCGAAATACCTGTAATCCGATTTAATGGAGATCAACTTGATTTTGTAAAAAACCCACAAGATTTACAATATGTATTAAAAACAATCGAAGATACGTTACAACAAAGGAGCTTGCAACAATGAATTTGAGAGAGAAATATGATATTCCACCACAAACTGTTATTACAATTGCCGGAACAGTAGGTGTAGGAAAATCAACGATGACAAAGGCGCTAGCACAAGCGTTAAATTTCCGTACATCATTTGAAAAAGTAGATACCAATCCATACTTAGATAAGTTTTATGATGACTTTGAAAAATGGAGCTTCCATTTACAAGTCTATTTTCTAGCAGAGCGTTTTAAAGAGCAGAAGCGTATTTTCGAATATGGTGGGGGCTTTGTGCAAGATCGTTCTATTTATGAAGATACAGGGATTTTTGCCAAAATGCATTATGATAAAGGAACAATGAGTCCAACTGATTATGAAACGTATCGTAATTTATTTGATGCGATGGTGATGACACCGTATTTCCCGCACCCAGATTTATTAGTTTATTTAGAGGGGCCGATTGATGATGTCATTGGACGTATTCAAGAGCGTGGTCGTGAGATGGAGCAGCAAACACCGAATGATTATTGGATTGAAATGCATGAGCGTTACGAAAATTGGATAAATAATTTTAATTCATGCCCTGTCCTACGTTTAGATATTAATGATTATGATTTATTAAAAAATCCAGACGCAATTGAATCAATTGTCAGTCGCATAAGTCATATGCTAAAGCAAACAAGTCATTTACGTAAATAGAAGAAAAGCTATGCAACAGTAAAGACGTTGAAGAGGGGAATATCAAAGCGTTCTGCCGAAAGCAAAAGGAACGTAGAAAGCTTCCAGATAGAAATATAAGGACTTTGTATTTTAAAATAAATAACAGAAATAAGACCAAGAGACGTGAGACAATATGATACCTATTGTTTTCACGTCTTTTGTAATAGGAGGAATAAATATGAGAATCGCAGTATATTGTGGATCAGGACTTGGCAATAACCCGATTTATGCTGAAAAGGCAAGTGAATTAGGAACGGTATTAGCACAACATGGACATGGTATTGTTTATGGAGGTTCTAAAATAGGATTGATGGGCAAAGTGGCAGATGCTGCATTAGTAGCAGGTGGAGAAGTGATTGGTGTCATGCCTACTCATTTACAAAAACAAGAAATTGTTCATGCCGCATTGACAGAAATCCATTTTGTAGAATCCATGCATATACGTAAGGCAAAAATGGTTGAATTAGCAGATGCTTTTATTGCGTTACCAGGTGGTGGCGGTACACTGGACGAATATTTTGAAGTATTTACATGGGCGCAAATTAGATTACATGAAAAACCTGTTATTTTATTTAACGTCAATGGTTTTTATGACGCACTGCTACAACATTTTTCTAAAATGCTAGAGGAGGGCTTTATACGCCCAGAACACAAGGCATTAATTCGTGTCGCAACAACGGCAGAAGAAGTTTTAACAATGATAAAATAAGAAAAAAAGCATAATTGAGCATAAGAATAGTAAAAATACAAATTTATAGTATTTTTAAGATGCTATTAGATATATTATAATATATAACAATGCATTTTTTTAAAAGAAGAAAGTAGATTAGAGATAACGCTAGTACAATAGGGTGATAGAGGTGGATGTTGTGCAAAAGAATGATACACAAGTCACAGATGATTTAGTTGTTCAAGCAATTGAGCGTAATATAGCGATTATCCGATTTGATATGAACCGAAAAGTTGCTTATGTAAATGAGCTTTTTGCGAAAACAATGGGCTATACAGTAGAAAAAATGATGGGGAAAGACCATAAGGAATTTTGTTTTCCTAATTACGTGAAGAGTCCTGAATACGAGAGGTTTTGGCGTAATTTAGCAGCAGGTAAGAGCTATCAAGATAAAGTAGAACGAATGGATGCTCGTGGAAATAGTATTTGGCTAGAAGCTACCTATATGCCCGTATTTGATAATCATTCAAGAAGAGTTATTGGTGTATCCAAAATAGCAACAAATATTACGGAACGTCAAAATACCATTGTCAATGTAGCAGATCAGTTAAAACAAATGTCCACTAAGCTTTACAGTCGTTCAGAGGCAGGTATTAAAAATAGTGAAAATTTACTTGCAACAATTCAACAAGTTTCAAAGGAATCTTCGGAAAATGTTAAAAATTTAGATCAATTACAAAATCAAGCAGATTCCATTAAAGGCATTGTCAAAACAATTCAAGGAATTGCCTCCCAAACAAACTTACTAGCTTTAAATGCAGCTATTGAAGCCGCAAGAGCTGGAGAGTATGGCAGAGGTTTTGATGTTGTCGCCAAAGAGGTACGAAAACTTTCCGTAAGAGTAGAGCAATCAATTTCAGAAGTGAAAGAAAATGTGGAAGGGATTGTACGTGAGGTTGGGCAAGTAACAGAAAGCATCACGCGAATTTCTGAGGAAATTGAAAAAACGAATGGGCAAATTACTGTGACGACGAGTGATTTTGCTGAAATCGCTTCTGCAGCAGAGGCTTTAGATGAACGGTCTAAACAATTTATTGAAATAATTTAAAAGGCGCCTAAGGCAAATGGTCACGATATGAACATTGTCTTAGGTGTTTTATTTTGTTTAAAAAACGGGATAACGGCGATTTGTTTTTAACAACATATTTTACTAAATTTTCTGAATTATATTGAAATAGTAGATGTGTTTTATTTACAATAATTGTGTAAGGTATTCATAAATCATAATAGGGGTGTTATGCATGGCAAAGGTGGAAATAAGTTTTAAACATTTACCAACGACAGCAATTTCAGATGCAACTGGGGGACATACAAATTTACGCAGTGACATTAAACCGTTAGCAGACCATTTTAAAATAGCAGGTCGAGCGGTTACTGTACGTTTACCAGATGGCGAAAATGGAGCTGTACTTGAAGCGATTCGAGCAGCTAGCGAGGGTGATATTTTGGTCATTGATGCAAAGGGTAATAGAAATCGTGCGGTAGCAGGAGATTTTGTTATTTCTTTAGCAAAGGGTATGGGTGTACAGGCCTTTGTAGTAGACGGGGTTATTCGTGATATTGCCGCGATTCGGGAACTAGATTTTCCTGTATTTTCACTTGGGACAACCGTAGCAGCAGGCAACAAAAATGGAGGTGGTAAAGTGAATGTGCCAATCGCAATTGGCGGTGTAACAGTGCAACCAGGTGATTATATTATTGGAGATGTAGATGGCGTTATTGTCGTGCCTCAAGAGGATGCAGAGCGTATTGTTGCAGCCGCTGAGGCGAAAGTCGAAAAGGATGAAGTGCGTGCACAAGAAGCCCATGTCAATGGCAAAGCGTCTATTATTGCTTATTTAGATAAAGTACTGACAAAATAAAAAATGCCTCACGATGGCTTAAGCCATCGTGAGGCATTTTTTATGAATTTATGCTAAATTTTCATTTTCTTTAAAGTAGTTTTTCATTTTTTCTTTATCGAAGCGGCCTTCCCATTTCGCCATTACTAATGAAGCTAGTGAGTTACCGATTACGTTAACTACTGTTCGTCCCATATCAAGGATACGGTCGATACCAGCAATAAATGCTAAACCTTCGATTGGAATACCAACAGTACCTAAAGTGGCAAGTAATACTACGAATGATACGCCTGGTACACCGGCAATCCCTTTAGAAGTAACCATTAATACAAGCATTAATGTAATTTGTTCCCCGATGCTTAAGTGAATACCATACATTTGGGCAATGAATAATGCAGCAATTGCTTGATACAATGTTGAACCATCTAAGTTAAAAGAATAACCTGTTGGAATAACAAAAGAAACAATATCTTTTGGTGCACCTAATTTCTCCATTTTCAACATCACTCGTGGTAAGACAGCTTCCGAGCTAGCAGTGGAGAAGGCTAAAATTAACTCATCTTTTAACACTCTGATTAAGTAGAAAATGTTGACACCGGCAAATTTTGCAACGAGGCCAAGAATAACAAAGATGAAGAATAACATTGTGGCATATACAAGTATTGCAAGCTTACCTAAAGGTATGAGGGAAGCAAAACCATATTTGGAAACGGTTACACCAATTAAACCAAATACCCCAATTGGAGCGAATTTCATCACAAGGTTCGTTACCCAGAACATAGCATCTGCTACACCTTGGAAGAAGTCCAATACTGGTTTACCTCGTTCTCCAATTGCAGCTACCCCTAAACCAAAAATAACAGAGAAGAAGATGATGGCAAGCATATTGCCTTCAGCCATTGATTGAATAATATTTGTCGGTACAATACCTACAATAATATCAAATGGACCTTCATGCTGTACTTCTTCAGTTGTTGAAACGTATTTTGAAATATCCCCTTGCGAAAGTTCGTTCATATTGATGCCAGCACCTGGTTGGAACAGGTTTGCTGAAAGTAATCCAACAACAATCGCTACTGTTGTAATGATTTCAAAGTAAATAAGCGATTTTCCGCCTAATCTTCCGAGCTGTTTCATGTCTCCAGTTCCAGCAACACCAACAATTAAAGTCGAAATGATAATAGGTACTACAATCATCTTAATTAGATGTAGGAAGATATCCCCTAATGGTTGTAAATATGTTTCAACTTTGGGGTTACCATAAAAGATACCACCAATAATTATACCTAAAATCAAACCGATTAAAATTTGAGCGGCTAAACTGATTTTAAATTTCTTTTTCAAAATCTTAATTCCTCCCCTATATTAAAATTTTTAGGACACGCCTTACTTTAATAATACGGAGGACTTATGAAATCCGACAAAATCCGAGAAAATTAATTTACTTTTGTTAAAATGTCTGAATATAACACCTGAATAAACTTTTTAATATTGACCTTTGCTTTGCGATTCCCGTGGTCTTCGATTTGCGTCATAAGCTGGCGAATCTCTTTAAAATCAAAGTATCGAGGTGCATAATATTCAAATTCAGAGTTTGTATAATCAACGACACCTAAATTGGCGAGATTAATCATGGCAGCTAAAATCGTTCGACGTACACGCTGTTCAATCGCTTTACTCTCTTTCAATATTTCATCAGGAGTTGACTTTGTGACAGCTGCTATTTCCTCATAGAGCTCTTTTAATGGAGGAAGTGGCGCAATTTTGTGCTGATGAGCTAATAATGTTTCAATAATTGCTATAATATCCTCACTTCCAATTTCACCGACAATCCCCATATCATTTAAGATCGATTGGATGTGGTCTCGCGATGTAGCTTTATTGTTTATTTGCTCACTTAGATCGATGTTCGTTAGCGATTGTCGTATAACTAATAGGGAATTTTTTAGGCGAAATTGTTCCGTTGTTTTGCGTAAAACATTTTCAACCTCAATACGGTTAATGGGTTTATGAATAAAGAAATCTATCCCTTGTTCATAGGCCTCGCCGACCATTTCCTTATTCACAACTTGTGAAATCATAATAAACTGTCCTTCAAATCGATTCTGAAGAAGATGCTCCACTGTTGCTATACCATCTAACTTAGGCATAAGTAAGTCGATTAGTACAAATTCAGGTTGTGTCATTAATATTTGTGGAATGGCATCTACTCCATTGCGTGCTTCGCCGATTACTGTACCTAAACCACTATCTTCAATAATTTGTTTTAGCATCACGCGGCTTGCACGATCATCATCTACAATAAAATACCTCATTTAAGTCTCTCCCGTTAGAATAGTTTGCGTAGGAATTATAATTTTAAACACCGTTTTGTAGTTATTTGATTCAACTGAAATGGAGCCATTTAATTTTGAAATTAATTCAGCGACATGTGATAATCCAATTCCTGTAGCTGCTACACCTTCAACATTGTATTTCGTCGTATAGCCAGGTTCAAAAATAATAGAAAGGTCACTTTCGGAGATGCCTTTTCCATCATCACTTACTGTTATTACAGTATCAACCTCCTGCTGTTGAATATCAATAGATATGATACCTTGCTTTTCTATTGCTTCAATGGCATTAGCAGTTAAATTATTTAATAGTGCCAGCAAGGCAATGTGCTCTTTCGTTAAAAAATCAGTATCTAAACTTATATTAAACTGGATGTCTTTACCGAGTAACTCACTGTATTTGCGATTGCCGTCTTCTATATAATGTAATAATTCTGATAATCGTAATGAGCCAAAGCTCTTGTCCCCAACAATTTTAGATATACCCGCATAAATACGCTGAGAATCTTTTTTGACTTCATGAATTTCCTGGGCAATATGAAGTGCTTGTATACTTTCTGAACGATTGCCCTGTGCTTTTAATTGTCTATACAAATCCAACCCATTAGCAGTAATCGTTTCAATATGATTCATAGATTTTTTTAAATAGAGCGTCTCTACATATAAATCTGAACCAATCGTAAGCATTTCCTGCACGCGTTTTTTTTGCTCGGCAATAACAATAGAGCTATAAATGCCAACAACAAAAAAACTACGTAATAGGGCAACGGCTAATAAGATGAGCAGGTCATGAATAAATAAAATTGTATAAGATTGGACAAGGAAACGTAGCAATTGTTCCGCTAAATTACTAATGACCTCACTGAGGGCTACTAGTAATCCTAACTTTAATGGCTTTTCACGATATTGATGAATATTTAAAAGCTGTAGGCATATTGCAAACAATAAATAAAATGTCCCAGCAGGTAAGTGAGTATAAATACCATCTATTAAAGATGTATTATGCGTATAGTAACTAATAGCGATTCGTAAAGTGGTTGTTACAATGCTGGTTACAATACCGGCTAATATAATAGGTGTCGGTCTAAGTAAGGTGCATAAAAAGAATATAATTGTCCCCAGACCAAAGCGAAAAGAAGTATTGGCGAAAGGGATGATTTTAATTTCACTACCGATAGCCGTTAATAAAGCGATGGATATAATCCATGTGAGGGAACTACGAGAAATAAAGGCTTTGGAATACATATTAAATATCCTCCCTAAAGTATTTAAGAGCAAGATAGCTAATAAAAAAATACCACAACCTAATCGGAAGTGGTATTTAATAAGTATGACATACAATTTTTTAAGCAAAAAAAAACGGCTACATCGTGTAGTCGGATTTTAAAAAACTGGAGGAGGTAGAGGGATTCGAACCCCCGCGCGGTGTTACCCGCCTGTCGGTTTTCAAGACCGATCCCTTCAGCCAGACTTGGGTATACCTCCATACTATATTGCTTCGATGTCTTATCGACAAGAACTAATTTATCATGATTTTATTTTGACGTCAACATCTTTTTGAAAAAATAGTAGGTTTTAAAAAATTAATTTTTATTAATTAAGAATGTACTTAAATAATTTGTGCAATTCGTTGCAATTTATACAAACTGAAAGTATACTAGTTATTGCCGTGCTAGGTGGGAAGGTAGCGGTGTCCTGTAACTCGCAATCCGCTCTAGCGAGACTGAATTCCTTTTTCGAGGCTGTCCGTATTGTTTGGTCTGCCTTTTGCACGTAGTGTTGACGATTGGGTCCTGCGCAATGGATACCCATGAACCATGTCAGGTCCGGAAGGAAGCAGCATTAAGTGGTCTTATTCATGTGCCGCGGGGTTGCCTAATCTGAGCTAACGACAAGAGTAACGCTTATGTGCGGCTGTCGAAGAAAGGTGCACGGCATTAAATTGCCAATTTAAACGCATTCGTCTACTGTAGGCGAGTGCGTTTTTTTATATTATAAAATAGGACACGGTTTTATAAACAAGGCTGCCGATGCTATAATAGTTTTATTAATATTGAAAAAGAAGGGGAGAGGAAATCATTGACGTATCAAGCATTTTATCGTGTGTATAGACCACAATCATTCCGAGAAATGTCAGGTCAAGCGCATGTCAAAAGAACGCTGCAAAATGCTCTCCTAGCGAATAAAACAACTCATGCTTACTTGTTTTCTGGACCTCGGGGTACAGGGAAAACAAGTACAGCTAAAATTTTTGCTAAGGCTTTAAACTGCGAGCATGCTCCAGCAAGTGAACCTTGTAATGAGTGTGCAACTTGTTTAAGCATTACAGATGGTTCTCATCCAGACGTTATTGAATTTGATGCAGCTTCTAATTCACGTGTTGAAGAAATACGGGACATTATTGAAAAGGTACGTTTTGCTCCAGCTAGTAGCAGGTTTAAAGTGTACATCATTGATGAAGTGCATATGCTGTCTACAAGTGCCTTCAATGCGCTTTTAAAAACGCTAGAAGAACCACCACCTCACGCTGTATTTATTTTAGCAACAACAGAACCTCATAAATTACCTGCAACGATTATTTCACGTTGCCAACGTTTTGACTTCAAGCGACTTTCAACTAACGATATTACCGAGCGCATGAAGGTCGTACTAGAAGATATTGAACTCCCGTTTGAAGAACAAGGTCTAAAAGTGATTGCGCAGTCAGCTGCGGGCGGTATGCGTGATGCATTGAGCTTGTTGGACCAAGTTGTATCCTTTAGCGGTGAAATGTTGAAACTAGAGGATGCACTACTAGTCACAGGCTCAATTAGTCAGGATGTTTTCTATGATTTAGCTGAAGCTTTAAAGGTCAAAGATGTGGCACAAATGCTTGCGCTGTTAGAGCAGCTAATCGCAGATGGGAAGGATCCGTTGCGCTTATCGGAGGATTTAATTACATTTTTCCGCGATTTACTGCTTTTACAAACGAGTGAGAATTTAGCTGAACTATTAGAGTTAGTATCACCTGAGGAGCGCGTATTTGCATTGGCACATGACTTTGCACCAGATATGCTTTACGGCTACATCGACATTTTAGCGAAAACACAACAAGAAATGCGTTTCTCGCATCATACGAAAATCTATTTGGAAACAGCATTGCTAAAAATGACACAGTTTTCGGGTGGCGTAGTCAATCAAACTGCCCCATCAAGTGAGGCGGTAATGAGCCCAGAACTAGCGCAAAAAATCATTGCGCTTGAGCAAATGGTGCAACAACTATCTTTACAAATACAAAATGGTGCGCCGTCACAAGCTACTCAGGTTGCCAAAGAACAACGTCCGCGTGCAAAAAGTCCAAATGGTTATAAGGCGCCTACTGGTCGTATTCAAGAAGTGCTAAAGGATGCGACAAAGCAAGATGTGCAACGTGTAAAGGCTGTATGGGCGCAGGCGTTAAATCAATTGCAAAAGTCACAATCAGCTCTTTTAGCAGAAGCTGAACCTGTTGCGGCATCTTCGAGTGCTTTTGTGTTAAAATTCAAGTATGATATTCATTGTCAAATGGTTGCTGATAATCAAATGCTAAAAGCACAATTTACACAACTTATTGCAGGTCAAACAGGCACGATGTATGAAATGCTTTGTACGCCAGAAGAAACATGGTTAAAGTTGCGTGAAGAGTTCATTCGTGATCACGGATTACATCAAAAGAAAGCACCATTAGCTAACGATGATCCGAATGTTGAATTATTGGAACCACCACCGGCAGAAATGCCAGAAGAACCTTTTATCGATGATGCGCAACCGCTGGCATCACAAGATCCATTGGTGACGGAAGCGGAAAAGCTGTTCGGTAAGGATTTTATTGAAATTATTGAAGACTGATTACTTAGGAGGAATAGGTTATGCGTGGAATGGGAAATATGCAAGGCATGATGAAAAAAATGCAAAAAATGCAAAAAGAAATGATGGAAGCTCAAGAAGCTTTAAATGCTGAACAATTTGAAGGTGTTGCTGGCGGCGGTATGGTGAAAGTAACAGTTACAGGTCAACGTGAAGTAGTAGAAGTGAATCTTGATACTTCAGTAGTAGATCCTGACGATATCGAAATGTTACAAGATTTAATTGTTGTTGCAACGAATGAAGCACTTAAAAAAGTAGAAGAAAAAACAAATGCAACAATGGGTAAATTTACGCAAGGCATGAACCTTCCATTCTAGGAGGTAACAATATGTATTACCCAGAACCAATATCAAAATTAATCGATAGTTTTATGAAATTGCCAGGTATCGGGCCAAAAACCGCAGCCCGACTGGCGTTTTTTGTGTTAACAATGAAAGAAGATGACGTTCTTTCTTTTTCCAAAGCTTTAATAGATGCAAAACGTAATTTAAGTTATTGCTCTGTTTGTGGCAATATTACCGATGTAGACCCATGTCATATTTGTACCGATAAACAACGCGATGCCTCAGTAATTTGCGTTGTACAAGATACAAAGGACGTTATTGCAATGGAAAAAATGCGTGATTACCATGGTAAGTACCATGTGTTACAGGGGGCTATTTCACCAATGGATGGTATCGGCCCAGAGGATATTAATGTAGCCTCACTGTTAGTACGCTTACAAGATGAAACGGTGCAGGAGCTTATTTTAGCAACCAATTCTACTATTGAAGGTGAAGCGACGGCTATGTATATCTCTCGTCTTGTTAAACCATCTGGCATCCGCACAACACGCATTGCGCATGGATTACCAGTAGGTGGAGATTTAGAATATGCTGATGAAGTAACGTTATCGAAGGCAATGGAAGGCCGCCGAGAGTTATGAGTGAGGGATTGAAATGTTCTTCCGCAATAAAGGAAAGCTAAAAAGAGAATTTGACGAAAAGCTTGTTAATCTCATTAAACAAACAAAAGAAGATTTACAACAAGCAAAATTGATTGAAGAATTATTAAATGATTATGATTTAGAAGTTATTGCTCAGCGAAAAGCAGCAGAGAGTATTCATTTTTATTTATTTAAAGAAGCTAGAATTCGACGAGTACTAATAAAATAATGATTGTAGAGTTATAGACGTGCTATAGGAATCATAAAATTACATAATTATGATCGAAGGGGGCAAGCATATGCCGTGGACTGTAATTGTGAGTATTTGTGTTCCTGTAGCGCTTCTTTTTCTTTATATAGTAGGAAGACACATTAAATTGGGTAAAGTATTAGAAGGACTATCAGTATTTTGGTTCCGATTTGCATTTGCATTTTTATTATTATTCATTATTCATTTAGGTGTTGGTTATAGCGGTTATAATGTACCAATTAACCTGTTTTCCGTTTTCACAATTGCATTGTTGGGCATTCCAGGTGTACTAGGAATCACTTTTTTAATATTATTTTTATAAAAGGCTTGCAAACTATAAATATTGTGATATAGTAATAAGAGTCGTTAAGATAACAACTGAAACAACTTGTATAAAACAAAAAACAATTTAAAATAAATTGTTGACATCGATTTGAAAAGATGGTATTATATAAGAGTTGCTGAAACAAGCGGCGACAAAATGAACCTTGAAAACTGAACAAGCAAAACGTAATCAATATAGTTTTTACTAGCTAACTTCGTTAGTGAACGAAACAAAATTTTGGACATCAAAATTGATGCCAGCAAAACAATTTGAGCTAATCAAATTTCTTTTATGGAGAGTTTGATCCTGGCTCAGGACGAACGCTGGCGGCGTGCCTAATACATGCAAGTCGAGCGAACAGAGAAGGAGCTTGCTCCTTTGACGTTAGCGGCGGACGGGTGAGTAACACGTGGGCAACCTACCCTATAGTTTGGGATAACTCCGGGAAACCGGGGCTAATACCGAATAATCTCTTGTCCCTCATGGGACAATACTGAAAGACGGTTTCGGCTGTCGCTATAGGATGGGCCCGCGGCGCATTAGCTAGTTGGTGAGGTAACGGCTCACCAAGGCAACGATGCGTAGCCGACCTGAGAGGGTGATCGGCCACACTGGGACTGAGACACGGCCCAGACTCCTACGGGAGGCAGCAGTAGGGAATCTTCCACAATGGGCGAAAGCCTGATGGAGCAACGCCGCGTGAGTGAAGAAGGATTTCGGTTCGTAAAACTCTGTTGTAAGGGAAGAACAAGTACAGTAGTAACTGGCTGTACCTTGACGGTACCTTATTAGAAAGCCACGGCTAACTACGTGCCAGCAGCCGCGGTAATACGTAGGTGGCAAGCGTTGTCCGGAATTATTGGGCGTAAAGCGCGCGCAGGTGGTTTCTTAAGTCTGATGTGAAAGCCCACGGCTCAACCGTGGAGGGTCATTGGAAACTGGGAGACTTGAGTGCAGAAGAGGATAGTGGAATTCCAAGTGTAGCGGTGAAATGCGTAGAGATTTGGAGGAACACCAGTGGCGAAGGCGACTATCTGGTCTGTAACTGACACTGAGGCGCGAAAGCGTGGGGAGCAAACAGGATTAGATACCCTGGTAGTCCACGCCGTAAACGATGAGTGCTAAGTGTTAGGGGGTTTCCGCCCCTTAGTGCTGCAGCTAACGCATTAAGCACTCCGCCTGGGGAGTACGGTCGCAAGACTGAAACTCAAAGGAATTGACGGGGGCCCGCACAAGCGGTGGAGCATGTGGTTTAATTCGAAGCAACGCGAAGAACCTTACCAGGTCTTGACATCCCGTTGACCACTGTAGAGATATGGTTTTCCCTTCGGGGACAACGGTGACAGGTGGTGCATGGTTGTCGTCAGCTCGTGTCGTGAGATGTTGGGTTAAGTCCCGCAACGAGCGCAACCCTTGATCTTAGTTGCCATCATTTAGTTGGGCACTCTAAGGTGACTGCCGGTGACAAACCGGAGGAAGGTGGGGATGACGTCAAATCATCATGCCCCTTATGACCTGGGCTACACACGTGCTACAATGGACGATACAAACGGTTGCCAACTCGCGAGAGGGAGCTAATCCGATAAAGTCGTTCTCAGTTCGGATTGTAGGCTGCAACTCGCCTACATGAAGCCGGAATCGCTAGTAATCGCGGATCAGCATGCCGCGGTGAATACGTTCCCGGGCCTTGTACACACCGCCCGTCACACCACGAGAGTTTGTAACACCCGAAGTCGGTGAGGTAACCTTTTGGAGCCAGCCGCCGAAGGTGGGATAGATGATTGGGGTGAAGTCGTAACAAGGTAGCCGTATCGGAAGGTGCGGCTGGATCACCTCCTTTCTAAGGATATTTTCGGAATACAAACCTTGGGTTTGTAAGATTACGTTTTGCGTTCAGTTTTGAAGGTTCATTCTTCTGAATGAAACACTTCAAAATTTGTTCTTTGAAAACTGGATAAAACGACATTGAAATTGTAACAAACACATTTATTTTTTAAGTTTTTTATAGGCTTAATAACTAGGTTAAGTTATTAAGGGCGCACGGCGAATGCCTTGGCACTAGGAGCCGAAGAAGGACGGCACTAACACCGATATGCTTCGGGGAGCTGTAAGTGAGCTTTGATCCGGAGATTTCCGAATGGGGGAACCCACTACGTTTAATCGCGTAGTATCTTGACGTGAATACATAGCGTCTTGAAGGCAGACCCAGGGAACTGAAACATCTAAGTACCTGGAGGAAGAGAAAGAAAAATCGATTCCCTGAGTAGCGGCGAGCGAAACGGGAAGAGCCCAAACCAAGAGGCTTGCCTCTTGGGGTTGTAGGACACTCTATACGGAGTTACAAAGGAATGAGTTAGATGAAGCGACTTGGAAAGGTCCGCCAGAGCAGGTAAAAGCCCTGTAGTCGAAAGTTCGTTCCCTCCAGAGTGGATCCTGAGTACGGCGGAACACGTGAAATTCCGTCGGAATCCGGGAGGACCATCTCCCAAGGCTAAATACTACCTAGTGACCGATAGTGAACCAGTACCGTGAGGGAAAGGTGAAAAGCACCCCGGAAGGGGAGTGAAAGAGATCCTGAAACCGTGTGCCTACAAGTAGTTAGAGCCCGTTAATGGGTGATAGCGTGCCTTTTGTAGAATGAACCGGCGAGTTACGATTACGTGCGAGGTTAAGCTTTAGAAGGCGGAGCCGCAGCGAAAGCGAGTCTGAATAGGGCGAATTAGTACGTGGTCGTAGACCCGAAACCAGGTGATCTACCCATGTCCAGGGTGAAGGTGAGGTAACACTTACTGGAGGCCCGAACCCACGCACGTTGAAAAGTGCGGGGATGAGGTGTGGGTAGCGGAGAAATTCCAATCGAACTTGGAGATAGCTGGTTCTCTCCGAAATAGCTTTAGGGCTAGCCTCGTGATGAGAATACTGGAGGTAGAGCACTGTTTGGACTAGGGGGCCATCCCGGTTTACCGAATTCAGACAAACTCCGAATGCCAGATATTTATACACGGGAGTCAGACTGCGAGTGATAAGATCCGTAGTCAAAAGGGAAACAGCCCAGACCACCAGCTAAGGTCCCAAAGTAATCGTTAAGTGGAAAAGGATGTGGCGTTGCACAGACAACCAGGATGTTGGCTTAGAAGCAGCCATCATTTAAAGAGTGCGTAATAGCTCACTGGTCGAGTGACGCTGCGCCGAAAATGTATCGGGGCTAAACGATTCACCGAAGCTGTGGATTGACATCTACGATGTCAGTGGTAGGAGAGCGTTCTAAGTGCGTTGAAGTCAGACCGGAAGGACTGGTGGAGCGCTTAGAAGTGAGAATGCCGGTATGAGTAGCGAAAGACGGGTGAGAATCCCGTCCACCGTATGACTAAGGTTTCCTGAGGAAGGCTCGTCCGCTCAGGGTTAGTCGGGACCTAAGCCGAGGCCGATAGGCGTAGGCGATGGACAACAGGTTGATATTCCTGTACCACCTCCTCACCGTTTGAGAAATGGGGGGACGCAGTAGGATAGGGTAAGCGCGCCGTTGGTTGTGCGCGTCCAAGCAGTAAGGCGTGTGTGTAGGCAAATCCGCACACTGTAACGTTGAGCTGTGATGGCGAGTCCGTATGGACGAAGTTCCTGATTTCACACTGCCAAGAAAAGCCTCTATCGAGGTGAGAGGTGCCCGTACCGCAAACCGACACAGGTAGTCGAGGAGAGAATCCTAAGGTGTGCGAGAGAACTCTCGTTAAGGAACTCGGCAAAATGACCCCGTAACTTCGGGAGAAGGGGTGCTCTTGAGCGTGCAAGCGCATGAGAGCCGCAGTGAATAGGCCCAGGCGACTGTTTAGCAAAAACACAGGTCTCTGCAAAACCGTAAGGTGACGTATAGGGGCTGACGCCTGCCCGGTGCTGGAAGGTTAAGAGGAGTGGTTAGCGCAAGCGAAGCTGCGAATTGAAGCCCCAGTAAACGGCGGCCGTAACTATAACGGTCCTAAGGTAGCGAAATTCCTTGTCGGGTAAGTTCCGACCCGCACGAAAGGCGTAACGATCTGGGCACTGTCTCAACGAGAGACTCGGTGAAATTATAGTACCTGTGAAGATGCAGGTTACCCGCGACAGGACGGAAAGACCCCGTGGAGCTTTACTGTAGCCTGATATTGAATTTTGGTACAACTTGTACAGGATAGGTAGGAGCCAGAGATCTCGGAGCGCCAGCTTCGAAGGAGGCGTCGGTGGGATACTACCCTGGTTGTATTGAAATTCTAACCCATGCCCCTTAGCGGGGCAGGAGACAGTGTCAGGCGGACAGTTTGACTGGGGCGGTCGCCTCCTAAAAGGTAACGGAGGCGCCCAAAGGTTCCCTCAGAATGGTTGGAAATCATTCGTAGAGTGTAAAGGCACAAGGGAGCTTGACTGCGAGACCTACAAGTCGAGCAGGGTCGAAAGACGGGCTTAGTGATCCGGTGGTTCCGCATGGAAGGGCCATCGCTCAACGGATAAAAGCTACCCCGGGGATAACAGGCTTATCTCCCCCAAGAGTCCACATCGACGGGGAGGTTTGGCACCTCGATGTCGGCTCATCGCATCCTGGGGCTGTAGTCGGTCCCAAGGGTTGGGCTGTTCGCCCATTAAAGCGGTACGCGAGCTGGGTTCAGAACGTCGTGAGACAGTTCGGTCCCTATCCGTCGTGGGCGTAGGAAATTTGAGAGGAGCTGTCCTTAGTACGAGAGGACCGGGATGGACACACCGCTGGTGTACCAGTTGTCTTGCCAAAGGCATCGCTGGGTAGCTATGTGTGGACGGGATAAGTGCTGAAAGCATCTAAGCATGAAGCCCCCCTCAAGATGAGATTTCCCATTACGCAAGTAAGTAAGATCCCTCAAAGACGATGAGGTAGATAGGTTCGAGGTGGAAGTGTGGTGACACATGGAGCTGACGAATACTAATCGATCGAGGACTTAACCAAAAAGTTTGAAACATTCAATGCACCGTTTATCCAGTTTTGAAAGAACAATCTTTCATAAAAGGGTTACAAGATACGAGTAGTTCGCGGAAGCGATTGAGAGAAGGAAGGAGCGTACGTCTGTACGTGACTGACTGAACGAATGAAGCTGACAAAGAAATACGATGTATATTGAAAGCCGTAAATAGTCTAGTGATGATGGCAAAGAGGTCACACCCGTTCCCATACCGAACACGGAAGTTAAGCTCTTTAGCGCCGATGGTAGTTGGGGGCTTCCCCCTGTGAGAGTAGGACGTCGCTAGGCAACTTAAAAAGACCGAAGAGAAATCTTCAGTCTTTTTTTATTTGAAATCCTAACGTATCCAAAGCGCTAAAGAAACAATCACACATTGTAATATCATGATTAGTTGCTTAGCCCAAAAAGTATGAGCATGTGTATCGTTAACCTGAGAAAACTATTGGAGAATGGGTGACATCATACATCAATAGAGACGGTAAGAAATAGATAGAGGTATTGTAAATGGTGAAAGTGATGAAAAAGAGATACTTAAAGAATTTGCTATATTGAGAGGGGCCATTCTTTTTTAGGAATAAGAGAGAAGTTTCTGCATTTTGCTGTCCCAACTAAATTATTGGTACTTTTTGAATCGTTGTAGCAGTTGGAATGAAAACCAAATGCTGTTTTATGGTTATTCTTGCATCTTAAATCTTAAGCTATCCTATTTTATAGGATAGCTTTTTTATCGTGCCATAATCCCGTATAATTAAAGAATATAATAAACGAAAAAGGGTGTCTTGTTTTGCAAAAGAAAAAGCCAATTGTAGAAGGTTTAGAGCGTTTTCGACAACAACAAAATATATCCTTTCATGTACCAGGGCATAAACATGGAGAATTTTCTCGCTTACCACAGGCTTTTAAAGATGTTATGCGCTACGATGTAACAGAGTTAACAGGAATGGATGACTTGCACTATCCTGAGGGAATGATATTAGAGGCTGAAAATTTACTAGCTGAAACATATGGTGCGACGAAAAGCTTTTTTTTAGTAGGTGGCTCAACAGTTGGGAATTTAGCGATGATATATGCTACATGTAAAAGAGGCGATACGATCATTGTACAACGTAATGCTCATAAATCTATTTTTCATGCAATTGAGCTTGTTGGAGCAAAGGCTGTTTATGTTTCTCCACTTTGGGACGACCGAACATTAACTGCAACACATGTTTCCTATCACGATCTAAAACAGGCAGTTGATGAGTATCCAGACGTTAAGGCAGTGGTTTTAACGTATCCAACATATTACGGTATGATATCTAAAGAACTATCGCAGCAAATAGCATATTGTCATGAAAAAAACATTCCCGTTTTAGTAGATGAAGCGCACGGGGCTCATTTTAATGCTTGTTCTTTATTCCAGCCATCTGCTTTAACCTTCGGCGCGGATGTTGTTGTGCAGTCAGCGCACAAAACATTGCCCGCTATGACCATGGCTTCTTTTATGCATGTGAACTCACAATTAGTGAATGTTGATAGTATCCATCACTATTTACGCATGTTACAATCCAGCAGTCCATCTTATATATTGTTAGCTTCTTTGGATGATGCACGCTATTATATACAGACATATATGGAGAGCGATGGTGCATATATAATAGAGAAAAAAAATCAATGGGTCGATGCATTACGTTCAATTGGTTCGCTTGAAGTCATCGAGGTAGATGACCCTATAAAGTTATTGCTTCGTGTTAAAGGTTATAGTGGCTATCAACTACAGGAAGCATTAGAAGCGAAGCAGGTATATGCAGAGCTTGCCGATGCTCATCAGGTATTACTTGTATTGCCACTTTTAAAACAAGGGTATAGCTTTCCATTTGCAGAGATTCGTGTTCGTATAAAAGAGGCTGTGACAGCATTATTAAACACTGAAAAAACAGAAATACAAGCCGTTTCGCACAATGCCTATAGTTTCACGGCTATTACGGAACCAGCATATTCATTTGATGAAATTGCAAATATGAAGAAGGAATGGCTACCCTACATGCGGACAATGGGACGTACGGCTGCAAGTATGATTATTCCTTACCCTCCTGGCATCCCATTACTCGTTCCAGGAGAAAAAATTACGGTGGCTAAACTAAGTCAGTTAGAGGAATTACTTGCAACAGGTGCAACATTTCAAGGAAATCACAGGTTAGAGGAAAAAATGATCGAGGTCATTAAATAGTTGGAGGCAATAACAGCATGAATTGCAATTTATTTATTACATTTGAAGGTCCAGAAGGTGCCGGGAAAACAACCATAATTAAAAAAATAGCTGAACGATTAGCACAAGAAAATATAGATGTTTTAGCAACGAGAGAACCTGGAGGCATTGAAATCGCCGAAAAAATTCGAACAATCATTTTAAATCCCGCGCACACAGCAATGGATGAACGGACGGAAGCATTGTTGTACGCAGCAGCGAGAAGTCAGCATTACTTTGAAAAAGTACGTCCTGCTTTAGATGCTGGGAAAATGGTTATTTGTGATCGATTTATTGATTCATCGTTAGCTTACCAAGGATATGCACGTGGCATCGGTGTAGATGAAGTACTATCAATTAATGAATTTGCAATTGGGAAAAAATTACCCGATTTAACTATCCTATTTGATATTTCACCAGAGGTTGGTTTAGCGCGTATACACGCACATGGGGATCGTGAAGTAAACCGCCTTGATGTTGAAAGCTTGGCCTTTCATCAAAAGGTGCGTGAGGGATATTTACAATTAGTAAAACGATATCCAGAACGTATAAGAGTTATTAATGCCGACCAAAGTATGGAGCATGTAGTTGAAGATGTATGGTCAATAGTGTATAAGGCAATGCAGTAAAAACATGAAGTTAACTACCATATTGTGATATAATGGTAACATCTGATGACCCATTTACTGCATCGGATAAAAGAAAACTTTACCTTATAAGTGCTAAGAAGAATGCAATGTGCCTACTTTCATCTAATACGCGTATGAACAAAGACAAATTGTCGCAAAGATTTTTTAACATGAATGTTGTTAGCGTCCTTTTCGTTCTAAGTGTGGATTGAAATTGTTAGTAGATGTTGCTGTTTTGAATAAATTCTATCAAGGCCAATTATATAAAGGGGTGAGTGCGAATGAAGTTAGTCGTAGCTGTTGTACAAGATCAGGATAGTAGCCGCTTATCGAATGCTTTAACGAAAAATCAGTTTCGCGCAACAAAATTAGCGAGTACAGGGGGTTTTTTACGCTCTGGTAATACGACGTTTCTAATTGGAACAGAAGACTCTCTCATACCCAAAGTTTTAGATATTATCCGTGATAATTGTCGAGCACGGGAACAATTGGTTGCACCCGTATCGCCATTAGGTGGTAATGCAGATTCCTATATCCCATATCCAGTGGAGGTAGAGGTAGGGGGCGCTACCGTCTTTGTTTTACCAATCGAACAATTTCACCACTTTTAACAGTATTTAATATTTAGTGAGCATTGCCAAACTGGCAGTAAAAATTCATAACTATAGATGACATTGATAATAAAGCAATTGGGGGCGAATGAAGCTTGAAGATCAATCAAGATATACGTGTCGGGATCAATACTAATCGTAAGGAGCCTCTACAAAATAATAATCAAAATAACCGATTTGGTGATATGGTCGTCAAGCAAGGCTCCAAATTGCAAACCGAACAACTAACACGATTGTTGGGGGATATTTCAACTGCTGGTGACCGTGTCGCAAGATCCCGTAATTTGCGAGAGCTTGCTCGTTTTAAAATGCTTGTGAAGCGTTTCTTACAGGAAACTGTAGAGCATGGTATGGAATTAAAACAATCGCATACATGGAATCGTTTTGGTGAAGGAAGACGATTGAAAATCATTGAGACAATTGATACGCGTCTTGTGGAGCTTGCACAAGATATTTTAGATGAAGAAAAGGAAGCGATTGACCTTCTTGACAAAATTGGCGAGATTAAAGGTCTATTAATTAATTTATATATGTAAAACCCGTGTCTTGTTCACTTGTAGGCGCGGGCTTTTTTCAAATTTGATCAGTAGGACTCCTTACTATCACAATTGGTAAAGCGTTGCTTCTACCAAAAATAAATTTACATGTACAAGTCCAAAAGGCTTTATTGATATAGGAAGGAATATAATAAAAAATGGCGAAGAATGTTGAAGAGCTTTTCACACTACAGCCAGTCGTAATGAAGCAGCTTCAAACGATTTTTGACAAAAATAGATTAGCCCATGCATACATTTTTGATGGCGAAAAAGGAACAGGGAAAGTGGATATTATGCATTTTTTTGTAAAATTAATGCTATGTGAACATCCACATGAAAATGTTCCATGTGAAACATGTCGAAATTGCAGACGTGTTGATTCGGGAAATCATCCGAATATTCACGAAATCTATCCGGAAGGTCAATTTATTAAAATTGATCAAATACGTGATCTTATTTCTGAGATGAAAATGATGGGTGTTGAGCAAGGACGTAAAATTTACGTTCTGCATCATGCGGATCGTTTAAATATAGCATCTGCTAATATGATTTTAAAATTTTTAGAGGAACCCGATGGAGAAGTTACGGCTATTTTGTTAACAGAGCAGATGCAATCAATATTACCTACTATTCGTTCGCGCTGTCAGCATATTAAGTTTCAAAAGATGCCGCGTCAATTGTTGTTAAAGCATTTGCAAGAAAATGACGTTCCCCACTCCATGGCTTCTACGGTTAGCATGATGACGAACGAGCTCGAAACCGCTATTTTTTTAGCAAAAGATGAGCAGTTTGCACAGGCTCGAAAAACAGTGTTAAAATTAGTAGAGGCAATTCGCCAAAATGTACATGAAGCTATGATAGTTGTACATGAGGAATGGTTGCCACTATTTAAGGAAAAAAGCGAAATGGAGCAAGCATTGGATTTACTACTATTTGCTTACCGTGATATAGTGTCAATAAAAGCTAATCCCGAAGCAGCTTGTACTTATCCAGACATGTTACAGACTTTTAAAGAAGCTGCGTTACATTCGACTTTTGAACGCCTATCTAGTCAAATGGAGTCCATTTTACAGGCGCGTGCATCTTTACAGCGTAACATGAATAGGACGTTATTGATGGAGCAGCTAATGCTAAATCTGCAGGAGGGATATACATTTGTATAATGTAGTAGGAATCCGCTTTAAAAAGGCGGGTAAAATATATTATTTCGATCCAGCATCATTTCTACTAGAGGACAGTCAATATGTCATTGTAGAGACAGCTCGTGGTGTAGAATACGGGAAGGTAGTTGTCCCTCAAAAAGTAGTAGGGGAAAATGATGTCGTATTGCCACTTAAACAAGTACTACGACCAGCAGATGAACGTGATCGTATTCAAGTTGAAGAAAATGCGATAGAGTCAAAACGTGCATTTGAGCTAGCAAATGCAAAAATTATAGAACATAAACTAGAGATGAAACTTGTTGATGTTGAATATACATTTGATCGCAATAAAATAATCTTTTACTTTACGGCAGAAGGTCGTGTTGACTTCAGGGATTTAGTAAAAGATTTAGCATCTGTTTTTAGAACGCGTATCGAGCTCCGCCAAATTGGTGTTCGAGATGAAGCAAAATTATTAGGTGGTATTGGTCCTTGTGGCCGAATGCTATGCTGTTCAACATTTTTAGGTGATTTTGATCCGGTGTCTATTAAAATGGCAAAAGATCAGAATTTATCTTTAAACCCATCTAAAATATCTGGGTTATGTGGTCGTTTAATGTGCTGCTTGAAGTATGAAAACGATGAATACGAAGAAGCAAAAGAGGGTATGCCGGATATTGGTGAAATGACAATGACACCAGATGGCCGTGGGAGAGTTGTTGGTTTAAATGTGCTAGAGAGACTTATTCAAGTATATTTACAGGAGCAAGAGCGCACGGTTGAGTATACGCTCGAAGAACTGCTAGCATGCGAAAAAAATCTTATATAAGATAGAGAATTTAACGAGGTGGCTTGGGTGAAGGACCGTAATTTCTTAGATACCGTTATGGAGTTCGAACAACAGCTCGAAGCAATGCAGGCGCAATTTGGTGCATTGAAGCAATTTGTAGCGTTAATGATGGAAGAACATAAGGCACTCGAAACAGAAAATCATCACCTTCGTACACGTCTAGAAGAACTACTTTCTAAAGAGAACACCGTACAGGCTACAGATGAGAAGAAAGAGAATCCATTAGATATTGGCGAGGGATATGATAACTTAGCACGTCTATACCAAGAGGGCTTCCACGTTTGTCATGTTCATTTTGGAAGTTCACGTAAAGGTGAAGATTGTCTGTTTTGTCTATCATTTTTAAATAAGCAAAATGTGTAATAGAAGACTGATTCCCGCTTCGGTGGTATCAGTCTTTTGTTTTGTATAGTAGGAGGAAGGCTCATGGAAAATTGGTTGAAGGATGATGAAAGGTTAGATTATTTGTTGGCAGAGAATTTACGTATTATTCAAAGCCCATCTGTCTTTTCTTTCTCATTGGATGCAGTGTTACTTTCGAAATTTGTCAATGTACCTTATCATAAAGGGGAAATAGTGGATTTATGCTCAGGCAATGGTGTTATTCCGTTATTTTTAAGTGCTAGAACGAAAGGGCATATTACGGGTGTAGAATTACAGCCTCGTTTATTTGATATGGCAGAGCGAAGTATTCGGTATAATAACCTAGCACAACAAATCAATATGGTACTTGGGGATGTAAAGGAAATTCCATCTCAATTAGGAATAGAAAAATATGATGTAGTGACTTGTAATCCGCCATATTTTTTAGCGCATGAAGCAAGTGATAAAAATTTATCCGAACATTACGCGATAGCACGACATGAGTTACATTTAACACTCGATGAAGCAGTGCAATCGGCAAGTAGATTATTAAAACAAGGTGGAAAAGCAGCATTTGTACATCGTCCTGGTCGCTTATTGGATATTGTCACAGCTATGCGAGCAAATCGATTAGAACCAAAACGCATGCAACTGATTTATCCGAAAGTAGGGAAGGAAGCCAATACTTTATTAATAGAAGCAATAAAGGATGGTAAACCAGATTTGAAAATATTACCCCCACTGTATGTCTATGATTCAAATAATGAATATACAGCCGAAGTGAGAGCAATGCTTTATGGACAAAACGAATAGTCATTTCTTTTATGTGTTAGAATGTGCGGACAAGACTTATTACGCAGGTTATACAAATAATGTAGAAAAACGTGTTGCCGCACATAATGCAGGAAAAGGTGCCAAATATACACGGGCTAGAGGACCAGTTGAATGTATTTATGTCGAAGCTTTCGACACAAAACAAGAAGCGATGCGGGCAGAATATGCTTTTAAGCAGTTAACACGGGCGCAAAAAACGAACTATATAGGGAGGGATAAATCGTGAAATCACAAAAAAGTACGATGCACGATCATCAAGGACATTTATATCTTGTAGCAACACCCATTGGCAATTTAGAGGATATGAGTGTACGTGCACTACGTATTTTAAAGGAAGCGGATGTGATCGCTGCTGAAGATACACGGAATACAAAGAAGCTTTGCAACTATTTTGATATTGAAACACCACTTGTAAGTTATCACGAACATAATATTGATGCCGGGGGAGAGAAGCTACTAAGTTTTTTACGTCAAGGAAAGACAGTGGCATTAGTAAGTGATGCTGGTTTACCTTGTATTTCGGACCCAGGGGCAGATATTGTGAGTAAGGCAATTGCCGAAGGAATAGCTGTAGTACCAATTCCAGGTGCAAATGCCGCAATTTCTGCTTTAATTGCTTCTGGTTTAACACCACAACCCTTTTTCTTTTACGGGTTTTTAAATCGTGGAAAAAAAGAGAGACGACAACAATTAGAGCAATTAAAAAAAAGACAAGAAACCATCTTATTTTACGAGGCTCCCCATCGTTTAAAAGAAACACTAAAGGATATGGAATTAATTCTTGGTAATCGCCGCATTGTGCTGGCGCGTGAACTGACAAAAAAATTCGAGGAGTTTCTTCGTGGTACTATATCAGAAGCGGTGGAATGGTCTCAAACCGAAGAAATCCGTGGAGAATTTTGTATTGTTTTAGAAGGAAATCAAAATGCAGAAGAAGATATGCAAGAAGATGTATATTGGATTGACATGAATGTTGTGGAACATGTCGATTATATTATTGCCGAATCAGGCGTTACTTCTAAGGAAGCAATAAAAGAGGTAGCGAAACTGCGCCAAGTAGCGAAGCGTGATATTTATAACGAATACCATAGTGAGTGAGTATGAAAAGGTTGTCTCCACGGAGGCAATCTTTTTTATTCGCAATAAACAATATTTACCAAACTATAACGATTGAGAATGATTATCCTTATTAAAATGCAAATGTTTAAATTGATAATAATTGTAAAAGCGAGTAATCTTATTAAAAGAGGTCTGACATGGACATTATATGGGAAGTATATATAATACTTTACCATTATAAAAAGAAATTTTTATTAAATAATAAAAACACCTAAACCGCTGTTGTCGATTTAGGTGCAGGAAAGGGTTTATTTTTTTAAGCTAGATTGGATTTCTTTCATCAGCATTTCTGCGCCTTCAGGGCTTAAAATTAATTTGCCTCCAACTAGACGGAAGTTATCATCAGAAACTTCACCAGTAACAGCACAAGTCATGTTTGGCATATATTTTTTTAGGATGATTTTGTCATCATCTACGTAGATTTCTAAAGCGTCCTTTTCAGCGATACCTAATGTACGACGAAGTTCGATTGGAATTACCACACGACCTAATTCATCGACTTTACGAACAATACCTGTTGATTTCATAATTATTTTTCCTCCTATAAGTAAAAGTTATATTTGTGTTTCGTCAAATTTCGACATAATTTCCTTGTCTGATAGTTATCATACCAAGTAATGCCATAAACGTCAATTAATTAATACAGTAATTATTTCTTGTTTGTAAAAATTTTTGAGGAGAAAACTGTTATTTCTACATTTTTAAAAGGTTTTTATTATAGATTTTATTTTATAGTAAAAAAGCTTCTTATAAAAGACATTAAATGGATTAATATAATATTCGACATTTTTCGCATTCGATAAACTTTCATTGAAACGAATTTCGTACTTCGATAGAATAGATATTATACTGTGAAACATTGGAGGCAGTTCTCGTGAGCGAACAAAACAAAACATTCTATATAACAACCCCGATTTACTATCCAAGTGGAAAATTTCATATTGGTACTGCGTATACGACAGTAGCGTCTGATACGATTGCACGTTACAAACGTTTACGTGGCTATGATGTACGTTTCTTAACTGGGATGGACGAGCACGGACAAAAGATTCAAGAAAAAGCTGCAGAAGCTGGCAAGCATCCTCAAGAATATGTAAATGAGATTGCCGAGGCAGCAAAAAAACTTTGGGCATTAATGGATATTTCTTATGATGATTTCATTCAAACAACGGAAGAACGTCATAAAAAAACTGTCGAAAAGATTTTCCAAAAGTTTTTAGACAACGGCGATATTTATAAAGGTGAGTATGAAGGGTGGTACTGTACCCCTTGTGAGTCATTCTTTACTGAAACACAATTAGAAGATGGAAAGTGTCCAGACTGTGGTCGCGCTGTACACAAAGTTAAAGAAGAATCTTACTTCTTTAATATGAAGAAATACGCAGATCGCCTACTCGCTTATTATGAAGAAAATTTAGAATTCATCGAACCGGAATCTCGTAAAAACGAAATGATTAATAACTTTATTAAACCAGGGCTTGAAGATTTATCAGTTTCACGAACTTCATTTGATTGGGGCATTAAAGTACCGGGAGATCCAAAACACGTAATTTACGTTTGGGTAGATGCGTTAACAAATTATATTACCTCTTTAGGTTACTTATCAGAAGATGAAACGTTATTTAATAAATATTGGCCAGCCGATGTACATGTTGTAGGAAAAGATATCGTACGTTTCCATACAATCTATTGGCCGATATTCTTAATGGCTCTTGATTTACCATTACCTAAAAAAGTGTTCGCGCATGGATTTATTATGATGAAAGACGGAAAAATGTCGAAATCAAAAGGAAATGTTATCTATCCTGAAATGTTAATCGAACGTTATGGATTAGATGCAACACGTTACTTCCTATTAAGAGAGTTACCATTTGGCTCAGATGGCGTATTTTCACCAGAATCATTTGTGGAGCGAACAAATTTTGATTTAGCTAATGATTTAGGTAATTTATTAAACCGTACAATTTCTATGATTAATAAGTATTTTGATGGCAATATTCCTACAGAAAATCTTCAATCGACAGAATTTGATGAGGCATTAAAAGTGCATGCAGAAACTGTACGTATTAAATATGAAGAAAGTATGGAAAAAATGCAATTTAGTGTTGTATTAGCTGACCTTTGGACACTAGTATCTCGTACAAATAAATACATTGATGAAACACAGCCTTGGGTACTTGCAAAAGAAGAAGCAGATAAGCCAAAATTAGGGGCTGTTATGCGAAATTTGGCAGAGAGTTTACATCATATTGCCGTTATGTTACAACCATTTATGACATCTACACCGACACGCATATTGCAACAATTAGGATTAGACGACAAATTTTTATCATGGGAAACAATTGAAACATTCGGTAATACTATTCCAGCAAACATTAAAGTGGTAGAAAAAGGTACACCAATTTTCCCACGTTTAGATAGTGAAATTGAAATTACTTACATTCGTGAAGAAATGCGCGGCTCTGTAAAAACTTCTCAAGAAGAAGAACCAAGCACAGAATCAAAAGTTGTGGAAATTCCAGAAATTCCAGAAATATCTATTGATGATTTTATGAAAGTAGACTTACGTGTGGCAACGGTTACAGCATGTGAACCGATTCCGAAAGCGGATAAATTATTAAAGCTTCAAGTTGACCTTGGATATGAGCAACGCCAAGTAGTTTCGGGAATTGCTAAGTATTATACTGCGGAAGAGCTAGTCGGACAAAAAGTGATTGTTGTTGCAAATTTGAAACCTGTAAAATTACGTGGTGAATTATCACAAGGGATGATTTTAGCGGGTGAAAAAGATGGAATTTTAAAGCTAGCCTCTGTTGATCCAAAACTTGAAAATGGTGCAAAAGTAAAATAAAAAATGCAGTATGGCCTGTTGAGTAGAAAATATTCAGCAGGCCATTCTAAATTTGGACCATTATTCGGCTGAAAGTTATTCTGCTATAACTTATGCAACGCGTAAATTGACGAATTTTAGGTACATGGTAATAGTTTTGCCGAATATTTATAAGTGTATTGTCACAATACTAATTTGTTTGTAACAAAATTGTAATGCAGATGAAAAATATGAAATAATAATCTTTAATAAAATCAAGGTTAGGGGAATGACAATGTTTATCGATACACATGTACATTTGAATGCAGAGCAGTATCAAGAAGACTTACAAGAAGTCATAGATCGAGCTCTTGAAGCAAAGGTTGAAACCATGGTAGTTGTAGGTTTTGATCGTAAAACGATTGAAAAAACAATGGAATTAGTAGAACAATACGATTTTATTTATGGTGTGATTGGTTGGCATCCAGTAGATGCTATTGATTGCACTGAAGAAGATTTACAATGGATTGAGGAATTGGCAGCACATCCTAAAGTCGTTGGAATTGGTGAAACAGGTTTAGATTATTACTGGGATAAATCACCAAAGGATGTTCAGCAAGCTCTTTTTCGCAAGCAAATTCATTTAGCGCAAAAAGTAAATTTACCAATTATCATTCATAATCGAGATGCGACAGCAGATGTTGTGGATATTTTACGTGAAGAGAATGCTGCTTCTGTTGGAGGCGTTATGCATTGCTATAGCGGAAGTGTAGAAACAGCACGTCAATGCATCGCAATGAATTTTATGATTAGTCTTGGCGGACCGGTGACTTTTAAAAATGCTCGCATGCCGAAAGAAGTAGCAACAGAGATACCTTTAGAGCACTTGATGATCGAAACAGACGCGCCATATCTAGCTCCACATCCTTATCGTGGTAAACGTAATGAACCAGCATTGGTGCCATTAGTTGCAGAAGAAATTGCACGTTTAAAAGAAATACCAATTGAGGAAGTTGCCAATGTAACGACTGCCAATGCAAAAAAATTTTTTAGGATTGACGTTTAACTAGCTAAAGTGCCTCCAATACTGTGTTTGCGGTTGGCTAAAATAGCATGGTCAAATTTTTTTGAAATACATTCGGGTTGACAGTGCTAAATCTAGTCCGTATAATCCAACTTTGTATTAAGGAGGCGTTTTTTCATGTCAAATAATTCCATGAAAAACTTGTTCTTAGGATCATTGAGGAGTAAGCAAACAGTGATAAGAATTGTTTCACTTGTCCTGTTTGTGTCAGTAATTTCATTCGTACTTTATCAAGGTACTAAAAAATCCGTAACGCTTAACGCTAACGGAGAAGCAATTGAAGTATCAACACATGCTAAAACTGTAGAAGAACTATTACAAAATCAAAATATAGACGTAGCAGCGCATGACAAAATATCACCCTCTCTGAATGCCAAAATTGTTAATGGTTTAGCAATTACTTGGGAACAGGCAAAAGAAGTAACAATTTCAGTTGATGGAAATCAGTCAAAAGTTTGGACAACTGAAAAACTAGTGAAAGACATTTTGAAGGAAGCAAATATCGAAGTATCAGAACATGATTCATTAGCGCAAGGTTTGGATACAGAAGTAGGAGCAGATAACAAAATCGATATTCAAAAAGCGTTTCAGGTAACGCTTGTCGATGGTTTAGAAAACAGACAAGTTTGGTCCACTTCGACTACGGTCGCTAACTTTTTAAAACAACAAGGAATTCAACTTAATGAATTCGATCGTGTCGAGAATAACCTGGAGGACGTTATCACTCCAGAGAGTAAAATCGCAGTAGTTCGCGTAGAAAAGGTTATCGATGTAGTGGAAGACTCTATTGATTTCGCAATTGAAAAGAAGCAAGATGCTTCTTTGCTAAAAGGAAAACAAAAAGTAGTCACGACGGGCGAGAAGGGTACAGTTTCTCGAACGTATGAAGTCGTGAAAGAAAACGGCAAAATTGTGGCAAAAAATTTACAATCTGAAAACGTCATAAAAGAGCCAAAGAAACAAGTAGTTGCTGTTGGTGCAAAAAAATTAGTAGCTAGCGCAACAACTGTGTCTCGTGGTTCAGCGGAGCCTGCTAGTGGGAAAGAATTTTATGTAACGGCAACAGCTTATACACCGTATTGTAAAGGCTGTTCAGGTACATCAGCTACTGGCATTAACTTGCGTTCAGGTTCTGGCTTAAAGGTAATCGCAGTAGATCCATCCGTTATTAAACTTGGCTCAAAGGTATGGGTTGAAGGCTATGGAACAGCTATTGCTGGGGATACTGGTGGTTCAATTAAGGGTAATAAGATCGATATACTTGTACAAACAGATGCTCAAGCCCGCAACTGGGGACGTAAGAAAGTGCGTATTAAAGTATTAAATTAAAAAAATTGTAAAATATAACAAAATGTTTTTCACTAAGCATTGGCTTTCCTGTATTGACTGGCGGGAAAGCTTTTTTCACGTATAGAACCGACTAGCTTTGTATTTCTGTACAATCACACAGGGCAGTTGTAAAATGGTCTGAAGATAAGGTAGAAAAGAGGAGCCTTTTTGCAAATTCAAGAAGTCATTGTCGTTGAAGGAAAAGATGATACAACAGCCATTAAGCGAGCTGTTCAAGCAGATACTATTGAAACAAATGGATCTGCAATTTCAGAGGAGACGCTTAAACGAATTCAGCACGCACAGGATAAACGAGGAGTCATTGTGTTTACAGATCCTGATTATCCAGGACGGCGAATTCGAGCTATTATTGAGCAACATGTCTCAGGGGTAAAACATGCCTTTTTACCAAAATCAAAAACAATTGCAAAAAACGGTAAAGGTTTAGGCATTGAGCATGCGGCAGATGAGGATATTCGCGAAGCGTTAAGTCTTGTCTATACGCCAAATAACAATGAGCCCATTACCGATGATATTACGCTAGAAGATTTAATGACCGCTCGTTTAATCGGTCATCCATTGGCGAAAAGACGCCGTGATCGTCTAGGTGAAATATTGAATATTGGTGCAACAAATGGTAAACAACTTCATAAAAGATTGAAAATGTTTCAAATAACAGAACAGCAATTTGGTGCTGCTGTCGCACAGGTAGATCAGGAGGAAAATAATGCATAAGGATATTGCAACACCCATTCGAACACAGGAAATTTTAAAAAAATATGGATTTTCATTTAAAAAGAGCTTAGGTCAAAATTTTTTAATTGACCCGAACATTTTAAGAAACATTGTTAGTCATGCGAATTTGACAGAAAACAGTGGTGCAATTGAAGTAGGTCCAGGTATTGGCGCATTAACGGAGCATTTGGCACGCAGCGCAAAAAAGGTTGTATCGTTTGAAATCGATCAGCGTTTATTACCAGTACTAGCCGATACATTAAGTCCATATAATAATGTGTCTATCGTGCATTCCGATATTTTAAAAGCAGACGTTGCTAAAGTAATTGAGGAAGAAATGCAAGGTATTGAGGATATTATGGTTGTTGCTAATTTACCCTATTATGTTACGACGCCTATTTTAATGAAGTTGTTAAATGATCGTCTACCAATCCGTGGTTTTGTGGTGATGATGCAGAAAGAAGTAGCGGATCGTATTACAGCGAAACCAGGAACAAAAGAATATGGTTCATTATCGATTGCCATTCAGTATTACGTGAAAGCAGAAATTGCGATGACTGTACCGAAAACTGTTTTTATGCCACAACCAAATGTAGATTCAGCAGTTATTCGTCTTATTAAGCATGATGCGCCACCGGTTAATGTGATTGATGAGGATTTTCTTTTTGTTGTCACAAGAGCGTCATTTGTACAGCGTCGTAAAACCATCTTAAATAATTTACAATCGGGTTTACCAAATGGTAAGGCCAATAAAGATAAAATCATCGAGGCTTTAGAATCTGTAAATATTGAGCCAACTCGTCGTGGTGAAACACTTTCCATTCAAGAGTTTGGGAAGCTTGCAGATGCTCTTTATCCAACCTTTGCAAAGTAAAAAATTTTGTTACATTTTCATGTGATATGAAAAAAAAACGTATTTTTTCAAAAAAAATAAGTTGACAACATTTATGAAGGGCTGATAAAATATTATATTTTGTTGACATTTTTGGGCGTATCACTTATACTAGGTATTAGTGAGGTGTAAGCGAAAATGCCAAAAACTTTAGCGGACATTAAAAAGTCGTTGGATTGTCATTTGGGTAAACGTTTGCAGTTAAAAGCAAACGGTGGTCGCAAGAAAACGATCGAGTGTGCAGGGATATTGCGCGAAACATATCGTGCAATTTTTGTAGTTGAGCTTGATCAAGAAGACAATACGTGCAAACGCGTATCGTATAGCTACACAGATATTTTAACTGAGGCAGTAGAGATTACATTTTTAGACGAAGCAAAGGCTGCTGTCGCGAAATAGTTTCTAGTACTTATTTCTATATTTTGGAGCACTCATGTATGTCAAAAACTACATGAGTGCTTTTCGTTTTATCGGACATACTAATGTCGTCAGTTGTTACAAGGAGGAGTTTATATGCCTAGAAAAGGTATCATGTCACCTCGTTTAAAAGAAGAGATCGCCAAAGAACTTGGATTTTATGATGTTGTGCAAAAAGAAGGTTGGGGCGGCATTAAAGCTCGAGATGCTGGTAATATGGTGAAACGTGCCATTGAGATGGCGGAAAGAGCAAGCAGTGAACAAGAGCGTAAGTAGTCTACATTGCCTAAAATAGGTTGCTTACATTTATTTACTTCATTTAGCTAGGGTTGCCTATGCTGAACACAACAAAACAACTGACGAGAGAGAACCGTTATAAAACGGTTCTTTTTTCAGTTTGCTTTCTCATTATGGTAAAATAAAATGAATTATCTTGCGCGAAAAATGAATGGCTGTTTCTGCGTGTAGTTATGAGGGAGGAAGTAAGATGCTTTATGTAAAGGCGCCTGCAAAAATTAATTTAACATTAGATGTTCTTTATAAACGACCAGATAATTATCACGAAGTGGAGATGGTCATGACGACTGTCGATTTGGCAGATCGTATTAGCTTAGAATCTCGAGAAGATGGAGTTATCGAAATTATTTCAACGGATAATTTCGTACCAAATGATCACCGCAACTTTGCTTATCAAGCAGCGCGTCTTATAAAAGATACATACGGCATTAGACAAGGTGTATCCATTACAATTGAAAAAGAAATACCGATTGCTGCAGGTCTTGCAGGAGGCAGTAGTGATGCAGCGGCGACACTAAAAGGCTTAAATGAACTTTGGAATTTAAACTTGTCCATAGATGAGTTAGCAGAGCTTGGTGCTAAAATCGGCTCTGATGTATCTTTTTGTGTATACGGAGGTACAGCGCTAGCAACTGGACGTGGAGAAAAAATTCAAGAATTACCTGCTCCGCCAAGCTGTTGGGTTGTATTAGCCAAGCCTAAAATAGGTGTATCGACAGCGGAAGTATATGGAGGATTGAAAGTTGAAGGACTTGAGCATCCAAATACAAAGCAAATGATTCAAGCGATTGAGACGGATAATTATGAACTATTATGTGCATCTTTAGGAAATGTTTTGGAAACTGTAACATTTAAGTTGCATCCAGAAGTTATTATGTTAAAAGAGCAGATGAGACGTTTTGGAGCAGATGCGACATTAATGAGCGGAAGCGGTCCCACGGTCTTTGGCCTTGTGGATAGTGAGGCTCGTGTAAGTCGAATTTACAATGGCTTACGAGGCTTTTGTGAAGAAGTATATGCTGTGCGCATTTTAGGGGAGCGAAATACGCTTGCTTAAAAACGCATATTTGTGTTAATTTTACCTATAAATATTCGTGTTTAGGAGAGGGTCGCATGAAATGGAAGCGTAGTGAACGACTAGTTGATATGACGTACTATTTACTAGAACATCCACATCAGCTGATCCCGCTAACTTATTTTTCAGAATTATATCAATCAGCAAAGTCTTCAATTAGCGAAGATTTAACGATTGTAAAAGAAACTTTCGAAGAAAAAGGAATCGGGTTATTGACAACAGTGCCAGGGGCTGCAGGTGGTGTGAAGTATATTCCTAAAATGTCCGAAGAGGAAGTTCGTTTAGTTATTCAGGATTTAAAAGCAGAACTTGAACATTCTGATCGTTTGTTACCTGGTGGCTATTTATTTATGACGGATTTACTGGGCAATCCAGATTTAATTAATCGAGTTGGTAAGGTCTTTGCATCTGCCTTTGCTGACCAACAAATTGATGTCATTATGACAGTGGCAACAAAGGGAATATCTATTGCCCATGCCATAGCAAGACACTTAAATGTACCGGTAGTAGTTGTTCGTAGAGACAGCAAAGTAACAGAAGGTTCTACAGTCAGCATAAACTACGTATCTGGTTCTTCTCGTAGAATTCAGACAATGGTATTATCAAAAAGAAGCATGAAGAGTGGACAGCGCGTACTAATTACCGATGATTTTATGAAGGTCGGAGGTACGATGAACGGTATGAAAAATCTACTAGAAGAGTTTGACTGTCAACTAGCAGGTATCGCGGTTCTTGTTGAAGCAGAGCATGCCGATGAAACTTTAGTAGATGATTACTATTCACTTGTAAAGCTTCATGAGGTAAATGAAAAAGATCGTACGATTGCATTAAGTGAAGGAAATTATTTTACAAAAAGGGAGAAATGACAAATGAATGTAGTATCTACAACAAATGCACCAGCAGCAATTGGACCATATGCACAAGGCATAATTGTAAATGGGATGTTTTATAGTTCAGGTCAAATTCCGCTTACTGCAACAGGGGAATTAGTAGAGGGTGATATCGCCGCTCAAACACACCAAGTCTTTGCTAATCTAAAGGCAGTGTTAGAGGCTGCTGGTTCATCATTAGACAATGTAGTAAAAACTACTGTCTTTATGAAGGATATGAATGACTTTGTGGCAATGAACGAAGTCTATGCTAGTCACTTTGGCGAACATAAGCCAGCTCGTTCGGCAGTGGAAGTAGCTCGTTTACCAAAAGATGTGAAAGTCGAAATAGAAGTAATAGCTGTTGTAAAATAAAATAAGCGCCCTTTAAAAGAACAATAACTCTTTTAAAGGGTTTTTTACTAATACTCACAATTTCCTTCGAGTGCCATTTTAAGTAGTTATCTTAGAAATCTAAAAAATTGTTTACTTAGAAAATGTAGCTGGATTACAGAAAAACATAAAAGATTCGTTAGTTTTCCAAAAAATTGACAAACTATTGTCAAATTTACGATGAACTAGAGAAAATATTATAGTGAATTAAAAATGAAGTATTCAAATTTTTTAGAAAATTTGTTAGACTATGAAAAGGAAAATATTCGGTAATAGGAATATAAATATTTTCATTTAGGCATCTAAGATGAGAGGTGGTGAGAAAATGGAAGTTACTGATGTGAGATTACGTCATGTTCAAACGGATGGTCGCATGCGTGCGATTGCTTCCATTACACTCGACAATGAGTTTGTGGTACATGATATCCGTGTAATTGATGGCAATACAGGCTTATTCGTTGCTATGCCAAGTAAACGTACACCGGATGGAGAATTTAGAGATATTGCGCATCCGATTAATTCAACGACACGTAACAAAATTCAAGAGATTATTTTAAACGCTTATCATAACTCAAGCGACACGCCTGAGTCAGAACAAGCAGCCGAATTAGAAGGAATTGGCGTATAGGTTTTATGAAAATAAATGGTCGTTCAAAGGTTATTTACAAAATAAGGACTTTTTGGCGATGAAAAATAGAAAGAACTCCTCAATGAATGAAGGGTTCTTTTTATTTTTCAAAAAAGAGAAAACGGGCAGATTTTAGTGCATAGCTGATAACAATCGAGCATAAGCCGTGTTTGATTTAGGAATTCACTTTTTAGTCAATTCTACATGCCTTGAAAATAGATGAATTTTGCTATATAGTCATAAGAGAAAATGAGCGTATTGGAGGACTTACTGATGAGCAATATTTTTGCTGTCATTTTGGCTGCAGGTCAAGGTACACGTATGAAGTCCAAATTATATAAAGTGCTCCATCCAGTATGTGGGAAGCCCATGGTACAACATGTAGTGGATCACATTCAAACGTTAGATGTCGAGCGCATCGTAACGGTTGTAGGACATGGTGCAGAAAAAGTAAAACAACAACTTGGCGATAAAAGTGAGTATGTTTTACAAGCTGAACAACTAGGTACAGCACATGCAGTACAACAAGCAGAGTCAATTTTAGGTAGCGAGCAAGGAACAACATTAGTTGTTTGCGGTGATACGCCACTTATTCGTCCTGAAACGATGAAAGCGTTATTTGAGCATCATCTAGCAAATAATGCAAAAGCGACAATTTTAACAGCTGTTGCTGAAAATCCAACTGGCTATGGTCGTATTTTACGTGGCGATAATGGACAGGTGGAACAAATTGTTGAACAAAAAGATGCAAGTGTAGAGCAGCAACGAGTAAAAGAAATTAATACGGGGACATACTGCTTCGATAACAAGGCGTTGTTTGAGACGTTAAAGCTTGTGAAAAATGACAATGCACAGGGCGAATATTATTTACCTGATGTAATTGAAATTTTACAAAAACAAGGCGATATCGTTGAAGCATATGTAACCGATGATTTTGAAGAAACACTCGGTGTCAATGACCGTGTGGCATTGTCACAGGCGGAGACATTAATGCGTGCACGTATTAATGAACGTCATATGCGTAATGGTGTAACAATCATTAACCCAACTGCTACTTACATTAGTTCAGAAGCAGTCATTGGACGTGATACTGTTCTACAACCTGGCTCTATGATTGAAGGAGCAACGGTAATAGGAGAAGATTGTATTATTGGCCCAAATTCACAAATTATTGATAGTCGTATTGGTGACCGTACTTCAGTACATTCCTCTGTTGTAAGAGAAAGCACTGTAGCGGAAGATACAGCGATTGGACCATTTGCACATATTCGTCCACTATCTGATATCGGTAGCCATGTTAAAATCGGTAACTTTGTAGAAGTGAAGAAAAGTACACTAGGTCATGACACAAAAGTATCCCATTTAAGCTATATTGGAGATGCTGAAATAGGAAATAACGTCAATGTTGGCTGTGGTTCTATTACAGTGAACTATGATGGGAAAAACAAATTCCAAACAATTATTGAAGATGATGTATTTGTAGGATGTAATACTAACTTAGTAGCGCCAGTGAAAGTTGGAAAAGGTTCATTTATTGCAGCAGGATCTACAATTACAAAAGAAGTTCCTGAAGATGCGCTAGCAATTGCTCGTGCAAGACAAGAAAACAAACCGAATTATGTAAGCAAATTAAATTCAAAATAATTATCAACTAAACAGGAGGCCATCATGCCGTATCAATATGCAAACTCACAATTAAAAATATTTTCACTCAATTCTAATAATCCACTTGCCCAAGAAATTGCGCAAGAAATGGGAGTTGAATTAGGGAAATCTTCTGTTAAGCACTTTAGCGATGGAGAGATTCAAATTAGCATTGAAGAAAGTATTCGTGGTTGTGACGTGTTTATCGTGCAGTCAACTTCTGCACCTGTAAACGAACATTTAATGGAGCTTTTAATTATGGTAGATGCTGTAAAACGCGCATCTGCACGTACAGTTAACGTTGTAATGCCTTACTATGGTTATGCTCGTCAAGACCGTAAAGCAAAAGCGCGTGAGCCAATTACAGCTAAATTAGTGGCAAACTTACTTGAAACGGCTGGTGCAACACGTGTTATCGTTTTAGATTTACATGCACCACAAATCCAAGGTTTCTTCGATATTTTAATCGATCACTTAATGGCGGTACCTTTACTATCTGATTATTTCAAATCAAAAGGTATTCCTGCTGAGGAAATCGTAATTGTTTCACCTGACCATGGTGGAGTAACGCGTGCACGTAAAATGGCAGAACGTTTAAAAGCACCAATTGCAATTATTGACAAACGCCGTCCAAAACCAAATGTTGCAGAAGTGATGAACATCGTTGGTAATGTTGATGGTAAAGTGGCAATCTTGATTGATGATATTATCGATACTGCAGGTACAATTACGATTGGCGCTGATGCATTACGTGCTGCGGGTGCAAAAGAAGTGTATGCATGTTGCTCACATCCAGTACTGTCTGGTCCAGCTATCGAGCGTATTGAAAACTCTGCGATTAAAGAATTAGTAGTAACAAACACAATTCAACTTTCTGAAGAGAAAAAATCACCAAAAATTACAGAGCTTTCAGTAGCTAAATTAATGGCAGATGCAATTTCTCGCGTTTACGAAAACAAATCAGTAAGTACTTTATTCGATTAATTAAGTTCAGTTCATAATGTTTTTCTGGACAGATGCATTTTTATAAAGCAAAAGGCGGCGCACTCCATCGAAGGAAAGTGACCGCCTTAGCTTAGCAAAAATATATATATTATATTTATTTTAAAGCTTTTAAAATGGTTATCTGCAAAGCTAGAAATACAAATTATGGGATTCATTTTAGTTTTACGTAAAAGAATTAGCATAATATGTGACAAAAAAAGGACAAATCTACATTTATGAGTAGATTTGTCCTTTTTGCGTAGCGGTTATGTGTGAAGATTTTCATTAAGGGGTATAATAGTAATTGTTACTGCTTAATATCTGCATTCATATGTAAAATGAATGTAAATATTATAAAAAATTTCAGCGTTGTTAAAAACTCTTAACAGAACGAATAAATATTTATATTAAAATTCTGTAAATAGGTTGCGACTACGGTGAAATAAATCATTAATTTTTCTTGGAAGGGGAAGGTATAGATATGAGTACCGTGTTAAGTGTAAATAATCGCGAAACTGGGCATCGTTCGACATTAACCCAACTTAGAAAAGGGGGAGCCATTCCTGCTGTTATTTATGGCTACAAACTAGATTCAACCCCAATTTCTATTTCAGCGAAAGAATTTAGGCAATTCGTTCAAAAAAATGGGCGTAATGGTGTTATTCCGGTGGAGTTAGATGGTGAACGGGTAAATGTCGTTGTATCAGAAGTACAAAAATGTACACTGAAAGATGAAGTGAATCATGTTGATTTTTTAGCAATTAATATGACTGAAGAATTAGAAGTAGATGTTGCAGTAACACTTATTGGAGAATCCGTTGGTGTAAGTGAAGGTGGCATTTTAATGCAGCCAAACTTAGAAGTAAGAATTAAAGTAAAACCTGCTGATATTCCGGAAACATTAGAAATTGATATTACGAAACTAGCAATTGGAGAATCTATCATGGTAGCAGATATTCGCAATCAAGTAGATTTTGAAATTGTGAACGAAGATGATCATATCTTAGCAACAATTATGGCACCAACCGTATCGGCAGAAGATGAAGAAGTCGAAGAAAGTGTGGAGGCATAAGGTTAAATAGACGTTAGTAGGGAAGGCTATCGAGGAAGTCGTAAAAGACGGACTTGATAGTCTTTTTTTTATTGAAAAAGCGATAATGATATTAATGGTGAATGGATTTTTAGCATATGGATAATTGTTCAGAAGTGGTATGAACGAAATGCTTTCTTAGAGCGCAGTATGGTAAAATAATGACTATTAGATTGAAAGAAGTGAGGTACTTATGAAAATTATCGTTGGTTTAGGAAATCCAGGTAAACCTTATGAGCATACAAGACATAATATTGGCTTTGATGTCATAGATGCATTAGCGAAAAAGTGGGATGCACCATTAACGAATTCGAAATTTAATGGCATGTATGCTACTGTACATCGTCCTGAAGGAAAGGTTCTACTTGTTAAGCCTTTAACATATATGAATTTATCAGGGGAATGTGTTAGACCTCTCATGGACTATTTTGATATAGATGTGAAGGATCTAATCGTTATTTATGATGATTTAGATTTAGAAACAGGCAAATTGCGTTTGCGTCAAAAAGGCAGTGCGGGCGGGCATAATGGTATTAAATCGCTAATTCAGCATTTAGGAACACAGGAATTTAACCGAATTCGTATTGGTGTGAGTCGCCCACCAGCAGGCATGAAGGTAGCGGATTATGTGCTATCTAAGTTTTCTAAAGAAGAGAATATTATTATGGCTGATGCTATTGATAATAGTGTTCATGCAATAGAAGCGTCTCTTTCAAAACCATTTCTTGATGTGATGAACCAATTTAACGGTGCATAATCTTTTTCCTAAATGTCTATACTTTAAGTAGTAAGTTGCTTAAAGGAGGATGATTTGGAGATGGCAATTCGCTACCGGTGTAGGCATTGTGAAGTAGAAATAGGAACACTACCATTTGATGCAGATGATACAATTCGAAAGTTGCATATTTTTGAGTTAGGTGAGGCAGACGATTATGTTGAAAAGAATCAACATGGTGAAACAACCGTCCACTGCATTTGTGAGCAATGTGAGGATTCGCTTAGACAATATCCAGATTATCACGCACTCAATAAATGGATTCAATAATTGGAAGGATGCTTTGGCGCACAATGTGTGCGTCCAAAGCTTTTTCCGTTTTTATTTTTTGAAGCACATGGTTACACTGCTTTTAATAATATGAAAAAAATCGATACAGATAGAGAATCATCTTTTTAAACTAAAAGTGAACTAACTAGGACAATTACACAAAGGTGAACATGATAATTAGACAATGGGAATGTGTAATAGTGTACTAGATTAATAGTATAAAACACATTGAATAATTAGAATTTTCGCACTGAAAGGAGCTTTTGACTGTGGAAGTTTTACGACAGCTTGTGTCGCAGGACAAACATATCACATCATTTTTACAGGAGATTCAGAGCGGCAATACAGCATCACAGCTTATTACAGGTTTAACAGGAAGCGCACGACCAGTTATGGTTGATGCGTTATTTGAACATGTGCAAAAACCCATCTATATTGTGTCACCCAATTTATTGCAGGCGCAAAAGATGGCGGATGAGCTTGTTGGGTTATTAGGAGAGGAACATGTTCACTATTACCCAGCCGATGAATTTATTGCTGCTGACTTAGCAGTTGCCTCGCCAGAGCTTCGAGCAGAGCGTATTGCGACGCTTGATTGCCTTGCGAGAGGTGAAAAAGCTGTTTATATTATCCCAATTGCTGGTTTAAGAAAAATGATGCCGCCAAAAGAGCAGTGGATTCATTATTTTTTACAGACAGCAGTCGGAGACGAAGTACAAATTGAGGAATGGTTACAGACGCTCGTAGCTATGGGCTATGTTCGTAATTCAATGGTAACGACACCTGGGGAGTTTGCGTTGCGTGGAGGGATTTTGGATATTTATCCGCCCTATTTAGAGGCGCCGATTCGAATTGAGCTATTTGATACAGAAGTGGACTCCATTCGTACATTTTCTGCGGATGACCAGCGTTCGATTGATAAATTGCGAGAAGTGCGTATTTTACCAGCATCAGAAGTAATTTTGACAATGGAAGAGCGAATTGCTTTAGCAGGTCGATTAGAGAGTGCGCTAGCGACAAGCTTGAAAAAAGTTAAGAAGCAGGAGACAAAAGAGCTGCTGTATCAACATATTCAGTATGATATTGAATTGTTGCAACAAGGGAACTTACCTGACTTTGTAAATAAATATGGCTCGTTGCTATATGATAAAACAGCTTATTTAGGCGACTATTTTGCACAAAATGGCATTGTATTATTTGATGAGCTAGGTCGTATTCAGGAGGTAATGGATGCCTGGGAACGTGAAGAGGAAGAATGGTTTTTATCGTTAATTGAAGAAGGGAAAATGGTACATGATGTGAAACCAGCCTTTTCTTTAAAGGAAATACTGGCGATGCTGTCGCAGCAGAAGCTTTATTTCTCGCTATTTTCTCGTACGTTTGCGGGTATTACCTTTTCTAAAACGACTAATTTTTCATGTAAACCGATGCAACAGTTCCACGGACAAATGGCATTATTACAAAGTGAAGTTGAACGATGGCAGCTTGGGAAATTTACCGTTCTAATCGTTGCTAGAGATAAAAACCGTGTGAAACGTGTACAGGAAATGCTTGAGGAATATGATATTCATGCAACAATTGGAGAGCCTAATGAACCAGGTTTGTACATTGTAGAAGGCGGATTATCGAGTGGTTTTGAACTACCATTGCAACGTTTGGCAATTGTGACAGAGGATGAATTATTTAAACAACAAGCAAAGAAAAAATCACGCCCTCAAAAGATGACAAATGCAGAGCGTATTAAAAGCTATACAGAAATTAAAGCTGGCGACTTTGTCGTGCATGTGCATCATGGGATTGGGAAATACATTGGTGTAGAAACGCTAGTAGTTAATGGCACACATAAGGATTACTTGCATATACGCTATCGTGCAGACGATAAATTATATGTACCTGTGGAGCAAATAGATTTAATCCAAAAATATGTGGCATCTGAAGACCGCGAACCGAAGCTACATAAATTAGGTGGAGCAGAGTGGAAAAAAGCGAAAGCAAAGGTTTCCTCTGCCGTACAAGATATTGCAGATGATTTAATAAAGCTATACGCCAAGCGAGAAGCAGAAAAAGGGCATGCTTTCGCACCGGATAATGACGATCAACGTAATTTTGAGGCATCGTTCCCTTATGAAGAAACTGAGGATCAGCTTCGTTCCATAGTGGAAGTGAAACGTGATATGGAACGTGAACGACCGATGGACCGCCTTGTATGTGGTGACGTAGGTTATGGTAAAACCGAAGTAGCCATTCGTGCAGCTTTTAAAGCCATTCAGGACGGTAAACAAGTTGCCTTTTTAGTGCCTACGACGATTTTAGCGCAACAACACTACGAGACAATCCGTGATAGATTTCAGGATTTTGCTATCAATGTCGGCTTATTATCTCGTTTCCGTACGAAAAAAGAGCAAGTAGCGACTTTAAAAGGATTAAAAGAAGGGCAAGTAGATATTGTAATAGGGACTCATAGAATCTTATCTAAAGATTTAACGTTCCAAGATCTTGGCCTATTAATTGTAGATGAAGAACAGCGTTTTGGTGTTACCCATAAGGAAAAAATAAAACAATTAAAAACGAATGTGGACGTTTTAACATTAACCGCAACGCCTATTCCGAGAACGTTGCATATGTCTATGGTAGGTGTTCGTGATTTATCGGTTATTGAGACACCTCCTGCCAATCGATTCCCAGTACAAACCTATGTTATGGAGCATAGTGGGGCACTTGTGCGCGAAGCCATTGAGCGAGAAATGGCGCGTGGTGGTCAAGTATTTTACTTATACAATCGAGTTGAGGATATGGCACGTAAAGTTGAGGAGATTCAAATGCTTGTCCCGGAAGCGCGTATCGGCTATGCTCATGGCAAAATGACGGAATCGCAATTGGAATCTGTGATTTTAGCCTTTATTGAAGGGGATTATGATGTTTTAGTAACGACTACAATTATCGAAACAGGTGTTGATATTCCGAATGTAAACACACTGATTGTCCATGATGCAGATCGCATGGGCTTAGCACAGCTTTACCAATTACGTGGCCGTGTAGGTCGCTCAAATCGAGTGGCATACGCTTACTTTATGTATCAACGTGACAAAGTACTTACGGATGTAGCTGAGCAACGATTACAAGCGATAAAAGAGTTCACAGAGCTCGGATCTGGATTTAAAATTGCTATGCGTGATTTATCCATTCGAGGGGCTGGCAATTTATTAGGTGCGCAACAACATGGCTTTATTGATTCAGTTGGTTTTGACTTGTACTCCCAAATGCTAGAAGAGGCCATTGCAGAGCGACAAACTGGCGTGAAAAAAGAAGAGAAACCAGAGATAGAAATTTTACTCAACGTGGATGCTTATATTCCTGATGCGTATATACCAGACGGCTATCAAAAAATTCAGATGTATAAGCGCATTAAAGCGATGGACCAAGTGGATGAATACGAAGAAATTATGGAAGAATTACAAGACCGTTTTGGTGATTTACCAATTGAAACAGAACGATTGCTGCGTATTGCACGCATGAAGATTTGGGGATTAGAAATGGGCGTTTCTTCTATTAAGGAAAAGCAAAAGGTCATCTCCATTTTGCTATCTGAGGAAGGTTCAGCCAAGGTGGATGGAAGTAAAATTGTAAGCGAGACGATGAAGTTTGAGCGAGCTGTTGGCTTCGGTATGGATAGTATGCAATTGATATTGACAATTGATGAGCGTAAATGCATAAAATACCATCATTTTGATATATTAGAAGAAATAATGCAGATTATTGCAAATTCCAAAAAAAATATGTGAAAAAAGGCTGAACTTGTTGACAAATTGGCAAGTTCAGCCTTATTGTATGAAAAGACAAATTTTTATTAAAAAAAATTAATGTTGGATTCATAATCCTTTTCGTTCATTTTTTGCATAGATTGTCTCAAGAAAAACCATACTATTGTTGAAGAAAAATTTTAATGAATACGAAAGCGAGGCAGTTTAGCATGAAAGCAACAGGAATTGTTCGTCGTATAGATGATTTAGGACGTGTGGTAATACCAAAGGAAATTCGTAGAACGCTACGTATTCGTGAAGGTGACCCGTTAGAAATTTATACGGACCGTGAAGGTGAAATCATTTTGAAAAAATATTCTCCAATTAATGATTTAGGAGAATTCGCCCGTGAATATGTGGAAACATTATATGAAACACTAGGCACGCCGGCATTTGTAACAGACCGAGACGAAGTAATCGCTGTTGCAGGGATTGGTAAGAAGGAATACATTAATCGTCGTATTACATCCTTTGCGGAAGGTTTTATGGACGAGCGTTCAACAAAAATTGAGAAGATGGAAACAACAATTGAAATTGTTCCTGGACAATATGAGCAAGTTAAATCCTATTGTGCAACACCAATCATGGTGAACGGGGATCCTATTGGTTGTATTATTGTTTTATCTAAAGTACATTTTGTTGGCGAAGTAGAAGTAAAAGTTGTGGAAACAGCTGCTAACTTCTTATCAAAACAAATGAATAATTAATGAACATCGAAAGTTATTGTCATAACTCTTTTTAGGGTGAACAATAACTTTTTTTGTATACATAAAGCATTGCTGATACCAAAGATTGTTCAGGTGAGCGTCAAACTTTTGAGGTATGCTATACTATTGGCATTGTTAAACGAAGGAAAGAGGACAATGTATGTCGGAACGATTTGGTATGAAAAGTTACATGAAGGGTGCAGCATTATTAACCATTGCGGCACTCATTGTGAAGATTTTAAGCGCAATTTATCGTGTGCCTTTTCAAAACCTTGTAGGTGACGAAGGATTTTATATTTACCAACAAGTGTATCCTGTAATATCCATATTTGTAGTATGGACATCGAGTGGTTTTGCTGTAGCAATTTCCAAAATGCTAGCCGATAATGATTGTGTGGTCGATGTGGAAGAACGTACACAGAGAAGACGAAGCATTATGCGGATTATATTTCGTTATTTAACGATACTCTCCTGGGTATTTTTTATTGCATTATTTGCTGGTGCGGACGTCATTGCGAAAATGATGGGAGATGCAAATCTTGCTCCTTTATTACGGACAGGGTCATTTATTGTATTGGTTATGCCTGCACTTGCTATTTTTAAGGGAGGCTTTCAATCCAGAGGGATCATGGAGCCAATTGCTTATGCACAAGTTTTGGAGCAAACGGTAAGGGTTGCTGTTATTTTGACCGGTACGTTTATCATAATGGCGACGTCAAAATCTCTCTACGGTGCTGGTCAGATGGCGATTATCGGGACCGTTATTGGAGAAGGCGTAGGCTTATTACTAATTGCGTATCTCTTTAGAAAACGCTTTGGTTCATTTATAGGAAAACAGCAACAACGCTTAGCCAGTTTTCCAGTGTTAAAAGAAGTGACACTACTAAGTTTAAGTGTAAGTATGAGTAGTTTATTACTGCTTGGTTATCAACTAGTCGATTCTTTTACTATCTATTCGCTATTAATAGATAGCGGGATGGACCATACGATAGCGAAGGAAACGAAAGGGATTTACGATCGTGGACAACCATTAGTGCAACTTGGTGTTGTCATCGCTGCCTCATTATCTCTAGCAATCGTTCCGCTCGTTGCCCATATGTCAAATAAGCAAAATGGACGTAGTGCGTTGCCATTTATACAATTGACATATAGAGCTTCTATATTATTTGGCTGGGCTGCTTCACTAGGGTTAATATTAGTGATGCCTTATATAAATACAATGCTGTTTAAAACAGATGCATTATCGGAAGTACTGATGCTATATGTACTCCAAATTGTACCGTTGTCTATTATTTTGACATTTACAGCGATTTTGCAAGGTTTTGGGAAATTAAAAAAGCCAGCCCTGTTTTTAATGACAGGTTTTTCGTTGAAAGTACTGCTAAATGTGTTCACAATTAGGACATTAGGTGTTTTAGGTGCTGCTATTGCAAATAATGTGGGTCTGTTGTTCACAGCGTTAGCGCTTGTTTTTTACTTAAAAAAATTAACGGGTATGCAATTAGCACCTGCTAGTTTTTACAAAAAGATTAGCATTGCATCATTATGTATGGCAATAGCAGTCATACTTTGGCTTCAAATTACCCCATCTTTATTAGATGGTTTATTATCTCAACGTTTAGTGGCAGTGGTTGCTGGTTTTAGTGCAGTTTGTATTGGTGCATTTGTTATGATTACGTGCATTGCCAAGCTACGAGTACTGGCTGAAAAAGAATGGTATCTACTGCCTTTCGGTCGAAGAATGGCAGTGTATCAACTATGGTTAAATCGAAAGAAGTAGGTGGAATGAATGAATAATACATTAACAATAATTGGTCTTGGCGCTGGTGATTTCAATCAGTTGCAAATGGGCGTATATAAAAAATTAATGGCAGCCGAAAAGTTATTTGTTCGGACGGTGGATCACCCAGTATTAGATGAGTTAGCTAACGAAGGCTTACAATTTGAAAGCTTTGATGCAATATATGAAAAGCATCATACGTTCCAGCCAGTGTATGAAGAAATTGCACAACGATTAATTGAAGCGACTAAAATTGGAGATGTGATGTATGCTGTGCCAGGCCATCCGCTAGTGGCAGAGCAAACAGTGCAATTGCTAATTCAAGCTGCGGATGAAGGTAAAGTGAAGGTAGTGATTGAAGGCGGACAAAGCTTCTTAGATCCTATTTTTGGTGCGTTAAAAATCGATCCGATTGAGGGCTTTCAATTACTCGATGGCACTAGCTTTTCCATGCATGACATTAATATGCGTCAGCACATTTTAATTGCGCAAGTATATGATACATTTAGTGCATCTGAAGTAAAGCTGACTTTAATGGAAAAATATGATGATGAATATCCGGTAACTGTTGTTACGGCAGCGGGTTCCTCACAAGAAAAGCTTGTAACAGTGCCACTGTATGAGCTAGATCAAAGCGTCGAAGTAAATAATTTAACAACGGTTTATGTACCTCCAGTCACATCACAGGAAGAGGCTTTACGTGATTGGACAACATTCCGCCAAATAATTGCCACTTTACGTGGGCCAAATGGCTGCCCATGGGATCGAAAACAAACACATGAATCACTTAAAAAATATTTACTAGAAGAAGCACATGAATATTTGGCCGCTGTAGATGCAGAAGATGATTTTGCGATGATCGAAGAACTTGGAGATGTGTTACTACAAGTATTTTTACATGCACAAATAGGAGAAGATCAAGGCTACTTCACACTTGAGGACGTGTTGGCTTCCGTTAGTGAAAAAATGATTCGTCGACATCCTCATGTATTTGGAGATGTATCAGTGGAGGATGCAGATGGTGTTGTCGCTAATTGGGAAGCGATTAAGGCAGAAGAAAAGGGTATTAGTGACAAACCACTGCTAGAAGAAGAATACCGCCCGTCATCCGCGTTGCAAACGGCATACAATTATCAAAAAAAGGCTGCAAAAGTTGGCTTTGATTGGCCAGATGTAGAAGGTGCTTGGGATAAGTTTGCGGAAGAGTGGCAGGAATTTCGTCAGGAAGTGGCGAAAGGGTCTAATGGAACACGACTCGATGAATTTGGCGATGTTTTGTTTACACTTGTAAACTTAGCGCGCTTTTATAAGCTATCACCTGAAGAAGCAATGTTGCATGCAAATGAGAAATTTGCACGACGTTTTGGCTATGTTGAAGCGAAGGTAAAGGCGAGCGGTCAGCCATTTTCAAATTATACACTAGAACAATTAGATGCTTTTTGGGATGAAGCCAAGCAGCTTGAGAAGGAGTAAAAACATGCGATTAGATAAATTTTTAAAAGTTTCACGATTAATCAAACGACGTACGTTAGCAAAAGAAGTCGCTGACCAAGGTCGTATTACTATTAATGGTAAAGTAGCGAAGGCTAGTAGCAGTGTGAAGGCTGGCGATGAATTAGCGATTCGCTTCGGTCAAAAAATTGTTACAGCACGTGTGGAAGAATTACGTGATACAGTGAAAAAAGAAGATGCAGCAAAGATGTTTACAATTTTAAAAGAAGAGCGTCTTGAAAAGGTTGAGCCTGAATTTATTGATGATGAGGACTAATAAAAATTACTTTAGTAGAAACCTGCCGCTAATGTAGGCGGGCAAAACGCTAGCTAAAAAGACGAGAAGGTGCTAGTGATAATATATAGTTGTGCAGGATTGCCAACAATTTGAATGGCAGATTTGCCAAAGTGTCATGGATAGCAGAGTAGGTAACGTTGTAAATTTTTCTTCTTAAAAGTAAGGCAACTTCCATAAAGTTTGTCATGCTTTGAAGGTTGTCCGCATAAAGTGAACAGAAGCTAGGACGACTAAAGGAGGAAAAAAATGACGCTACATCAAGAAAGTAATCGTTACACAATTCCATCTGGAGAGCATATTTTAACGATTCGTAATCGTAAAAGAATGGACATGACTTCTGTAAAATCAATTGAACGCTTTGATCAGGAAGAGTTTTTTATCAAGACGTCCCAAGGGCATTTATTGATTCGTGGAGAGGAACTGCATATCGTTCACTTAGATGTTGACAAAGGGTTATTGACACTTGAAGGAACTGTAAAAACCTTGCAGTATGACGAGGAGGAAAGTGGCTTCTCGAAAGGTTTCCTTCATAAATTGTTTGGATGATTGTTAGTCAGCAATTCGTTCAGCTATTAGTCATGGTTGTGAGCGGTATAGCAGTGGGATTTATAATTGATAGTGTAAGGCTCATAGTTTTTTCAACTCCAAAAAAGTCAAGCCTCCGAAAGTGGATGATGGTGTTAGAGCTACTGACATGGATTCTGCTTGGAGGGTTAACGTATTATTTATTATTTTGGCTAAAAGATGGCGCGTGGCGGGCTTACGACCCGCTAGCGCAGATTGCTGGTATATTTTTATATCAGACTTTTTTTCAAACCTTTTTACGTTTCATGGCACGCATTGTAGTGAATATAACATGGAGACCTTTTTGGTTTATTGTCCGATTAATAATCGCTATTATTCGACAAATATTACAGATATTCATTAAAATTGCTGCGTTCGTCTTAAGGCCTTTTGTCAAAATTTATTCGTATTTGTCCTACACTTTATTAAAAAAATTTCGATATATCAAGTATAATAAAAGACAACAATAACTTCGGAGGTGCGGGCATGACTAGACGTCATTCATCAAAAGATGAACAGAAAAACTACACCAAGCTTGATAATGACTATGTCCGTAACACGGATAAGGCTATAAATCGTAAAGTGCAATCGCGTAAACGAAAAATGCGTCGTATTGTCTTTTTTGCGATTGCGCCAGTCGTTATCATCGCCTTTCTCTTAAATATACTTGCCCATCAGTCTGAAACGCTAGCTACAAAGGAAAAGAAAAAAGAAGAAGCCAATCAGCATTTGATGAAGGTAAAAGAGGAACAGGATTCACTCAATCTTAAAATTAAACAATTAGAAGATGATGAGTATATTGCAAAGTTATTGCGTAAAGAGTACTTCTTATCTGAGGAAGGCGAAATTATTTTCATTATGCCAGATAAGGAAGATAAAAAAGACGACTGAAAAGCTATGTATTGTTGACACTCTTTTTTAGTTATATATAATGAAAAGAGAAACTTATTGAAGTAAAAAGTTTGATTAAATTGATTACATGGCTCAAAAGAGTCGCTTAATTTTTAAGGAGGAGCATTTTTTTTATGTCAATTGAAGTAGGCAGCAAGGTACAAGGTAAAGTAACAGGAATCACAAATTTTGGAGCATTCGTTGAGCTGCCAGACGGCAAAACAGGCTTAGTACACATCAGTGAAGTTGCTGACAATTATGTAAAAGATATCAATGAGCATCTAAAAGTTGGAGATGAAGTTGAAGTAAAAGTGATGAATGTTGAAGCGGATGGAAAGATCGGTCTTTCAATCCGTAAAGCAAAGCCTCAAGCTGAGAGACCAGAGCGTCCTCAACGTCCGCGTCGTGACAATCGTTCTAACGATCGTAACGAACGCCATCAGCCGAAGGAAAACTTTGAGCAAAAAATGGCACGTTTCTTAAAAGATAGTGATGAGCGTTTAGCAACATTAAAACGTGCTACAGAGTCAAAACGTGGTGGTCGCGGGGCTAGAAGAGGGTAGTTTGCTGACTGTTTTAATCGTAGAAAAAGTGTATTAAATAGAACGGAGATTAGCTTTTGTTTATGACAAAGGCTAATCTTTTTTGGTTTAAAGTCTATAGAATATGTATATTTGGAATGATAAGGGTCAAAAAAAAACGTAATTCCAAAAGATTGAAACTACGCAAATAAAGAAAACACCTTATAATGTTGAGGTTGGTCTTTTCTTCTTCTTAGGAGCAGGTGCAGGTTGCTCCTGTGTTGTTTTAACTGTCTTTTGCGCTGGCTGGGACACCATTTTTACGAGTAAGTACACGCCGTATACGCTTACGACTAGTCCAGTAAGGAGTAAAAATATTTGTATGGCAAACGGTAAGTTAATGAGTATGGATACGAGAATAATCATGGAGCCACTCCCGCAAATTAAAGCTGCTTTCGTTAATAAACTCAAAGAAAGGTAACCTCCTAATAACATGTGCATTTTATCATAAGTATGCCATAGTTTTGGCAAAGAGGCATACGAAAAGTGCTGATGTAAGTTGGTAAGGCATTATAGCCAATTAATATGGATGTTGATTTGCACTGAGGATGGACTTGCCATGTGATGCTCAACAAGTACTATCGGTTCTTGTTTACAAAAGGTTTCACTTCAGTATTGTTAAAAACACAAAAAAAATAAAAGGCATCAAGGAGTTAAACTTCACTCTTGATGCCTTTTATCGACAATTTAAACGGCTTAGAAAATACTTCTAAGCCATTTTGCAGTATGACCCCTACGGGATTCGAACCCGTGTTACCGCCGTGAAAGGGCGGTGTCTTAACCGCTTGACCAAGGGGCCAATTATGGTGGCGGCCGAGGGGATCGAACCCCCGACCTTACGGGTATGAACCGTACGCTCTAGCCAGCTGAGCTAGGCCGCCGAAATGTTATTGGAGCGGAAGACGAGGTTCGAACTCGCGACCCCCACCTTGGCAAGGTGGTGTTCTACCACTGAACTACTTCCGCATTTCTTTTTTAAGGACAAGTTAAATAATACAATCCATTAAACCAAGTGTCAATATTCTTTATGAAAAAAGTTTAATAAAAATCTTAAAAAAATGAAAAAGCATCTATTTGCATGAGAACAAACACCATGAGCGCATGAATATCAGCGCAAAAAATGACGTTAGCACCATAAAAACACGTAATAATAGAATATTCCGAAAAATATTTACTGTAATTTTGCACAGTATCCTATTTTTTTAGTACTTGCTGACAATTAACGTATTTATGCATATGTATTCGTCGAAATGTTTATATTTTTTTTTGCCATCGTCAGACAATCTTTCCACACATAATTTCTTATAATAACGAAAAAGTGTAGAAAGGGGATTATGTAATGACTAGTGTTGAATGGTATGAAACAGCGAATGTAGACGACCAAAAATCGGGGGCAAGAAAAAGGCAATTGCTGATAGGTTCCCTATTTTTCTTAACATCCTTTTTTTTAGCTCAATCTGTGGTGTTTGAAGCAGCTGTACCTTTCTCTGTCCCGTTTTGGGCGATTATTCGCAGTAAATATAAAGAGTATGCGAAGTTCGTCTTAATAGGCGGTTTAATAGGCTGTTATTTCCTTGGTTTTGGACAAGTCCTCATTCTAGCATTACAAATAGGCATGTATGAATGTATACAACGTTTCCGATATTGGCAGTTACCTCAAAGTATTGCCGTTTCACTTGCAGTACTTATCGTACAAGTATTATGGCAAGGAGTAATGCACCAAGGGCTTCCGCCAGTGCTTGTACAATTTTATGTAGGATGTGAAGTAGCTTTAGCGCTCATTATGACGTTATTTATGCAAGTGCTTTTTGTTAACTCCTATGAGTGGTTTACAAGCCATTGGACATATGAACGGCTAGGCTCAGCATTAGTTGTATTTGCGGCTATGCTTACGGGGATGCAGGCCGTCGTCATTAGCTATTTTTCTCTACCCATTTTTTTATTACAACTACTTATTTGTTTTGGTGCATCGGTGGGAAGTGTGCCGCTAGCTACTGTAATAGGAGCGGTATTAGGAGCACTTATAGGTGTGGCAAAGTTATCTTTTACAGGGATGTTGTCGGTTGCAACCTTAACGGGGCTTTGTGCAGGTATGGGGGCTCGTGCAGGGAGATTTGGTGTAGCAATTGGTAGCATTTTGCCGAGTGTGTTTTTTTTATTTTATGACGCAACGTTGCCATTAGATAGCGTGTACTTCACGTCAATTGCTATAGGCAGTTTGCTTTTTTTAGTTCTTCCTAAAAGCTATTCAGATAAAGTGCGTAACAAGCTTTTCCCACAACGTGAAGAAGTGTTATTAGCTAGGCAACATTGGTTGACAGAACATGTTACATTTAAGCTAGAGCACTTTCAACATTTCGTTCATTTCATGAAAGAACTTGTATTTGAACGCTTTATGACGGCCCCTGTAGCAGTGAAAGAAGAAGTGGCTCCTATGAATACATGTTTAAGTTGTTTTCGCCATGATCGGTGCTGGGGAGCGCAAAATAATGGCATGGACAAGCTTATGACAGATTGGTTTCATATGAAAGGTGTAGGGAAAGAATCGTCTATCCACCGTGTGGAAGAGCAAATTCGATATAAATGTGTTAAATCAACAAAAATTTTCGAGGAATTGGAGACGGAACTGTATAGGGAGCGTATTAATGGACAGTATTTTCATGGTAAAAAAATGATTGCCCTTCAGTTACGCGATATGAGTAATCATCTTAGTCAGTTAATTGCAGAGATGAAAGAAGAAACAATCTCTTTCGTCAGCGTAGAGAAGGATATTATTCAACGCTTGAAGGATGCTCATATCGAGTGTTTTCAGCTTGATGTGCTGAGCAATAAGGCGGGAGCGCGAAAAATCGTATGTGCACTAGCTCCTGCACGTGTTAATTGGGAAGAGGATACAACAGTAGCAGAGCGTATGATTTTGCCAATTTTATACGATATTTTTGAAGAACCGTTTGAAATCGATAAAGTTGTTGCGTGTGATGTACCATTTCGTCACATTCAAGTAAGCTTTAGATCAGCTATTAGCTTTGAAGTAGAGTATGATATATATAGCATGTCAAAAGATGCAACGCTATATTCAGGTGATTCACACGCGCTATTCCAACTGCATCCAGGGTTATTTGCCATATTGTTGTCTGATGGTATGGGACAGAGTAAAGAAGCACAGCATGAGAGTAGAAAATTGATTCATTTAATGCGGGAATGTTTGAATTTCAATATGAATCCGGAGACCGCGATGCATACCTTACATTATGTGATGTCTCTTAAGCAACAGGATGATATGTACGCTACGCTCGACTTTGCTCTAGTCGATTTACAACATGGCGATTTATGGTCGTGGAAGGCGGGGGGCATGTCCACCTATATTTTACGAGGCAAAGAGGTATTGAAAGTAGAGAGTAACGCAGCACCTGTTGGGTTTTTGTCGATTTCGGCGGTTGAAGCTGAAAAAAGAAAGCTCAAGGCGGGCGATGTTATACTAATGCATTCCGATGGCCTGTTTTCAAGTATTGCCGATTGGGATGAGCAAGAAGAAGCCTTTTTAGCATTCGCACAGCAGGTAGCAAGCACAAATAAAACCATACAAGATAAGTTAACAACAATCATGCAGTCCTTCCAATCGTACTATGCAATAGAGGATGACTGTACGGTATTGATGTTAGAGGTTACCCACGTCGTGCCAACATGGGCTGTATTTAAACCGGCTCAATATTCCATGAGTAAATCTTCGTAAAAAGAAACGAAAAGGGGAGGAGAAGCGTTTGTCATTTGAATTAAAGGTCAAACAATATATTGATGAAGAGCAATTATTACAGCAAGACGACCATCTTCTCGTCGCCGTTTCGGGTGGTGTAGATTCAATGGCACTACTCCATTACTTTATGAAAACTAAAGAGCAATGGGGCATTGAGGTCGAGGCAGTGCATGTCGATCATATGTTAAGAGGTGAGGCATCCGCTGAGGATAGAGCTTTTGTCCAACGCTATTGCGATAAATATGGCATTAGGTTGCATGCAACAGCCATTCCCATTCCAGAAATTTTAGCACTGGAAAATGGCAACTCACAGTTAGTTTGTCGTCGAGAACGCTATCGTTATTTTGCAGAAGTTATACATAAAACGATGGCAACCAAGCTTGTAACTGCACATCATGCGGACGATCAACTGGAGTCAGTATTAATGGCCCTGACGAAAAATGCTACGATGAATAGTATGCAAGGTATTCGTCCAAAGCGTATTTTTGCAGGAAAATCATTAATTCGTCCGTTTTTAACGGTTACAAAGTCCGAAATAAGGGAATATTTACGGAAGCAGGGTTTGAATTATCGTGAAGATGCGAGCAATCTGAAAGACTCCTACGTAAGAAATCGTTATAGACACCACGTAGTACCCCTATTGGAGGCGGAAAACCCACGTGTAGCTGAGCAGGCGAGTCGATTTACAAAGCATTTGCAAGAGGATGATGCGTACTTAATGACACTTGCACAAGACATATTTTCAAAAACAGTAAAAATATACAACGAAAATATGTATAGTATGGAGATAGAAGCATTTGAAATGGTAGCACCTGCTTTACAAAGGAGGCTCATTTTAATACTATTAAACTATCTTTACAAAGATTCAAATACGATACAAAGTTATGCTATCTTAACTTCGCTTTTAAAGCTTTGTGAAACAACATCTGGGTATGCAGAAATTCACTTACCAGAAGGTTTTATGGCAGTTCGCCGTTATGGCAAATTGACGATTCAGAAAAGCGAATCATTAGAAAGTGAAATTTACCCTGAAAAAGGAATTGTTTTAACTGCTAATGATAGGACAACATTAAAAAATGGTGTCCGTCTATCTGTCGTTAAGCTGTCTGAATTAGCATCCGAATTGCTTACGGATAGTGCACAACTTTTTTACTTTAACGCTAACAAACTTACACTTCCACTCTATATTAGGGCACGTAAGGAAGGAGACCGAATGCTGTTAAAAGGAATGGATAAGCCAAAACGTTTATCTCGCCTTTTTATAGATGAAAAGATTCCTTTAAATGAGCGAAATAGCTGGCCGTTACTGATTTCTCAATCTAACGAGGTCGTAGCGGTAATTGGTGTGCGTATGGGTGTTTATTTTTCAACTACGCCGCAACCAAGCGATGATACAGTGCTCATCGTAGACTAATGGTCTTTGTAAAATATTTCACCTACATACAGGTTGAAAATTTTTGATACACACGAGGAGGAATCAATATGTTACAAAATGACATCGAAAAAATTATGATTACAGAAGAACAACTGCAAGAAAGAATCGCTGAGCTAGGTGCCCAATTGACAGAGGAATATCAAGATTCATTCCCGTTAGCTGTTGGCGTACTTAAAGGCGCGATGCCCTTCATGACAGACTTAATGAAACGTTTTGATTCTTTTATTGAGCTAGATTTTATGGATGTATCTAGCTATGGTAATGCGACTGTTTCATCTGGTGAAGTGAAAATTTTAAAGGATTTAAACACAAGTGTTGAAGGTCGTGATGTATTAATTATCGAGGACATCATCGATAGCGGGTTAACACTAAGCTATTTGGTGGATTTATTTAAATACCGTAAAGCAAAATCCATTAAAATTGTAACGCTTTTAGACAAACCATCAGGGCGAAAAGTAAACCTTGCTGCTGATTATGTTGGCTTCAAAGTTCCCGATGGCTTTGTTGTTGGCTATGGTTTAGACTACGCTGAGAAATACCGTAATTTACCGTATATTGGTATTTTAAAGCCGGAAGTTTATTCATTGTAATGCCTTAGCCCACTTGGATTAAAAAGTGGGTACAAGTTAATGCCTCCAGCGGATGACTTAGTTAAAAAACAATTCTCTTTCGGACGCATCGAAAGCTGCGCCAAAAGAGAATTACCGGTTGCAAATTCGCTGGGATTGTAATTAGTGGGAGTAAATATGTTTAGATTTCGACAAAATTCGAACGAAACTTTTTTTAAGTAAGGCTTTTCGTTGTATGATGAAATCATGATATGTTAAGATTTTACTTATAATTTTTCTGTTTGTAATGAGGAGGCTGGAGATGAATCGAATATTTCGATATACCATATTCTATTTACTGATTTTCCTAGTGATCATTGGTATATTTGGTACTTTCAATGGCGGTAAATCGCCGACGAAAGAAATTACTTACCCAGAGTTTTTAGAAGCTCTTGATAAGAATGAAATTACAGAAGCAAAAATTCAACCTGATAAATCAGTATATATTGTTGAAGGTTCCATGAAAGGTTATGAAAAAGGCGAAAGTTTCACAGTGAACCTTCCCCGCGATAACCAATCATTGATGGATCGAATCGATGAAGCTGCTAAGGATAAGAATAGCAATATAGATTTCTTGAAAGCACCAGAAACGAGTGGATGGGTACAGTTCTTTACAGGTATTATTCCATTCATCATTATCATCTTCTTATTCTTCTTCCTAATGAGTCAATCTCAAGGTGGCGGCAATAAAGTAATGAGTTTTGGTAAAAGTAAAGCTAAGCTTTATGATGACCAAAAGAAAAAAGTTCGTTTTACTGATGTAGCGGGTGCAGATGAAGAGAAAGCGGAACTTGTAGAGGTCGTTGATTTCTTAAAGGATCACCGCAAATTCACTGAAATAGGTGCTCGTATTCCAAAAGGTATCTTACTTGTAGGTCCTCCAGGTACAGGTAAAACATTACTTGCTCGTGCAGTAGCAGGTGAAGCTGGCGTACCATTCTTCTCGATTTCAGGTTCTGACTTCGTGGAAATGTTTGTCGGTGTAGGTGCTTCACGTGTGCGTGATTTATTTGAAAATGCGAAGAAAAATGCTCCATGTATCATTTTCATTGATGAAATTGATGCTGTAGGTCGACAGCGTGGTGCTGGTCTTGGCGGTGGTCACGATGAACGTGAGCAAACATTGAACCAATTATTAGTTGAAATGGATGGCTTCGGTGCAAACGAAGGGATTATTATTATCGCGGCAACAAACCGTCCAGATATTTTAGATAAAGCGTTATTACGCCCTGGTCGTTTTGACCGTCAAATTACAGTAGGACATCCTGATGTAAAAGGTCGTGAAGCCATTCTAAAAGTGCATGCTCGCAATAAGCCTCTTTCGGATTCAGTCGATTTAGCAGCTGTAGCACAACGTACACCAGGCTTCTCGGGTGCGGATTTAGAAAACTTATTAAACGAAGCTGCACTTGTAGCAGCACGTAAAAGTAAACGTACGATTAATATGGCCGATATCGATGAGGCATCTGACCGTGTTATTGCAGGTCCAGCGAAAGCGAGCCGCGTTTACTCTGCAAAAGAGAAAAAGCTTGTATCCTTCCATGAAGCGGGTCACGTTGTTGTTGGTCTAGAGCTTGATGAAGCAGATACAGTTCATAAAGTAACAATCGTACCACGTGGTCAAGCGGGTGGTTATGCGATTATGTTACCGAAGGAAGAACGTTTCTTCACAACAAAACAAGAGCTGTTAGACCGTATTGCGGGACTTCTTGGTGGTCGTGTAGCTGAAGAAATCGTGCTAGGTGAAGTATCTACTGGGGCTCATAATGACTTCCAAAAGGTAACAAGCATTGCACGTGCAATGGTTACAGAATATGGTATGAGTGAAAATCTTGGTGCGATGCAATTTGGGTCAAGTCAAGGTGGGAATGTATTCCTTGGTCGTGACTTCAACTCTGATCAAAACTACTCAGATTCAATTGCTTATGAAATCGATAAAGAAATGCAAAAAATTATCGATACGCAGTATGAACGTACTAAACGTATTCTGACAGAAAAACGCCATTTACTTGATTTAATTGCGAATACTTTAATGGAAAAAGAAACATTAAATGCGCAAGAAATCGAACATTTACGTGATCATGGTGTTTTACCAGAACCTGAAGCGGTGGAAAACGTTGTAGAACAAGCGCCTAAAGCTGAAGCACAACCAACTTTAGAAAAAGTCGGTAAACCTGTTCTTGAAAAAGAATTGCTAAGCGAAGCGCCAAATCCAACAACAGCGGATTTACCAAAAGAAGGTTTCGACCAAAAGGATGCTCCTAAAGGGATCGACGAAAAACGTGATTAATCACATAAAAGACTGCTTATGAAATTTTCATAAGCAGTCTTTTTCTTTGCTTTTTTTTTGCATGAAGCATTACGATGTAAATAGTATGTTATGCATCTGCATAATGGTTAGGAGTGTTGAACATGGAAAACGTAACATTGAATAATGGACTAGAAATGCCTTTAGTAGGCTATGGTGTATTCCGTGTACCAGATGGAGATGATTTGGCTGAAGCTGTTAAAACGGCTATCGCAAAAGGTTATCGTAGCATAGATACTGCACAAGTGTACCGTAATGAGGAAAGCGTTGGGCGAGGAATTCGCGCAGCAATTGATGAAGGTCTAGTTGCGCGTGAGGAGCTTTTTGTAACTTCAAAAGTTTGGAATGACGGACTTTCTTATGAAGAGACACTTGCCGCATACGCTAGCAGTTTAGAAAAATTAGGTTTAGATTATTTAGATTTATATTTAATTCATTGGCCAGGTTTAGATACGAACTATATTGAGGCATATAAAGCGCTTGAAAAAATTTATCAGGACGGGCGTGTTCGTTCCATTGGTGTCAGCAATTTTCATGTACATCATTTAGAACAATTATTAAAAGAAACAACGGTTATTCCTGTTATCAATCAAATAGAATTTCACCCCCATCTGACACAGGAAGAAGTACGTAATTATTGCAAAGAACATCGTATTCAAGTTGAAGCATGGTCACCATTAATGAATGGTTCTTTGTTGGAGGAAGCGTTAATTCAACAGTTAGCAAGTAAATACAACAAAACACCAGCACAAATCGTTTTGCGATATGATGTTCAACATGGTGTTGTAACAATCCCAAAAACAATGACACCATCACGTATGACTGAAAATTTAGATGTTTTTGATTTTGCATTAGCTGATGAAGAAATGGCACAGTTAGATGCTATGAATGACGGCTTGCGTTGCGGACCAGACCCTGAAAAATTTAATTTTAAATAATGGTTACGGAGCTACCTTCTAAAATGTAGGGTGGCTCCTTTTATCGTAAGTAGTAATGCTATTTCATTGGCTTAAAAGTGTGGTATCATTTTCTAAAGTGTTCAAACTTTATTTGGTGTTCAGCGAAGCGCCTTCTTAAACTGAAAATAAGCGCCTCTAGTTCGATGAAGTGAAGTTACACAAACAAACGTTTGCTGATAGTAATGAAACTCAGTCGGTTTCATGGGGGCGAATTTAATATGGAGGCATCGGCCATGATTTTAGTATTGGATGCAGGAAATTCAAATATTGTATTGGGAGTCTATGATACAAATGATCAGCTCGCTTTTCATTGGCGAATGGTTACGGATCTTCATAAAACGGAAGACGAATATGCGATGCAAGTACTCGCTTTTTTTAACCATGCAGGCATTTCATTTGAACAAATTACTGGCATTATTATATCCTCGGTTGTACCGCCGATTATGTTTTCGTTAGAAGCAATGTGCAAAAAATATTTCCGGAAAAAACCATTGGTCGTTGGACCCGGTGTAAAAACAGGTTTAAACATTAAATATGAAAACCCACGAGAGGTTGGTTCAGATCGAATCGTAAACGCTATAGCAGGGCTCGATGCTTATAAAGCACCGTTAATTATTGTGGATTTTGGTACGGCAACAACATATTGTTATTTGAATGAAAAAGGCGATTATATGGGCGGTGCTATTGCTCCAGGCATTTCGATTTCAACAGAGGCACTTTATACGCAGGCAGCTCGATTACCACGTATTGAAATTCTTCGATCTACACATATTGTTGGAAAAACAACCGTTTCTGCGATGCAGGCCGGCATTTTTTATGGTTTTGTTGGACAAGTGGAGGGCATTGTTAATCGCATGAAGGCACAAAGTAAAGAAGAGCCACTTGTTATTGCAACTGGAGGATTAGCCAATTTAATTGCTGGGGAGACGCAAGTGATAGATGTCGTTGATCCATTTTTAACATTAAAAGGTTTATATAAGTTATATAAACGTAACCAATAAGAAAAGAGGGACTTTTCATTTATGAAAGATTATTTAGTTCGAGGTTTAGGATTTAATGGGCAGGTGCGTGTTTTCGCTGCTTGTACAACAGCAACTGTAGGAGAAGCACAACGCCGTCATAATACATGGCCAGTTGTGTCTGCAGCTCTTGGTCGTTCCATGACTGCTGGTGTCATGATGGGAGCTATGTTAAAAGGTCAAGAAAAGATTACCATTAAAATCGAAGGTAATGGTCCAATCGGTCCTATGGTAATTGATAGTAACGCTCAAGGTGAAGTGCGTGGTTTTGTAACAAATCCACACGTGCATTTTGATTTAAACGAACAAGGCAAGTTGGATGTACGAGCTGGTGTCGGGACGGAAGGCGCGTTAACGATTGTCAAGGATCTGGGCTTACGTGATATGTTCTCTGGCCAAACACCAATTATATCTGGAGAAATTGCAGAAGATTTTACTTACTATTTTGCAACATCTGAACAGGTGCCTTCATCTGTAGGGCTTGGTGTACTAGTTAATCCGGATAATTCTATTCTAGCGGCGGGCGGCTTTATTCTTCAACTTATGCCGGGCTGTGAAGAAGAAACAATCGACGCAATCGAGCAACATTTAGCGACGCTAGAGCCTGTATCGAAAATGATTGAAAAGGGCTATACGCCAGAGCAAATTTTAGAGGCTGTATTAGGAGAAGGAAAAGTCCAAATTTTAGATTCAATGCCGGTTGAATTTAAATGTCAATGTTCAAAAGAGCGATTTGGTGCAGCAATTTTAGGTTTGGGTTCGCAGGAAATTCAAGAAATGATTGATGAAGATGGTGCGGCTGAAGCACAATGTCACTTCTGTTTAGAAACATATCATTTCTCAAAAGAAGAACTAGAAGGTTTTATCGATGAGCTCAACGCGTAATCGGAGACCACAGACATCTTCAACACCCAACCAAACGCCCTTATTGCAACGCCGTTTAAAAACAAAGCCGGCTTTAATAGTTATTGCTATCTTATTACTAGGGAATTTTTTATGGTTTATTGCTTGGTTAATTCCAAATAAAGGTCAGGAAATTGGTAGCGACGAACAAGTCGCTGCCGTTGATGGCGATGTAATAACACGCCAAGAGTGGATGATTGCTATGGAAGAACGCTATGGTAAAGAAACTCTCCAAAACTTAGTGAATGAATCTGTTATGGAAAAGGCTGCTGATAAATATAAAATAAAAGTGTCTAATCAAGAGATTGATTTAGAACTTGCGTTAATGCGTTCAGCTCAAGATAAATTCGATACAGCATTGCAAAATCTTTCGGCCGACCAGTTAAAGCAGAAAATTCGCTCTGGGCTTATTTTAGATAAAGTACTAACAAAAGATGTTGTGATTAAAGAAGACAGTATTAAAAAATACTATGAAGAAAATAAAGCGTTATATAATACTGACACAAGTTATCGTACAAATTTTATTGAGGTAGACTCAAAAAAAGCTGCTGAAGAAGCGTTAAGTGAACTAAAAAATGGGTCTGATTTTTCTGTGCTGGCACGTGAAATTTCAATTGACAGTGCATCGGCTAGCTTAGGTGGAGACATAGGGTTCTTAACAGAGAAGCAGGGCAATATTGATCCAGCTCTGTTAAAAGCGGTTAAAACGTTATCGGCAAATGAAATTAGTAAGGTATTTAAGTTAGATAATGGCCATTACGGAATTGTGCAAGTTCAAGAAGTAATAGAAGGTCAATCCTTTACATATGACGATGTGAAAGAACATATCGAACGGGAGCTTGCGTTGGAGCAATTGCAACAATCAATAACACCTGAAGCATTTTGGTCTGAATTTAAGGCGACTTGGTATTATGGTGAAGAAAAGAAATGATAAAAGGAAGCCAGAAAGTAACGTACTTTCTGGCTTCAAATAAATATTCTGAAAATATAAGCTTTATTGATTGACAATGCAACTGGAAAATTGATAAAATACAAAATAAGTAAAACCTATAAAATTAGTAGGGATTAGGAGTGGAAAAATAAATGAGTAGATTAGCGAACTCAGTAGCTGAATTAGTTGGTAAAACACCAATTGTAAAATTAAATCATGCAACAAGTGAAAATGAAGGTACTGTATATGTTAAATTAGAGTATTTTAACCCAGGGAGCTCAGTAAAAGACCGTTTAGCGTTGGCGATGATTGAAGCTGCTGAAAAAGACGGAACGTTAAAACCAGGTGGTACGATTATTGAACCTACTTCTGGTAATACAGGAATTGGATTAGCAATGATTGCTGCAGCTAAGGGCTATAAAGCAATTTTAGTAATGCCAGAAACAATGAGTTTAGAGCGACGTAATTTACTGCGTGCTTATGGTGCTGATTTAGTGTTAACACCTGGACCAGCTGGCATGAAAGGTGCCATTTCAAAGGCGGAAGAGTTATCTGCAGAGCACGGATACTTTTTACCACAGCAATTCACTAACCCAGCAAACGCAGTTGTTCACCGTTTAACAACAGGGCCAGAAATCGTGGAAGCTTTTGACGGCTTGAAATTAGATGGATTTGTTGCAGGTGTTGGTACAGGTGGTACAATTACGGGTGCTGGTAGCGTATTAAAAGAGAAGTACCCAGAAATTGAAATTATTGCTGTTGAGCCAAAAGATTCTCCAGTACTTTCAGGAGGTCAACCAGGTCCACATAAAATCCAAGGTATTGGTGCTGGATTCGTGCCTTCTGTTTTAGATACAGACGTTTATTCTTCAGTATTCCCTGTAGAAAACGAAATTGCGTTTGAAGTAGCACGTAAAGTAGCGCGTGAAGAGGGTATTCTATGCGGTATTTCTTCAGGTGCAGCAATCTATGCAGCAATTGAGACAGCAAAACGCTTAGGTAAGGGCTCAAATGTCCTTGCAATCGTACCTTCAAATGGTGAGCGTTACCTATCTACACCTTTATACCAATTTGAAGACTAATTTTCAGACAAAATGACATCCTTCTAAAAGGGAGTCTTATAGACTGTAGGCAATCTCAAAAATTTGAGAGTGTGCCTACAGTTTTTTTTATGGAAGAGCCGCTATTTGACGAGAAGGAGCAACTTTTAGTCTGCAACTTAATTCTTAAAAAGACTATATACAAAACGCCTGCATGGAACAAAAATGGCTGATATTCCCTCGCTATTTTGAGCAAGAAATCGTGCTATTAGACATGAACAGTATTGGCAATCGGTTGTAGCAAGAAGTGGCATTTATAGTTATTTATTTTAGGAGCAAAAAAAATTCGCATCTCTGCATTTTTCACGTTAAGATGGAATCACATCATATGATCCAAAGGGGAAGAACAACGTGAATACATTATCTACGAAATCAGTGAAAATGGACGCAGACGCGTTTTTTTATAGCTATAAAAAGCAAACGACAGATGAAAAAGCCCATGTATTTTTAGAGAGTGGACGTGGGGGACACTATTCGATCGCCGCATGGCAGCCATTAGCAACTGCTCAATCAATTGAGGGTGGTTTGCTTATAGAGTGGAGAGATGGCACCCGCGAAATGTTATACGGGGAGCCACTTGATTTGTTAGAACAGTTAGTAGCGAACTATCAATTAACTTATGATGCTAAACTGCCTGTTTTCCAAGGAGGCGCCATCGGTTTTGTGTCATATGATTACGCACGGAAAATTGAGGAGCTGCCAGAACTAGCAACAGATGATTTAAAGGTGCCAGATATTTATTTTTATTTATTTGATTGTTGGGCAGTACATGATGTTAAGACAAATGAAGTAACGTTTATGAAGTTAGCAAACTGTGATGTGAACCTTGAAGAGCGAGCACATGCTTGGCAAGTAGCGGCACAGGAAGGTTTGCAGTTAAGGAAATTTGAAAAGACAAATGCTGTTGAAGTGGTAAATGATGAAAGTGAACTGCTTGTGTCATTTGCAGGCACTGCCTTTGAAGCTGCTGTGAGGAAAATTCAAAGCTATATAGCACAAGGTGACGTGTTTCAAGTGAATTTATCAGTTCGTCAATCGAAAAAATTAAATGCTACAGCAATGGATGTTTATGAAGCGTTACGTGCATTTAATCCTTCGCCATATATGGCGTATATTGAAGCCCCTGATTTTGCGGTTGTGTCTGGTTCACCAGAGCTATTGGTGAAACGCCAAGGTAAGGAGTTATCAACACGACCAATAGCAGGAACGCGTCCGAGAGGAAAGTCTGATGAACAAGACATTGCGTTGGCACAGGAGTTAATTGATAACGAGAAGGAGCGAGCAGAACATGTGATGCTCGTTGATTTAGAACGCAATGATTTAGGGAGAGTATCAGCATACGGTACAGTGGAGGTCGATGAGTTTATGGTCATTGAACGCTATTCCCATGTCATGCATATTGTGTCAAATGTGCGTGGTGAGATAGCTGAAGGAAAGACCAATGCGGATGTCGTTCGAGCGATGTTCCCAGGTGGGACGATTACAGGAGCACCTAAAATTCGTACGATGGAAATTATTGAAGAATTAGAACCAGTCCGTCGAGGGTTATATACGGGTTCCATTGGCTGGTTAGGCTATACAGGGGATATGGAGTTGAATATTGTAATACGAACAGCGTTTGTTAAAGATGGGATGGCCTATATCCAAGCTGGTGCAGGAATAGTTATTGATTCTGTTCCGGAAAGAGAATACCAAGAATCTTTAAATAAAGCAAAAGCTATGTGGCAGGCTAAGGCAATGGCGGAGGAGCGAGCAAAATGATTTTAATGATTGATAACTATGATTCTTTTACATATAATCTTGTGCAGTATTTTGGAGAATTTGGACATGAGTTAATTGTAAAAAGAAATGATTCGCTCACAATTGCGGATATTGAAAAACTTGCGCCCGATATGATTGTGATTTCTCCTGGGCCTTGTAGTCCGAACGAAGCTGGTGAAAGTCTAAACATCATTCGATATTTCGCGGGAAATATTCCTATTTTAGGGGTGTGTCTTGGACATCAAGCAATAGCTCAAGTTTTTGGAGGACATGTTATTCGTGCAGAACGTTTAATGCATGGTAAAACGTCTCCGGTGTTGCATGCGGAAAAGGGCCTACATGCAGGTATGCCCAATCCATTTCAAGCAACACGATATCATTCGCTCATTGTGGAAAAAGAAAGCTTACCAGCCTGTTTTGATGTGACAGCGTGGACTGCAGAAGGAGAAATTATGGGGATTCGGCATAAAGAGTATCCAATCGAAGGAGTTCAATATCATCCAGAATCTATTATGACGGAACAGGGGAAAAAGCTTCTACGTCATTTTATCGAATTGTATGTAGAAGGAGCGAAGTAATATGCAGTGCTGGTTGAACGGGAACTATGTAGCAGCGGAGGAATTGCGAATTTCACCATTTGACCATGGTTTTTTATATGGCTTAGGTTTTTTCGAGACGTTGCGTACTTACAATGGGAAGGTATTATTTTGGGAAGCGCATATGGAACGTTTACAAGCGGCACTTACGCAGTTCCATATTCATCTGCCTTATACAAAACAGGATTTACTAGCTGTTATTAAACAACTAAATTTAGCTGCCGGTGGGCAAGATGGTTATTTTCGTTTAAATGTATCTGCTGGGGAGCATAGTATAGGTTTGCAACCGAGCGAGTATACACAACCCAATGTAATCGTCTTTCGGAAAGAGTTGCCTGATACTCCTCGTGGTAAGGAAAAAACAGCGCAATGGTTAGAGGTAAGACGGAATACTCCTGAAGGCGTTTTACGTGTCAAGTCGCATCATTATGGCAATAACGTTTTAGGAAGGTTTGAAATGTCCTCTTTAGCCATGCAGGAAGGTTTCTTTTTAACAGAGGAGGGCTATGTGGCTGAAGGTGTCACTTCAAATATATTTTGGGTGAAAGATGATATACTATATACGCCTTCTTTAGAAGCGGGTATATTACCTGGTATTACGAGAGCATGGGTACTAGAACATGCGCAGTCAGTAGGTATTGAAATACGAGAAGGTTTATTTACTAAAAACGATGTGGAGCAAGGGAGCGAATGTTTTATTACAAACTCTGTGCAAGAGCTTGTTCCGATTTGCATGTTAGAAGATATTCAGTTTTTAGGCAATAAAGGACCGATTTATTTACGTTTACATGAGGCGTTTATCAAAGAGGTGGAACAACAATAGAAGGAGCATTAAAATGCTAGAAAACTATACAACACCGTTAACAATTAATGGGATTACTTTAGATTATAACAGTGAAACATTTATTATGGGTATTTTAAATGTCACGCCAGACTCTTTTTCAGATGGTGGAAAATATAATAACGTGGATGCCGCTGTAGAGCAGGCTAAAAAGATGGTAGCTGAAGGTGCGAAAATTATTGATGTTGGCGGTGAATCGACACGCCCTGGTTATGAGCGTATTTCTGATGATGATGAAATTGCGCGTATTGTACCGGTTATCCGGGCACTAGTAGCGGAAGTGCCAGCTATTATTTCAGTTGATACGTATAAAGCGAGCGTAGCACGGGCGGCGATTGAAGCGGGTGCTCATATTATTAATGATATTTGGGGTGCCAAATCAGAACCTGCCATTGCAGAAGTTGCTGCGGAACTAAATGTACCAATTATTTTAATGCATAATCGCGAAAACAAAGATTATGGAAGTAATTTTTGGGCAACAGCCAAAGCGGATTTAGAACAAAGTATTGCTATTGCGAAGAAGGCGGGTGTGCCTGATTCTCATATCATATTGGATCCAGGCATCGGTTTTGCTAAAACAACGGCTCAAAATATTGCAATGATGCAGCATCTAGCGGATTTAGTGAATATGGGATACCCTGTGTTATTAGCAACCTCGCGCAAGTCAATGATAGGCAATGTATTGCAGCTTCCTGTAGAAGAACGGATTGAAGGAACATGCGCAACTGTTGTTTATGGCATTGAAAAAGGTTGTCATCTAATCCGTGTGCATGATGTGAAAGAAATGGCTCGTGCTGCACATATGGCTGATGTGTTAGTTGGTAAACGTATTTACAAGGAGGAAGCGTAATGGACTATATTCATTTAAAGGACATGCAGTTTTATGGCTATCATGGTGTTTTAGCAGCAGAAACAACACTGGGCCAACGCTTTCGCGCCAATGTTTCATTAGCGGTTGATATGACTAAAGCGGGTGACACAGATGATTTAACGTATACTGTGAATTATGCTGAAGTGTATGCGCTTTGTCGTGATATCGTTGAGGGCGAGCCTTTTAAACTAATTGAAGCTCTTGTTGCGAAAATCGCTAATAGTATACTCTCTGCATATCCTGACAAGGTCAAAGGTGTACGAGTTGAGCTCATTAAACCAGATCCACCGATACATGGTTATTACAAAGAAGTTTCAGTTGAGATAACTAGAGGTGACTTCTAATGAATGACGTATATATATCGATTGGTACAAATATTGGTGAACGTTATGCCAACCTTCAGCGTGCAATCGAACTTTTAATGGAAAAAGAAGGGCTAGAAGTTATTCGGGTTTCTTCTATCTATGAAACAGCGGCTGTAGGTTTTACTGACCAAGCAGATTTTTTAAATATCGCGGTTCATGTTAGAACAAGTAGTTCATCTTGTGAAATGCTAAAGATTTGTCAGTCGGTAGAGAACGAGTTAGGTCGTGTTCGGGAGTTTCGATGGGGGCCTCGAATCATCGACCTTGACATTCTACTCTACAATCACGAAAATATTGAAACAGAGAGCTTACTTGTGCCACATCCAAGAATGTATGAACGAGCTTTTGTGTTAGTACCATTAATAGAAATTACGCCTACTCCATCTGGAGAGCAATTACAAAGAGCACACACAACCCTGCAACAGATGAATTTGCAAGAGGAAGGCGTAACACTATGGAAGCGATCGGCGGATACGAGATTGATGCCGTCTATGAAATAATGTGCATAAGTTTGATTTGTGGAGAGCTTAATAATAAATGCCAAAAGCATTAACAATACATCTTTAGCAATGACGGGTGAAAGCCCATAGAAGGAGGAAATCGACGTTGAGTCAGACAACTGAAAAGCCGTTTCAAATTGGCGATATTGTCATGGACAACCGTGTCGTATTAGCACCAATGGCTGGTATCTGTAACTCTGCTTTTCGATTAACGGTGAAAGAATTCGGAGCAGGGCTAGTATATGCAGAAATGATTAGTGATAAAGGGATTGTTAGTAAAAATGAAAAAACGTTAGGTATGCTATATATTGACGAACGTGAAAATCCCCTTTCACTACAAATTTTTGGTGGAGATAAAACGACACTTGTAGAAGCGGCGAAGTATGTAGACGAAAATACAACTGCTGACATTATTGATATTAATATGGGCTGTCCAGTCAATAAAATAATTAAGTGTGAAGCAGGTGCACGTTTACTGCTAGATCCAAACAAAGTTTACGAAATGGTAGCTGCAGTTGTTGATGCGGTGAAAAAGCCAGTCAGTGTAAAAATGCGTATTGGGTGGGACGATGAACATGTCTTTGCTGTGGAAAATGCGCAGGCTGTTGAACGTGCCGGCGCTTCAGCAGTAGCGGTTCATGGCCGTACACGTGTGCAAATGTACGAAGGAAAAGCAAATTGGGATATTATTCGTCAAGTAAAGGAAAATGTCAATATTCCTGTACTTGGTAATGGTGATGTTGAATCGCCCCAAGATGCAAAACGTATGCTAGATACAACAGGGGTGGATGCTGTAATGATCGGACGAGCAGCATTAGGTAATCCGTGGATGATTTATCGTACAGTTCAGTATTTGGAAACAGGAGAGTTAAAAGACGAGCCTGGCGTTCGCGAAAAAATGGATGTATGTTTATTGCACTTTGAACGCCTAATGCAATTAAAAGGAGAGAGTGTGGCTGTGCGCGAAATGCGTAAGCACGCATCGTGGTATTTAAAAGGTATTCGTGGTAACGGTAAAGCCCGCAGTGCTATTAATCAAACTGAAACAGCAACAGAGCTACGTGCTATATTAAATGGAATTGTGCAAGACTATGAGCAATGTGAGTCTGAAATTTATGTACCAGAGCAAAAAGAAATTATCATATAATGTGAAAAGAGACATCTCAATTTAATTTTGAGATGTCTCTTTTGTTATGATTGATGTAAAAGTAAATTTAGAACAACCTAATCTGTCTACTTCAATTTTTAGAATTATTAATTATTTTAACTCTTATGGAATTTAAACCGAAACAGATGAATACAGCTTTAAAATTGTGTACAATAGAAATATTATGGACGTAAACGCGGACAGAAAGCCTGAAATCCTTTATTTATCAAGCGATTTCGGGCTTTATATTTATAAAATGATGCCCGAATGATGCCGAAACCCTAAAAAATCATGTTTTTTGAAGTTCTCTCATCAATTTACCGAATTTTTCTGACGCTTCTTTTTTCCTGTCTTGAGTAACATGAAGATATATTTTTTTAGTTGTATCTTCATCCTCGTGACCTAATCGATCCATGATTAATTCTAACGGTACATCAATCTCTGCTAAAAGAGAAGTGTGAGTGTGTCGGAATGAATGAGGTGTTAGTTGTTTATTGAAATTTGGCATTTTATTCAAAATTAATTTCATGTGTCTATTCACAATTCGTAAATACCAAGGATACCCCATGTATTCTCCATACAAACGTGAGAAAACAAAATCAAAATCTTTATAATTCTTCTCATAAATAGTTTTTATCTTTTTTTGATTTAGTTGATGCCCTATTAATAAAGCTATGAGTTCCTCTTCAATATCTATTTTCCGAATTGAACCCTCTGTTTTAGGAGGAGTAAGTTCAAATTGATCAAATTTATTCTTTGGATTATAAAGAGTCTTTGTTATGTTGATGGTTCCTTCTTCAAAATCTATATCAGACCACTTTAATGCTAATGCCTCTCCTGGACGCATCCCTGTCCATGCTAATGTGTTGAAATAAACATAGTCACCTATTTTACCACTCTGATAACAAACATCTAAAAACGCCTTTAATTCATGTTTTTCAAAGTATGTATCGGTGATAGCCTCGTTTTCAATCTCTTCAACCGTTTTTATACGCTTAGGAACAATCGTGAATTCAGTTGGATCATCTAATAGTATTTTCTTTTCACGAGCATATTTAAATACCTGTTTAGCTGTACCATGAACATTTGTCAAAGTGTTATAAGATAATTGCTCGTGGAGATTAAATAGAAACTTTTGATAAACATCTTGTGTTATATTTTGAACCTTAACATGCCCAAAACCTTCATATAACTTTTCTAAATGATAATCTTTTGAACGTATGGTGCTATTTTTTACACCACTTTTTGTATACCGTTCAAACCACTCATCTCCTAAGTCACGAAAGGTTGCTTTGTTTTTAAAATCTAAATTCCATTTATCTATTTCATATTCCATAGCACGAGCAGCCTTAACAGCATCCTTTTCTTTTAAAAAACCTCTTTTAACAATTCTTTCTCTCTTACCAGTAGTGGGATTAGTACCGTTTTCAATTACATACATCCACCGTTCCTTACCGTCTTTTAATTCATATTTTTGAATAGAAGCCATGTAATATCCTCCTAATGTAAGAATGTATGTTCTTTTTTTATGTATTAAAATAGCCCCTTAAATTTCAATTCCACTAATTTTACTGGGATATGATGTAAGGCAGCTATTTCGTATATCGTCATTTGCTCAGAGATATATTTTCTTGCAAGCTCATCAGGAATTAATAATTCAACAGCAAATAGATTTGCTTGATGTTCTATCTTATCTATCGAAAAATAAGTGTTACTTCGCATAAAAGGTGTGTTGACATTAGGATGTAATACTACATGCCCAAGTTCGTGAACGCAGACAAATTCCTTCTTTTGTTCAGCAAGGTTTGAATTTATGAAAATATATTTATTTCTTCTAACATAACGATAGAATCCGTGTATTTCGTCATCTAAATCATACTCTATTATTTGAACATTCATTTGTTGAGTAATTACAGCAATATCATTTGTCTGATATGTATTGATCAAGTCTTGGACGATTTTCTTTATCCACATGCTTGTCACCCCTTAATGGTAATGGTTAATCTTTTCTATATTTTTTAGGGATAAACTTTTTATTAGCAAGTGTGGCTAACCTTTCAGCATGTTCTAAGGCTTCCAATAGAGATTCTATTGCTTCTTCACTCATAGGTTCACCCATAAAACTTAATGCATCACTGTTATCATCACTATTACCTTCCAATAAGTCTTTTTTTATTTTCTCCATTCGTTTGCCTATATCGCGTTCATCTTTATCTGTTAAATTCGATACTTTTTTCTCAATTTGTCTTGGGATATTCATTTCACCCTCACCAGTTAACAGCCATTTATAAGAAACTTCATATAATTCCGTAAGGGTAGCTAATGTATTCATATCTGGCTCGCTAACGTTATTTTCATAACCACTAAGTGTTTTATTATTAATATTAGTTCTTTCTTTAACTTGAGTTTGCTTTAAACCACTCTTTTGACGAGCTATTCTTAGACGATCACCTAATGTATTCATTGTAACACCACCTTTTTCTTTAAGTTTAAGAACATTTAATCACAATCTCAAAAATAAAGAATTATTTTCTTAAAAACTTAGAATTTTTTATTGACTTCTTAGAAACAAAGAATTATAGTTAATTTAACGAGTTCTTAGATATTAAGAAAACGAGGTGATTTTAAATGAAACTACACGAAAGAATTCGTCGGTATATAGAGAGCAACGGTTTAAAAATGAACTATGTTGCTGATAAGTCATCCATTGAATTAAAAAGGTTCTACCGAGTTATAAATGGTGATTCAATCTTGTCGGCGGATGAGTATGAGCGAATTTGTCTTGGCTTAGATGTAGAATTAAATTTTTTTAAAGAAAAATTCTTAGTTTCTAAGAATAAAACGGCGTAACTATCCCATATCACCTGTTGATATGTAAATAAATCGAAAGGTGGTGTAGATATGAAAAAGAAAATGATAACAATTGATGCCAAAGGTCTCGAACAACTTTCGCAGTTGCTCCATGATACAACAACCTTAGCGGAGCAACTGCAAAAGAAAATTGATGAAATTTCTAATTTGGAGTTAGAAATTGCCATTCAAAAAACTAAAAACCAAGTTTCTTAGCAAAGTATTCTTCTGTTGCTGTTCCGAGAATATCTTCCCAAGAATCAAAATTAGAGTTATTTCTGATAAACTCATTCATTTCTATATCAGGAATATCCTCAACGTCTTTGTACTTAGTGAATATTTCGCTATTTTCAAATTCGACAAAATCATTAAAATTTGTGTTTTTAGCTAAAAAAGAATCAGTTAGTAATTCAGTTATCGGAATTGATTTAGTTTTAGATAATTCTTTAACACCATTCTGCATTCTCTTTAGTTTATTCGTACCAGTAATTTTAACACCCATTAATTTCACCTCCAATCTACCAATAGTTTAGCAGAAAGGATGATATGAAAGTGGATGCAAACAAATTAAATTTACACGCAATCATAGAAGCAATCGCCAACGACGATTTCGTTGTAACTGGTTTGTTACCAACTGGCGAAGTGACGATTGCCATACTAACTGATATAGAGCAAAAAGCTTTGAAAAGTACGACTACAGAGAATGTAAATCAAATGATTCAAAAATTGAGAGACGCAGGGCAGTTTACACATTTGGAATTTAAATCTGCTTTTCAAAATAAACTAAATCACTTTTGAGTTACTCAATACCTACCATCTACCAGTAGTTTAGTAGATTAGAAAATTTTAAAAAACAGGAGGTTCTATTATGAATCTAGTAATCATTCAAAACAGACAAGCTGTAACTACATCATTACAGGTAGCAGAATCGTTCGAAAAGCGTCATGACAATGTTTTACGCGAAATCGAGGGTCTCCTCAAAATTGAGGAAGCCCAAAATTACTTCCATGAAGGAACCTATGAGCATCCACAAAACAAACAGCAATATCGTATGTTTTACATGAATCGAGACGGTTTCACTTTACTCGCAATGGGCTTTACAGGTCAAAAAGCAATGCAATTCAAATTGAAATACATCCAAGCATTTAATGAAATGGAACGTCAATTAACACAACCAACAACCGCTGAATTAATCGCCATGATGGCACAACAGGGTGTTGAACAAGAACGCCGATTAAACGCAGTAGAAGAAAAGCAACTTCAATTAGAAACAAAACAGGATAATATTGCTGAAATTATTGCACTTAACCCTACTGAATGGCGCAAGAAGGTTACAAATCTTATTAATAAGATAGCTCTTTCACGCGGCGGATTCGAAGCATATCGAAATGTTCGCAACGAAAGTTATCAAATTCTAGAAGAACGTGGTCGCTGTAAACTTGATATCCGTTTAAGTAATCGAAGAAAAGAAATGGCTTTGAACGGCATTTCTAAATCTAAGCTGGATAAAGTAACAAAGCTTGATGTTATTGCAGAAGATGCAAGATTAACCGAAATCTACTTAGCGATTGTTAAAGAGATGGCTATTAAGCATCAAATCAAAGTAGAAGGGTTGGGAGCCTAATGTTAGAACTAATCAGAAAAAACACTTTACTCACAGAACAATTTGCAATTGAAACAGATACAAATGTTGATAGTGCCTTATCAGTAGTTTCTATAAATACAGTAGATGGAAATGAAGCTGATGGCTTCAAAGAAAACACAGGTATTACTTTAAGTCTTGATTATGACGAATTAGATGAAATTATCATCATTTTACAACAAGCAAGTGAATCCCTTAAACGAGCAGAAAACAGAGATTAAATCATATTAAAGGAGGGCTATTATGTTTGATCCGAATTTTATCACTAATATATTTGAAAAAATCCGACTAATAATTCGTGAAGAAATGGAACAAGTTTTGAAAAACATCTCAATCAACAAGTACCCTCACATGTTGAAGCAAGAACATCTATGCGAAATATTCCAATGTGAACGGAATGCTATTTATAAATTAACAAAAATCGATACCTTCCCTAAATTCGAACATATTCATGGAAGGTATCCAAGGGATTTAGTTTTTAAATGGATTGAACAAAATACAAATCAAGTTCAATCCATCAAAAAGTTAAAAGCAAGTTAGGAGAGGCCAGGGCAAATGGCCTCTATCAAACTACCAATCTAGTAAGAGGTAGGGGCAAATCTACCTCTTAACCATTATTATACACAGTTTACTAAAAATTGATGGTCGCATCTCAAATAAAAGTTAACTTGTATGTGACCTTAACTAAATAGAAAGGGTGATTAAAGTGACTGTTACTGGAACTACAGTAGGAGAAATCATGAAAGAGTTGAGAGGTGTTGAGACTCAGTTGAATTGGGGCTCGAAAATGGGTGTTGTACGTGAAACCGTATCGAAGTATGAGACAGGACGTTCGAAAGTACCAGCGGACATAAGCCGTAAAGTAATGGAAAAATCAGATGATCCAAGGCTTGCGATGGCTATCCAATATGAATATACAGGAACAGGCCCAGTGTTGCTCAACGGTCCGAATGTTGATCTTCATCGTTGTAGTGTGAGAGAAAAAACAATTGAAGAGGAGGAAGAATTTTTAGAAGCTCTTAAACGCACTAATTTCTCTAAACCAGCCCATGCATTAACTCCTCGTGAAATAGAAGATATTAAAAAAGCTATCGAGGAAGGTATAGAGGCTGAAACAGCCAAGAAAATGTGGCTTATGAGAGCTATTGAGTATGTTGGAATGAGTTATTCGGAAGCCTATGCTGAACATTATGCAGATTTGAGACAGAAGGGATTTATTTTATGAGTTTTATTCAAATAGACGAACAAATAGAACGTGAACTAACTTGTATCGATGATCTAACAACTGAAATCAAAATTCTTGCTCGAAAGGGTCAAATCAACTTAGCAAAACAACGAGAACAAGACCTACATAATTCATTGGAACAACTAGAGAAACATCGTAGACGAAAGGAATTGCGGTCGATTGCGGTTGAACTAAACTTGCAAGGAAAAAAAGCGAAAGTGGTGAAGAAACTTGCGCATCAAGCCTAGAGCGTGGCGGCACATGACATTAAAACAGAGGTTAATATATGTACATTTCTTTTGTGACAAGAAGGTACTGGCAAAGTTAAATGGCAATAAAAAAGCTGCTTAATCGGATGCACGATTAAACAGCGACAACATATACAAGTTCATTATAACACAAAACCAGACGTTTGCGAGTCGAAACTCGCAAACGTCAAGCAGTTTGTAAATGGTTGGTTAGCCGTTTTCTTTTTGGAATTTACAAGCTGCTTGATGGGATAGGCCATCAGAAAAATCGAAAGGATTGATATTTATGAGATTACAAAAAGCAGTATCAGCGCTTAGTCAATTACCAGCTTTGCTAATGCACTACGGTATTCCAGCAAACGAAGTTATTTCAGCTCAATATGATGCAACTATCGAGAACGTGAACCTTCGAGTCCATTTATTACACCCAGAATCTTTGAGTAAAATCGGTATTCCAAACAGTGAGATTGTGCAAGGCAGACATGATTACACTTGGACTTCTTACCACTTAATAAAGCATGGCATATCATTCGTAGCTAACGGTCCAGCAATTGCGCCAGAGTATGTAGAACCATACGCAATGCCGTTTTAGAAGGTGATTCTATGAATCTTTTAGTAGAGAATCCAATGGTACGTGGTCGCATTCATTATCCAACAGTACCTTATGAACCTGTTGTAAGTTTTGAAATGCACGATGATTTCGGTAGTTTCATAGCATCTCGTGACGTGTATTTTGAGATAGGTGATGCAATCGTACACATTGATAACGTCAGTGATTACCTGTCTGCGGGATATAAAGATGATTCAACTTACGATATGTCTGATTCAGAAGTTATTGCTTACGTGGAGTTGCATTATGGGTTTGCTCATACAAAAAAATAAACCACTACTCGCAATAGTGGCTTAAAGAAAATCATTTTTACCATCATATCACGAAAGGAAGTAATTTGCATGGTATTGGCAAAAATTACGACTGCAGATATGAGTCGTGACGAGTGGTTAGACGCTCGTCGCTCTGGTATCGGTGGGTCAGATGCAGGAACAATTATGGGGTTTAATCCATATAAAAGTGCTTACCAACTATTTTTAGAAAAGACAGGTCAGTTTTACGAGAAGATTGAAAATGAAGCTATTCATTTCGGAAATAAGTTTGAGAATTTAGTTGCTGAAGAATTTGCAGAACGTACAGGTAAAAAAGTGAGACGTATGAACAAAATGTTGGTTCATCCAGAACACGATTTTATGTTGGCTAATCTAGATCGCGTAGTCGTTGGTGAGCGAGCTGTACTTGAATGTAAAACAGCTAATGAGTATTTAAAAGGTGAATGGGAAGGTGAAGAAATACCAGCGAGCTATCTATGCCAAGTCCATCATTATCTAGCTGTTACAGGCTTCGAAAAGGCATATATTGCTGTGTTAGTTGGTGGTAGTACATTTATTTGGAAAGAAATCGAACGTGACGAGGAATTTATACAGATTCTCATTGCACGTGAAAAAGACTTTTGGGAAAACCATGTTCTGAAGAATATTGCTCCACCTATTGATGGCTCGGATGCAACGAATGACTTAATCAAAAAGATGTACCCACAAGATGATGGTACGGCCATCATGCTTACAAAGGATGATGATGTACTACTGGATGCTATTGATTCCATTTCAAGCGAAATTAGGGCATTAGAGCAACAAAAGCAAGAGTATGAGAATCAGTTAAAACTAAAGCTCGAAAACGCTGTAGAAGGACATACACCACGTCACAAAGTGACGTTTAAAACGATTGTTACTAATCGTGTAGATAGTAAGCGTTTAAAAGCAGAAGCACCTGAAATTTATGAGAAATACAAGAAACCATCATCATCTAGACGATTCAACTATAAAAAATTGGAGGCAAATTAACCATGACTCGATTAAAACAATTCGTTATTAAAGAAACTATTCTTACAACTGTCACTGCTGTTATAACTGCAGTTGATGCTAGAGATGCAAAATTGCGTTTTAAAAAAGATTCACAAACAGTTTATCAAAATTTTGAATCAGAAACACAAACAGAAATAACTGCTGTGGAAGGAGAGAAATAATTGTGGCTACTACAAATGAATTGAAAGCGAAAGCACAAGGTCAAGTACAACAAAGTGTTACGCCAGAACAATCGCTAAATAATTTATTAAAACGTATGGGTCCTCAAATTCAACGAGCATTACCTAAACACATGGATGCTGATCGTATTGCTCGAATCGCATTAACAGCAGTTCGTGCAACACCAAAGCTACTAGAATGTGACCAAATGAGTTTCGTAGCAGCACTTATGCAATCAGCCCAACTAGGAGTGGAGCCAAATACAGGATTGGGACAAGCATACTTAATCCCTTACGGTAAACAGGTTCAGTTCCAGTTAGGATATAAAGGTTTAATCGATCTTGCTGTACGTAGTGGTCAGTACAAGGCTATCTATGCTCATGAAGTGTATAAGGAAGATGAGTTTTCGTTTGCATACGGCTTACACAAAGATTTAGTACATGTTCCATCACAAAATCCAGAAGGCGAACCAATCGGATACTACGCTGTGTACCACTTAAAAAACGGTGGTTACGACTTTGTTTACTGGACAAGAGAACGTATCGATAAACATGCCCATGAATTCTCTCAAGCAGTTAAAAAAGGTTGGACAAGCCCTTGGAAAACCAACTATGACGCAATGGCTAAGAAAACCGTTTTGAAAGAAGTACTGAAATATGCTCCTAAGTCAATCGAGCTTCAAAAGGTTGTTGAGGCTGATGAAACGATTAAAAACGAGGTTTCAGAGGATATGAGCGATGTTATTGATGTGACGGACTTCTCGGTTGTTGAGGATGAAACAAAACAAGAACAAGGTGAGCTAATCGTTGAGCAATAACGTACCGCACAAAGTCCTTCTGCCTGCTTGGATATTCCAACAGGCTAAGGGCAACGATGAAATAAGGCGTCTGGTGCTCGATTACATGACTAGATACCCAAACTATAGAGTATTGAAGGTTAGTGGTAGTTTCGCGGTTTGTGAGAGGGAACAAGGGCTTTTATAGGAGGTAACCATGATTAAATTACGTTTCAGGGTATGGTGTGCTGCACGCAATTTAAAAGCTAGTGATGTTCATAGGATGACTGGTATCCCATATCCAACATTAAGAGATTTATATTATGGGCGTTCGAAAAGTATAAAAATCAATGATTTAGATACTTTATGCACGGTTTTAAAATGTGATATCAGCGATATTATACAGCACGAAAAAGCTTAAATAGCAGTAGCAAGGGCAACAGGCAAGATGATTTTTATTCCGTAGGAGGAGTTATATGAGTGCAGAAATAAAATATTGGCGTTATGAATTGCCTTCGATTAATGGTGAAGGATGGGGGATTTTCACATTAGATTCCACTGGATTATTTAGTTGTGTAACTGATTACGGGAATTACTCTTTCAAATGGACGCATCATGGTTTAGATGATTTTAGAAAGTTTTTTGATAGAAATTCTTATGGTTATATCCTAAACAAACTTCATCTTGGAGCTGGAAAAAGCAAAGAATTGGACGTAGCAGCAACCGCAGAAAATATTAAAAACTACATTTTAGATTGCCGTATGGATGAAACGTTCGATGAAGATTTTGCAAGGTCTGAATGGGATCACATTATTAATTGTGAAGAACAGTATGACCATCCCCAAGCCTTCTTTAGTGCGTGGTATGAAGGTACTGAAATAGATGATGCGCATGAGTTTACTATTTATGATTACTGTCCTGATGATAAGGCATTACGGGATATTTTGTTACCACGGCTAACAGAAATGATTCAGAAAGAGTTAAAACTGGAAGTGGCTTGTTAACAAAATCTGTGATTAAAAATTTGAATATTGCGAATATGGAGGGTAAACCATGAAGGTCTTGGAAAACCAAACGTTATTTCAATGTGATCACTGCGGCAAACGATTACTCACGAAGCACGGTGCCAAAATCCATGAGGAAGAGTATTGCAATAGTTCTGCTCAATTAATTGATAAAGGATATGAAATTTTGATTAATTGCCAACATGATTGGAAAGAACGATGGGCACCGATACCAGGTGAAGAACATTTAAGCGAACCTAGTCACGATGAATGTATTAAATGTGGTGCAGAAGATTACTTAGTGTATGACTTCAAAGGCTTTATTAAATCGAAAGAAGATATTCCAGAACGTATGTTACGTAGGATTGCTACTCTCGACAGAGATAAAAAGCGTTTTGGCTTCGATTTGATTTTTTAGGAGGGGCGAGGGCAAATGGGCATCATCCGAGTGGCTAAGAACAGCAACTATGTAGTGATGAATCGAACAGCATTGAACGACAACCGGCTATCTTGGAAAGCTAAAGGCATAATGGCATACATGCTTTCAATGCCGGATGATTGGGTGTTTTATATGGACGAGCTAATGACTCATTCAACTGATGGCAAGGCATCTTTCAGAGCAGGTTTCAATGAATTAAAGACATGTGGCTACATTGAACGAAAACCTATTCGTGAAGGGCAAAGAATTAAAGAATGGGAAACGATTGTTCATGAAGTGCCTATAAATTCTCTACTTACCGATTTTCAAGAAGTAGAAAAGCAAGAAGTTGAAAACCAAGAAGTAGGTTTTCAAGAAGTAGAAAATCGAACACTACTAAGTACTGATAATAACCAAGTATTGAATAAACCAAATACTGATAATAACCAAGTACTGAAAGAGAGAGAAGAGAGTCAGTCGGTCAATCCGTTCCTAGAGATAAAAAATTGTTTTGATTCAATAATCCGAATCAGTAACTTTACGGATCACCGAAAAATGGACAAACTTCTTGAATTGTATCCTGACCACTTACTGATTATCGAAGCTATTAAACTTACTGCTGATTTAGGTAAATCAAGTGTTGAGTACATCGAAGGGATACTACGTAATTGGTCATTAGAAAAAGGAGTTAATTCATACGCAGATTGGCAGGTGAAGATTGATGAAAAGAATGGGCGACAGAATGGCAGCAGTCATGGAGGAGCTAAAGGCCAGAAGCCAATTGTGTTCGGAGACTACAGTAGTTGAGGAACCTAACTATAACTGTCCAAAGTGTAAGGATACTGGCAGTTACTTAGTCCGAAAAAAGAATGGCTACTATATCAGAGGCGTTGAAGTTGAGCAGGACTACTATGTCGAATGCGAATGTAGCAAGATGTTCAAGATAAATAGGCTCATTAAATCTAGTGCCATTACAGAAGAGTTTCAGAAAATGAGCTTCAAAAACTTCACGACTGATGACGTCCATCCAAAAGTCGTTGAAATGAAAAGCAAGGCAAATCAGTATTATGCAGCCTTTGATGATATTAGAGATTTCAGGCAGAACAGCATCATGCTTATTGGACAACCAGGTTGCGGAAAGACGCATCTATTGACCGCCATTTCTAACTACCTGATGCATGCAAAGCAAGTGCCTGTTCTTTACTTTCCATATAAAGATGGCATGAACAATATCGCTGCTAATAACTTTGAGCGTAAAAACGAAATTATGGATCGGATGAAAGAGGTTGATGTCCTATTCATAGACGATTTATTCAAGCCAATTGGTGGCAAATTCGATGTGAAACCGTGGCAGACAGAGGTCATCTTTGAAGTGGTCAACTATCGCTATCTGAACAACAAGCCGTTATTAATATCCAGCGAATTGTCTCTGGACGACATGCTTTATATTGACGAGGCGCTTACTAGTAGGCTGTTTGAAATGGCTCAAGATTTCACGGTAACGATTCCAAAGGACATGAAAGTGAACTACCGATTACGCAAGGTATTTGAACATAGATAGAGGGGCGCACAGCCCCTTGATTGGAGGGTGAAGGGATGGATAAAAAATATCGATATTTTGTATCGTTTTCTCATAATACTGGATTTGCAAATGCAGAGATAAGACGAACAACACCAATTCAAAACATTGGCGACATCGTTGAGGAAGCTAGAAATATTGAACGAAATAATTATTTTCCTGATAAATCGATTGTAATCATTAATTATCAATTATTCGAATGAAACGGAGGGTGAAGGAATGTTAGAGAAAGGAAACAAAGTAGTAATGCATTCATGTATTGAGGCTGAACATTACGAAGGTATCGTTTGGACATGTAGTACTGGAGAACAAGATTTATGTGGGAGTCCAGTAGTTTGGTTAGAAGATTACAGTGGAGCCTTTGCTGCTAAATATTTACGTAAGGTGAATCCAGCAGAAGAAACAGTTGAATGTATTTTTTGCGAAAGTCAGGTGTTAGTTGAATCGAACGGATATGTACCTGATGAAACATTAGGAACCTATTGGTGTAAACAATGTGCGGCTGAGGAAGAAAAACGCCAAAAGGTGCTTAAAGAAGTTGAACAAATGCAGATTACCCATACAGTTTTTAAAAACAGTGACATCGAGAAAGCTTCCAAAGAGTTTAGCAGCCAAGTAAAAAAAGATTTAGAAGGGATTGCTGTAGTCGTTAATCATGTTAGAAAAGACGAAGGTCGTTCACAAAATCCACGATACATCGTAATCAATACAGACGAAAATCCAGACATGATTGAGGAAATTATTAAAGTCATGAAACGATTTAGGAAATGGGGTTGATGAGTGATGAATCAAGAACAGTTGAATGCAATTAAAAAAGAATACAGCAACATGGATTGGGAGTATTTCAGAGAAAATGCAGGTGACTTACTAACTGATGAAATTGACATATACAATACTGTGGTAATTGAAGGTGTGCCAGCGCTAATTGCTGAGGTTGAAAGGTTAAATAAAGAACTAAATAAATCCAAGGTTGAGCAAATGGATTTATTGACTGATAAAGCTTTTGAAAGATCGGAGAAACGTAAATATATCAAATTAACACATTTAGTGAATGAAGAGAATAAACGTCTACGTAAAGCGCTTGAATATTACGCTGACACAAAACATTACGAACCATACTGTATTCCAGTGGGGGATTATGCGTCTGATGTAACAGAAGATAATGGGGAAATTGCTCGCCAAGCACTAGGTGGTGAAGCTGATGAATGAACAATACCTAATCGAACAGCTAGTGTTACATGTTGGCCTCTACAAGAAATACCAGTACAAAGAAAACGAAATTGGGTTTTATCAGAACTTAGAAGCTTTACGAGTGCTGAAATGTCTTGGCACACAGGATGAGGCTTTAGATTATGCAATCTCGATTACAGAAAGGGTGAAGGCTGCTTGAGTAGAGAGATTCAGTTTCGGGTTTTCATTAAACATTTAAAATACTGGTCAAAATCGAAAGCATTGATTTCATCACAAAAATGGTTGAAGTTGATTTAACTGGTGACGAGGGCGATACAACTTGGTTCACATTTGAAAACGCGGAATTGGTGCAATACACAGGCTTAAAGGGTAAGAACGGCAAGGAGATTTATGAGGGGGATATTGTTAAAGGTTGGAAAGATTCACATTGGCATGACGGTAAAGATAGAGTTTTAAAAGAAGTCGAATGGATAGATGAAATGGGTGGTTTTAATATTATACAAATCGAAATGAGAGAGTGTGAAGTCATCGGCAACATCTACGAAAATCCTGAATTATTGGAGGGAATAGCATGACAGAGAGTAAATGGCGTAAAGGAGACATCATACTCAATCGTTATGGAAGGCATTTACCGGGCAAATATTTTATCTACGTAGGTTTTTCAGGTAGGCATGTAATCGGACTTGATTTCGCAGATGGCAAATGTATTAAAAAGTGTCAGTATCACAAAAGTTGTGTGAACGAAATGTTAGATGGTGAGCCAGCTTTTCAAGTTGTTGGACACACAAATGCTTTTGATGTTATGAAACAGGATTTATTGAAGTTTATTGAGGGGGAAACAACATGATCAACCGTGTCGTGCTAGTTGGCCGATTAACAAAAGATCCTGAATTACGATACACACCGAACGGCATTGCATCATGTCGTTTCACAGTAGCCGTAAATCGTGCATTTAACAAAGAGGGCGAAGAAAAACAAGCTGACTTCATTAGCTGTGTAGCTTGGCGAAAGCAGGCCGAGAATCTAGCTAACTTCATGAAAAAAGGAAATTTAATAGGTTTGGAAGGGCGAATCCAAACAGGCAGCTATGAGGGGCATGATGGCAAGCGTGTATACACTACTGACGTTGTAGCCGATAGCATCCAATTCTTAGAGCTGAGAAACAGCACAGGAGGCGCACAGAGCACGCCAAACTATCAATCTAGTACAAATACAGGTGGAACGTATCAAAACCCACCACAGGGCAATTACGGCGGTAATAATAACCAACCAAGTTATACGAGAGTGGATGAAGATCCATTTGCTAATAGTAAAGGGCCGATTGAGGTTAGTCAGGACGATTTGCCTTTCTAGAAAATAAATCGAGGTGATAGAAATGGTACCACTAAGAAAAATCACCAAGGCTAGGACATCACAAGAATTAAAACGAATGATTGAGGATGACAAGGAAAGAGGTTGGAAAGTAGCAAGTAGGGTTAATCATTTTCCGCATCATTCACGACCGTATCAAATACTAATGAAATTCGAAACAGATAAGGAGCATGTGAGTTTATGAACCTCATTAAACTAGAGAGTTAGGGGTGAAGTAATGGAACAAATCGAACTGGATTTAGGTGTTCCGATAGACGAAAGCAAACTGGATCCTAACCCAATGGTGAATGTAATCGGTTATGGGCCAGAGGATAAACGATGTAAGCATTGTAAACATCTATTTGCTAGGAGATATGCAGGAACCTATTACAAATGTGATTTACGACAAAATACAAATGGCGCTGCTACAGACCAACGAGTGAATTGGAAATCTTGTAGTCAATTTGTAGAACGGTAAAATACACGCTGCTGGTAGAACGGCATTAGGTTGTTTTATCAGCAGACTAATGAGAGTGCTAGTAAGGATGTGGAAAATTGAAAGAATCAGATCTGTATGAACCTTTAAAGCAATTTTTACTCAATCAAATGCGTTGTCAAAGCATCTACGCAGAAGTTGGGTTGTATGATGTAGTGGCTTTAAAAGGCAATGTGACGATCGTAGTGGAAATGAAAAAACATCTAAATTTCAAAGTTTTAGAACAAGCATACAGAGCAAGAACAGCAAGTGATTATTATTTCATCTCAGTACCTGAACCAAAACAATATCATGGGTGGTTTATCCGCGACATTTTAAAGAAGTATGGCATTGGATTAATTTATGTAGATGTAGAAAAACAACAGGCACATATCGAGGAATGGGGAGTGAGAAGCCGCGCCAAAAACCATTCAATAAGGCACCTTATCAGAGAAGGCTATCACGACAAATTGACAGGTGGTTTAAAGAGTGGTGAGTTCCGTACGGAATATGGCGAAACTATCGAACGTGTGAAGACATTCTTGAAATGGCACAGACGAGATAGATGGGCCACAGTTGATGAAATACTCGAATATGTACAAACACATTACTCTAGTCCGAAAGCTAGCTTAACGGCCACGTTAAAAGAAACTTGGAATGCAGAATGGTGTGAATGGAAGATTGAAAAACGAAAGACTTATTTTCGTTACAAAGAAGGTGAACAGGCATGAACGTACTCAAAATTGAAATACCAGGTGATGTGCAGGCGCAACAACGACCGAAGTTTAGTCGCTATGGAAATAACGTGTCTGTACGTGATCCGAAAGAATCTAAAGACTATAAATCATTTGTGAGATTGGTAGCCTCACAGGTTGCACCAGATACGCTTATTACCGAGGAAATAAGATTAAGAATTGATGTGTATCGAAAGATTCCTAAATCATTTAGCAAAAAGAAGCACCAGCAAGCCGTAGATGGGGAGTTAAGACCAACAACCAAGCCAGACGTAGATAATCTAGCAAAGGGTATAAAAGATGGTTTAAGCAAGGTTATTTGGCATGACGATAGCCAAGTAACGGAGTTGTTTGTTTGTAAGTGGTATTCGGATAATCCAAGGGCAGAGGTGACGATTGAATGGGGAGAAAAGTAGAGAATCGATACATTTTATTCACTGGTGAGGTTCATGAAATCGTTAAATTTGATTTTACACAGCGTCAAATAGAAACATTCATCACGCTTTGGAACTTAGGGCATCCAATCAACAAAATTGCTGACAGGCTAAATACTAGTAAGGTGAGTGTTGCTTTGATTGCTATGGACCTTGAAATGGCTGGACGGATTGAGCCAAGAGCTGGTGGGTTGTTAGGGAAGAAGAAAGTGGTTAGTTGAAAGAAATTGTTCAGGAAAGGTGATTTAACATGGACAACAAATGCGATGTTTGTGGTGAAGCATTTAACAAGGATTATGAACGGAAATGTCCTCTTTGTAACGAAGAAGTAAAACAATAGTATTGTGAAACAGATGATTACATGATGTGGGGGCTTCGTGCACCTATAAAGATATCCTTAAGAAGGGTGATATGGATGTCAGGGGATGAGCAATTAAATTTATTAATGGGTGATTTGGATTTATCCGATTGCACAGATGAAGAAAAAGAAATGTATAAAAAGGATATTGAACGATATTTGAACCATCGAAAGAAGCGCATAACTTTAAAGAAAGGTGGAAAAATGGATGAAGAATATCCACATTCATCAACAAAAGGTATCAACAGGTTGTATAAATCAAATCGCTGACCCATTACAAAAGGGAGATATAGTCGATGTTATAAATAAATATTATGACCCTACCGTTATTGGGGATTGGATTTACTCAGTTAGATTGTTGAAAAGTAGTAATCAAGAATTAGTGAAATATGAATTAAATGGAATCAGACTGGTTGCTTGTTATAAGGTCGATATTTTACCAAGTCACAAATGATAATTTAGGCAAATAAAAAAGCCGCAGCGTCGTCACACGCTACAGCTCGAATTGGTTCATGCCCTTTTAAGACAATCTAGTAAAAGAAGTATATCACAACTTAGGAGGGCAAACCTATGTTAAAAGAAAGAACACTTACGATTACACCAGACGCTTTAGATTCAATGATTACAGACTACCACTGGATGGTTAACGCCATTAAAGAAATGCGAGCAGAAATGGTTATTGGGGCAAAAACGGCACAATACGGAATTGAGGCTACACTACCAAAGGCTGCAGGCGGTGTAGGTGATCCGATTATGCAGGAAGCTATTAGACGTTCGAAAAATATCAAACGTGTTGCGGAGTATGAGAAGAAGCTTTTAGAGGTGCAAAAGTTAATTGAAAGAGTTGATGGTGAGAGAGAGGTACAAGTTCTGAACTGGATGCTAGACGGGAAATCACAACGTTGGATAGGTCAACACATGGCTTTATCATCAACTAGTATTAAACGTATTAAAGATAACATTGTGAAACAGATGATTGCATGATCAAGGGGCATAGAGCCCCTTGATGATTTACTATTTTTTGTCTAGTTTATATGAAATATTACTGTAATATATTTCATTTTATAGTAAATTAGTGGTACAATAGCCAATGTTTAAGTAAAAAGGAGGAGTTCTAATTTTGATTAGTACGGAATATGTAGAGATTCAGAAAAACTCTTTAAATATTGTCTACCCTGCGTATATGAAAAAACGTTTATTATCAATTTTGGCTGAAAAAGGATTAATTATTAATAATAAACGAATGTCAAACGGAGGTAATAATTTGTTACTTCCAGATGTATCCTACCATGAAGATGTAAACAGTAAAATAAACTACCTGTTTGAAAATATGAATACTGAAAGATTAATTAAATCAATTGAAGATTTAGAATTTAGTAAAGAATATCGTCACATGCTTTGGTTTGAAGTGGAAAACTTTAATATTGAAAGAATTTTTGAAAAAATAAAAAACGATGGAAATGACACCTTTTTATTATATAATGATGAATTCAAACATGATATTGTAGATAAGGACGCCTCTACCGTATCAATTAAACAAAGTTCGTCCAACCTATATATTAAGTTTAATTATTTATTAGATGGTAAAACAGATAGTTTTAAGGACAAGAAGATTAAATTTATTGTACTAGTTAGAATTGATATTGAAAATAAAATACTTGAGATTTGCTTCGACAAAGTAAAGTTTGATTTTAAGCCAACACATAATTTCTACAGTGAAATGATAAATTCTACAATTGAAAAAATGGAAGATTTATTTGAAATTTCTGTTGTAACTATTGATTTTAAAGAATTAATTCATTACATAAAGAGAGTTAAAGAAGATGTGGTGATAGTTGCCATGAAGATGCATAGAAATGGTACAATTGCACATTTAGATTCATTTGAGAATGAAGATTATGTTATCCCTATTTTAGGTGAATTAAAAACATTTATGGAAGATAATGCTACATTGTTTTCTGCGAATAAAAAATGCGAAGAAATTAAAAAGAAATTAGATCATTTCATTAATACAATAGAAGAAACCTCAGATTTGCCAAATGTTAAATTAGTCTGGCCTGAAGAAAGAATAAATATTGGTGCAGACCATAACTATCATAATCAAGATTATAGTTTGTTTATGTTGTATGATGAACTAAATGAAGGTAGAAGGAGGATTGACTATGTCAGAGATTACTTTATTAAATGTAATAAAGAGCTTGGAGAGCAAGTACAATCTGACTCCTTACCAGGCTCAGCAGATGGAGAACATAGTTAAATATTGGACCAAAGGAACTGTCTTATACCCAGGAGATATAAAAGCAAGAACACATATTTCTATTGAGACGACTTATAATTTTTTGAATGAATTAACTAAAAGCGGTTACTTAGAAAAAAGATTTGAACTTTACTGCAGTGAATGCCACAAATTTAAAGGAAAGATTTTAAAATCATTAACAGATGATTTAGGAGACACTTCTTGTGATTTTTGCCATCATGAATTTATAGTATTTAAAGATACAATATTAATTTATGAAGTAAGTAGGACAAATTAATATGGCTGAAAAAGGGTTATCAACTGGTGAGGCATATAAATTAATGCTAAGATCTGCACTTGAAAAATTCGAGTCATTAATTGAATGGAATAAATCAAATTATGATGAATACAAAATTCTCTTGCGAAAACTAAAGATATCTAGAGGAGATATAAAAGCAACTTCAAATGATGAAACAACAGATAATACTAAAGATGTCGGAGATGCCTTAGAAAATTTGGTGAATTTCATAATAAATAAGAGTTTTTTCTTTAAAGTTACTTCTAATATTAGAACAGGAAGTAATGAAATAGATGAAGTCATTACTTTGACAAAAGATGGTAAAGCAGCACTAGAGTATTTTAATATCCCGCGTTCTTTATTGGTTATTGAAGATAATCTATTTTTAGGTGAATGCAAAAATTATAAAACACCTTTAAGTGTGACTTATGTAGGTAAATTTTATTCTTTGATGAAACAGTGTGATTGCAATTTAGGAATTATGTTTACTTACAAAGGATTATCAGGTAAAGAAACATCTTGGAACGATTCACATGGTTTAACTAAAGTTCTTCGTTTAATTGAAAAACATTCTTCTAACAATCCTAATTTTTATATACTGGAATTTAAATTAGAAGATTATGAAGCTATATTAGAAGGAAAAACATTTTTCAATCTAATAAGTTCTAAAATGATTGCTTTACAAATATCAGCTAATCATAACAAATTTTTAGAAGAACCACTAGAAGACGATTTGCAAGTGTTAATCAATTATTGTAAAGAAAACAAATAATCTATTTGATTATAATACATCTTTAGTAACCTTTACGAAAAAATAGAGGCACTGACAACAGGTGAATGTCCTGTAGTTGGTGCCTTTTTATTATAGGAAATGTTATAAAAACGCTTCAAAATGGTTAGAAAAGAATAGACAAAAAAGATGCTTAAAAATTGTAACTGAACAAAAGGAAGATGAGTTGCAAATGTGATAGATGTTACAAACGTTATATACGTTACATTCGTTATACATTAGGTATTTAAAAATTAATATTGTAAACTCGGAGGTAGGTTCGGTGCGGTAAAGGTTTCCTCCCTTGGTATTTATCAAATCCTAAATATTAGGGAAAGACAGACCGACGACCGACCCGCGCCGAGCAAATTCGTTCGGAGCACGACATGCATGGCCGGCCCATATTTTTTAAGAGATTAGGTATCTTAATTAATATAAAAGGCTAAAAATCGGAATAAGGAGTGGTTGTTATGTGAACTTCGTCCACTTTCCATAATTCAGTCAAACTTACTAAACGTGCACGGAAATGCACGAAAACAATTCGATTACGATAATAACGTGGTGTAGCTCTACCACGGTTGCTACAAGTGAGCTAACTCGACATTTTTACCACAATAAAATAATAGACGAATGTAAAGAAGTAGTGGCGGAATAGGTAGACGCTTAGAGAGATAACATAGTACTCTCAACAGTTCGGTAAGGTTAACTTTGCTATTGCCCATTCAAATATCTTACGTGATTTAAAGGCCTATAAACCTTTATACAATGCACAGGAGAGGCGCAACCGAATGAGATGTTAACCATATGAGGTGCAAATCCTCGTCTACTTCATTTACTTAAATAGGTGTTAAAAAAGCATTGTAACCATATTTCGTTGCAATGCTTTTTATTATGTTTTTAAAAAAGAAATGGAGGTAAGCACAATGAATTTCGGTCAAGCGATTGAAGCTTTAAAATCGGGCGAGAAAGTAGCTCGACAAGGTTGGAATGGGAAGGGTATGTTTCTGTATTTAGTGAACGGGCAGGAAGTACCATACGAAAATATGCGCGGGGAAGCAAAAAATGCTCTAGCTAAGACGCCAGCAAACGAAACAAACACAGTGTTCATTAATTCACATATTGACATGAAGGCGGCTGATGCTTCTGTTGTAATTGGGTGGCTAGCATCTCAAACAGATATGTTATCAGATGATTGGGAAATTGTTGACTAAGCCTTCATGTGAGGGCTTTTTCTTTTACTTTGAAAACTGCATCAAACAGCCAATTGGAGAATGCGCGAAATGCAAATAGAGGGCGGAGTTTGGTGTGGTTTTGAGAGTGAATAGGTCTGGTACATCATGTACCAGAGACACAAAAACGATAGTTCAACATGAACCAGTGACATTTTGTTTTGAAAAGTGAGTATCAAGCAGTTTCCCCCTTTACTGCTAGGGCAACGGTACTTACTTTTGAGAGCGAAATACATAATAGGTCAGGTTCATCGTGAACCAGACATGATTCTGGAGGTGGTGTTTATGAGATATGACTAGACAAAGAGATCCTAGAAGAGATGAAGCACTCAAGATATTCAAACAGCATAATGGTGACATAACCAATCGAACTATCGCTGAACAACTAGATGTGCCAGAGAAAACAATTTCAGCATGGAAAAGCCGTGATAAGTGGAATGTAGTACTACAAACAAATGAATGCAGTACTACAAACGAAACTACAATCAATAGCGATACAGAAGAAGTCATTAATGACAAGCCGCCTAAGAAGGATGGGCGAGTGAAAAAGAGGAGTGGTAATCCTAATCCGCCAAATCAGTTCACCAAACGGAACAGGGCTGCTATGATTCATGGCTTGCGTAGTAAGTTCCTTTACGATGAGCAAATCGAAATCATGGAGGCATTGCAGGACTTCGATGTTGTTGACCAGCTATGGTTGCAGATTGAATTAAGCTTCTCGGCTATCATTCGTGCTCAAAAGATAATGTGGGTTGAAGACCCGTTTGACCATTTGAAAGAAACGAGTGGTTATTCATCTGGTGAAGGTGGAAGTGGCGAAACATTTAAAGTTATCTACGCTCACGAACGCTATGAGTCTTACATCAAGGCTCAAACAAGAGCATTTGCTGAACACCGAAACTTGGTTAAGCAGTTTATGGACCTAACAACTGAGGATGATGAACGCAGGCTTAAACTAGAGCAGATGCAGTTGAACATCGATAAGACGAAGGCTGAAATTAGCAAAATTGAGCAAGGTGATACAAATGCTCAAGAAAGCGAAATCGCTAAGATGCTTCGTAAAATGGCGGGTGATGATTAGTGGCCGAACTTACACCGAAGCAAAAAGAGGTCATGGACTCATTTATTCAAGAAAAACCTAAAATACTACTCGCTAGTGGCGCCAAACGTGCAGGAAAAACATTCGTGTTTATTCTGCTTTTTTTAATGCACATCGCTAAATACGAGGGTCAAGGGTTGTCATTTATTATGGGTGGCGCTACACAAGCAAGTATTCGACGTAACATATTAAACGATATGGAAGTCATTCTAGGTAAAGAGTTAAAGCTTAATAAATCGAATGCCGTTACTGTATTTGGCAACAAAATATATTGTTTTGATGGTGCTAATTCAGATGCATGGAAAAAAGTGCGCGGTTTCACTGCTGCTGGAGCGCTACTCAATGAGGGCACAGCACTTCATGATTCATTCGTGAAAGAAGTTATCTCACGTTGCTCATATAAGGGTGCTCGTATATTGATAGATACAAACCCGGAGAATCCAGCACATAGCGTTAAAACGGATTATATCGATAAAGATGGCCAAATGTTAGAGAATGGTCGTTTAAATATCAGAGCATTCCATTTCACATTGTTCGATAATATCTTTCTTGACCCTGAATATGTTGAGTCAATCATTGCTTCAACGCCGACAGGAATGTTTACTGATCGTGACATTCATGGACAATGGGTAGCTGCTGAAGGTGTAATTTATAAAGACTTCAACAAAGATGTACATTACATTTCAAGAAAACAATTTGAATCAGTTAATATCACAAAGTACTTTGCTGGTGTTGACTGGGGCTATGACCATCATGGTTCCATTGTGGTGTTAGGTATTGATGATAAAGGCAATTTGTACTTGATTGAGGAACATGCAAAGCAACATGAAGAAATTGATTATTGGGTTACAGTAGCGAAAGACATTAAAGAGCATTATGGCAATATAAACTTTTACTGTGATAGTGCAAGACCTGAACATGTTGTACGGTTTAGACGCGAAGGAATTAAAGCACGAAATGCTGATAAAAAGGTTATCGCTGGTATTGAAGAAGTAGCTAGGTTATTCAAACGAAATAAGTTGTTTGTTGTTCGTGAGAATGTAAAACGATTTGATAAAGAGATTTATCTGTATGTATGGAACGAAACGACTGGTGATCCAGTGAAGCTGTGGGATGATGTGCTTGATGCATTGAGATACGCAATATATACAGAATTGAAACCACAACGTAGGAAAAGTTAGGGGTGATTGAGTGAACACTTATAAGTATTTAAAGCAGTTTAAAGTACAAGGTGCCAATCCACAACTGATTGCAAAGGCAATTGAGGAACATAAAAATGATAAAGAAAAACGATTATCCTTTTACGAGCGCTACAAAGCGTCAATCGAAGGTGTACCTATTTTGACACGTGAGGCTGTTGATTATGAGGAATTTGAAACAGGAGCCATCAAACGTATTGATAATAAGGTGAATAACCGTTTAAATAATCCCTTTGATGCTGAAATAGTGGATACCAAAGTAGGTTATATGTTCGGTTACCCTATCGGTTATGAAATCGAAGAAAAATCAAAAGATATCTTAGTGAAGATGAAAGATGAAGTAAATGACTTCCGTTTGCGAAATAACGTTGAGGATAAAGATAGCGAATGGGGCAAAAAGGCTGCTATTTGCGGTTATAGTGCTCGTATGGCTTATATCGATAAAGAAGGTAAGGAACGAATAGTAAACATTGATCCTTGGGAAACTATTATTATTTCGTCAACGGATTACACAGAGCCTGAATTCGCAATACGTTATTTCAATATTGATGATGATAAACAGCGTGTCGAGTTTTACGACAACGCTTATTTTTATGCATTTGAAACTGGCGCTAACGGCCTAGAACAAGTTGAAAAGAACCTCCATACTTTTGATTATTGTCCATTATGGGGTTTGCCTAACAACGAAGAACTTATGGCTGATGCTGAAAAAGTGTTCGCGCTTATCGATGCATATGATCGTACCTTTTCGGATGCATCAAACGAGATTGAACAGTATCGTTTAGCTTATCTAATTTTAAAAGGTGTGGGAGCAGATGAAGAAACACTAAGTAAAATTAAAAAATCAGGTGTTTTTGAGTTATTCGAAGAACATGATGACGTTGGCTATTTAACAAAAGATATAAATGACACCATGATTGAAAACCACTTGAATCGATTAGAACAAAACATATTAAGATTAGCGAAATCAGTGAATTTCGGTGATGAATCGTTTGCAGGTAATGTATCTGGCGTAGCTATGAAATACAAACTTATGTCGCTTGAGAATAAATGTGTGACGATGGAGCGTAAGATGACTGCTGCTTTACGTTATCAATTTAAAGTTATCTGTAGTGCATGGGCAAAGAAAGGGATTTGTTCTAAAGAAGATTACTTGAAGCTGTGGTTCAGTTTCCGTCGTAATGTACCAGCTAACTTGTTAGAAGAAGCGCAAACAGCTACAACGCTAATGGCTATTACTTCTCATAAAACGGCGTTGTCAACCTTGTCTATCGTTGACGATGTGGACTATGAGATGGAGCAAAGAGAATTAGAACGCGATAATATAGAACCATTATTTAAAGACAGCGAGGATGGTGGTAATAATGGACCTGGAAAAGTACAGCGAGAAACTAAACCAGTGGGCGGAACAGGAACTCAAGACGGTTGAAGGTTCAATCCGAGACTATTATCGCCAATTAGTAAATAAGGTACTTGGAGAACTAGGCAAGATATACGCTGACTACGAAGATGATGGCATTCTTACTTATGAAAACATGATTAAGTACGATAGGTTAAAAAAATTCATTGATTCACTTATGGAACATGTTGATACAATGTCCATTGAAACAATGAATAGTATTAACGCTTACCTAGCAGAATCCTATATCTACTCATATTCTTGGATGGGTTGGGCAATTGAAAAAGTAGCCCGTAAAAGCTTACAGTATACTTCACTTAAAGTTGAACAGATAAGAGCAGCATTAGATAATCCTGTGAATGGCTTAACGTTATCAGAAACACTAGAAAAGAATCGTAGAGACATAATCTATAAGATTAAGCAAAACGTCACACAGAGCCTTGTGAGAGGTTCTACATACAAGGACATGGCTTCGTCACTAAAAGATACATTTGAAGGTGATTACGTTAAAGCTGTTCGAGTTGTTAGAACAGAGTCTCATAGAGTGCGTGAACAAGGTTCCTTGGATAGTGCAAAACGAGCTAATGATAAAGGTGTCATCATGTTGAAGAAGTGGAGAAACATGAAAGACATTAGGGTTCGTAAAACACCGAAAGCTAATCATGTAAAGTTGGACAAGAAGCAAATTCCTGTAAATGACATGTTTGACTTAGGTAATGGAGAGAAAGGAATCGCTCCAGGTAACACAGGGTACGCGCATCACGACATTAATTGTCGATGCATACTTGTTTATGAGATTGCTGATGTTGTTGGTAGGACTAACGATGAACTCGCTGAACAAACCTATGAGGATTTTAGGGAAGCGATGGGATAAATTTTCATAAAGGAAACAATAAGCCGCTAATTGATGTGGCTTTTTATTATGCTCGAAAGCCTAAACAGAGGATAAAAGCGAATGAGGCGAAATACTATTGTGTTCCACGGGCATAGCGTGTGGAGGACTGGAGGATGCTATGAAAATTAATTTAGATAAATTGAAAGAGTTAGTGGAAGCTGGTGACGTGTCGGCTATCGAAAAGCATGTTTTAGAGGAATCGCTCGAAAAAGGTGACTTATCATTGGCGGTGAAAGCTAACAAAGATGTTAAAAGTGAGTTTGAATCAGAACGCGATAAGTACCATTCAAAAGCTCTTGAAACGTGGAAATCGAACAATCTAGAAACGTTGATTGAGGAAGAAGTGAATAAACGTAATCCTCAAGAGACACCTGAACAAAAGACAATTCGTGAATTGAAAGAACGATTAGATGCTCAAGAAAAAGAAGCAAAACGTTCAGCAATGAAAGAAACAGCTCTTACTTATGCAACTGACAAAGGGTATGATGTAAAGTTCGCAACGAAGTGGATTGACAAATTGCTTGGTGACGATGAAACAGTAACAAATACCACGTTAGATGAGTTTAAAACAGATTTTGACGCTGTTGTCCAAGCTCAAGTTGATTCTAAATTCAAAGAATTAGGTCGTGACATCGACAAACCAGGCGGAGGTAGTTCATCAGTAACAAACTTATCGGAATTAGCTAGTGCTGCTAATATCCGAAAATAAACAAGAGGGAGTACAACACACATGAAAAAACAAATCGGTATTCTATCATATGGCTTTACACCATTAATGAAATTAAACATTCAAATGTTTGCTACACCTAATAACATCTTATTACAAGATGCTAAGACGGGATCTATTCCAACTGAATCAGGAACGTTGGTATTAAAAGAATTCATGGCTAACTCGGCTGTAGCGCAATTAGCTAAGTATGAGGAAATGACAAAACCCAAAAAAGAATTTACTTATTTAGCTGAAGGCCCTGGCGCTTACTGGGTTGGAGAGACAGAACGAATTCAAACTTCTAAAGCAACTTGGTTAAAAGCTGTAATGGAAGCGAAAAAGTTAGCAGTTATTATCCCAGTGTCGAAAGAATTTTTAAAATTCACAGTAAGTGATTTCTTTAGCCAGATGCAACCAGCTATTGCAGAAGCATTTTATAAAAAATTTGACCAGGCTGCATTGTTTGGCACAGGGTCACCTTATGCAAGTGGCGTCTCTGTATTTGAACGTATCACAGCAAGTGGTCAATCAATCGAATATGGCACAGGTGCCAACTTATACTTTGACCTGAACGATGTTGCAGGGCTTTTGGAAGAAGCAGATCATGATGTTAATGGATTTACTACGATTAAGTCATTCCGAAAAGATTTACGTGCTGCTAAGGACCAGAACAACAACCCTATCTTTAATGATGCAACTGGTGGCACGCCTTCACAAGTATTAGGGCAACCGATTGGATATGTATCAAAAGCATCATTCGATAAAACAAAAGCTTTAATGCTTGCTGGTGATTGGGATATGGCTCGTTATGGTATTTTACAAGGAATCGAATACAAGGTTTCAGAAGAAGCGACTTTATCAACGATTGTTGATGCAGATGGCAAACCTATCAATCTTTATGAGCAAGATATGTTTGCTTTGCGTGCAACAATGCATATTGGCTTCATGACGTTAAAAGAAGATGCTTTTGCAGCGTTAGTACCAAAAGTAGCAGTGGGCGGATGATTCTACAGGGTGGGGGAAAGCCCATCCTTATTACAAAATAAAAAGGAGGTCTCTTAATGCCACAGTATAAAAAAGACGATCATATTATTAATGCAACAGAAAAAGCTTACGAGGTACTTTATGCATCTCGAGGTTATGTTCCTACAACCGAAGAATCGGAATACATCGAACTTTATGGTTTGAGTTATGAAGAATTAGATGCGTTACAAAATGAAATGTTAAAAAAATTCTTAGATCAAGAAGAAATCGAATATAAATCACGTGCAACAAAAAAGGAATTGATTGCACTGATTTTAGGGGATGAGGGCGTTATGGATGGAACTAACGGAACTGAAAATACTCATTCAAATGAATCAAAGTGACGAATCTAATGATACCTATTTAAAGTTAAAGCTTGATGAAGCCATTGAATGGGTTCAAGGGGCGTGTAATCAATCATTTATTGTAAATGGTGTCCTTGAATTACCAGCAGTCGCAAAAGGTGTTGTGGCTCAGTATGTTGCATTTGAATTGCAAGGCAACGCAGGAATCAAAAGTGAGTCTATAGCAGGTATGTCACAATCTTTTGATAGCGCTGATGAACGTAACAATACTCTAGTAAAAAAACTTAGTACTGCTGGACTACGTAAATTGAGATTCAAACCTTTTGGAGGATATTGATGTATGGCAAGGATTCGAATAAACATGCGCGATGATAACCGTATACCTGAAATCAAAAGAGATTTACAAAGAGCTCGCAATAAAAAAGCTAAAGTAGGTTATATAAAAGATAGTGAGCTTGCAATGATTGCATCTGTACATGAATATGGGGCAAGAATCGAAGTCACTGATAAGATGCGAGGTTACTTATCTTCGCAAGGATTACATTTAAAAGCTGATACTACTCACATTATAATTCCAGAACGTTCGTTTATGCGAACGGGTGCTGATTTACACGAAAGAGATGTGCAAAGGAAAGCAGAGCAACTTATTGATAAGGTGATTGCTGGTAATGTATCAGTTGAAACGTTTTTCGAGCAATTAGCTAATGAGTTGAAAGGTAAAATTCAAGAGCATGCAATCGATCTTGATAATCCAGTCAATCATCCGTTTACTGTTGAACAAAAAGGCTCAAGTAATCCTCTTGTTAAGAGTGGCGGTCTCATTGGGAAAATGGAGGTCGATATTGAATGAGCATATACAACTTTACTCGTTTGATACGTAAGTACAGCACTGATGTGCCATTCATTATAGGCGTAACGGAAGGTGTATGGAACGATGATGGTGAGTGTGTTGGAGGCGAGCGTATAACAGAGAATAGAACATGTGTTGTAATTCCGTTTGATGTGAAAACGATAGCTCAACTAGGTGGTGTTGTAACTCAATCTGACAGGCAAGTATATTCACTGACACCTTTCAAACACGATGATAAGTTTGAGCACAAAGGAATGAAGTACAAAATTGATACAAGCATTGATTTCACGACATTCGGTGACTTTTATCGCTATGTGGCCAAAGGGGTGAGTTCATTTGATTAAGTTAATTGAAATACGTCAACCAATCATCAAGGGATTGAGAGGTTACACAGGAGCCACAACAATTACAGCAGAGACAACAGCAAAACAACCTGAATACCCATTTATTGCCCTTAAATTCACCACTGCTGGACAAAGTGTAGGGCAAGTCGCTGAAACAGTTGAAGGTGATGCTACTGGCGTTATAGAGCAAGACCTTGAATTAGTCGTTTCTATTACTTGTCATGCTAAAGATATATCAGAAGCACATGATTTATCACACAAAGCACGAGCTTATTTTTTAGGAAAAGGAAATATAGATTTATCAGATGTAAACATCACAGTCGTTGAAGCATTGGCTATAACGAATCGTGATGTTTTTTTAAATATTGAATATGAACGTCGATATGGTTTTGATGTTCGTTTACGTGTACGTGGTCGAGAGTCATTTGATATTGATGTGATAGAAAGCATCGATGCATCAGGAACCATAGAAAAAATCGAAATTAAGGAGGGGATTTAATGCCATTACAAGACGTTACAGTCATGATTGACATTAAGAAGCCATCAGCACTTATCGGGCTAGGTACACCGTTGATTCTAGCTAATAAAGCCGGAGAAAGTACTTACAAAGAATACCTTGATTTAGATGGTATCAAGGAGGCATTGGGTGATACATCTGATGGTTATAAAATCGCTAAACAAATCTTTGCACAAGGAGATAACCGACCTGACAAAGTAGCTATCGCAACATACAGTACAGTGGCAGAAAACCCAATTACAGCAGTATCAGTATTAGAAAACTATTTTTATAATGATTGGTACTTTGTGATGCTAGATACTGGCACAGCAACCGACTACAAAGAAATTAGCGATGCAGTTGAAGCCAAGGCTTTAAAAGTGGCGGCTCATATAGTTGATAATGAGCAAGATTTATTGCTTTTAAAAGCAGGCAAGTATGACCGCACTTTTGTTATCCAACACAATACGATTGCTGAATTACCACACGCAGCATTAGTAGGACAAGTTGGTTCACGTCCAGTAGGTTCCGTTTCATGGAAGTTTAAAACACTCAAGTTTGTAACACCACAAGACCTGACACCGACGCAATTAAACAACATCCATACTAACGGTGCTTTTGCTTATGTAACAAAGGCTGGTATTGACCAAACAAGTGAAGGTAAGATGATTAGTGGCGAATTCATTGACGTCATTCACGGTAAAGATTGGATTAAATTGAATATTGAACAACAGGTTCAGTATTTGTTATCAACTAATCCAAAAATTCCTTACACAGACAGTGGTATTGCCCAAATTGAAAATGTGGTTCGCACCTCATTAGAAATAGCAGGACAAAACGGAATTATCGCTTCTGATGATGCTGGTCAATATTTATATACAATCACAACAAAAGGTAGAAATGAAGTGTTAGCATCTGATCGGGCAGCACGTAAATACAATGGATTATCGTTTAGTTTTGAGCTAGCAGGAGCTATCCACGAAGCTACAATTCACGGTGATATTTTAGTGTAGGGGAGGAATTAAAATGACAGGACATATCGGCACATACGATGCGCGAAAGGTTACAACGACAGCAAATGGAATTATTTTAACTGGCTATGCTGATGGAGCTATGGTTAAGTGCTCAAAGGATAACGATAACTTCGAAGCAAGTTCTTCAGCTCAAGGTGATGCTGTTGTATCAATCAATGGTGATTCATTAGGTACAGTAGAAATCACGCTGAATCAAACATCACCATCTATTGTGACACTCAACAAACTTGCAAACGAACGCACAATGTTCCCTATTTGGGTGAACAGTAACAACGAAATCAAAGAGGTTGTAGGTGGCACAAAGGCAATGATTACAAAGGTTCCGGACATCGAGCATGGTAAGTCTGTAGCCAACCGTGTTTATACAATCAAAGTATTTGACTACCAAGTTAAATAAAAAGAAAGGAGAGTGGGCCCCGTGCTCACTCTTTTAATTTGCAATGAAAAAAAATCACATTACAAATCATTTAAAACGAAAAGAATGGGAGAGACGCAAAATGGCTATGAAAAACAAACAAATGAAAAAAGAAATTTCGGAGAAAACATTCATTTTTCAACATCCAGGGTTAGAATCAACTTTGGAATTACGAGAACGAGCAAAAGACACAAACGGGAACATGTCGGACAAAGAACTCTATACGGAAATCATGGAACATGTTGTTTTTGTTGAAGTTGACAATGTACCTCAAAAAGTAAACTTCACATATTTCGAAGAAAACTTCGAGTCTATGAAAGTATTCACAGAAGTAATGAAAGAAGCTATTAAATTCCTTTTTCGATAAATATGATGACTCAATTTATCGATTAAAAGCTGAAAGTAGATGGCTTATGTGGCGTCCAGTCGTAGAAAAAGTATTGTCATACGAAGAAGTACAACAAATGACACAGCATGAACTTCGTGAAGCTAATGCCGCGTTAGATATTCACATTGAAAAAATCCAGCAAGCGAGGGAGGCGAGTAAATGAGTAGTGTGCGCGATTTATTCGTTGAAATCGGATTGGAAATTGACGACGGTCCCTTAGATGAACTAAATGAGCTTATTAACGAAATAAGGCGGTCTTTAGGAAATTTTGATTCTAGCGGATTAGATGAAATTGAAAGGAATGCTAGGTCCGCGGCAGAAGAATTAGATGATTTATCAAGGGACGCTAGACAGGCTAGTAGAAATGTGAATGATTTAGCGGAAGATGAGTTGATAGCAACTGTCACAACGTCAATGATGGGCAACTCATTTTCATTGGCTGGAATGAAAGGTATTGCGATGGGTGTAGGTGTTACCAGTGCCTTAAGTGGTATTCTCGCTATTCTGGCACCATTAATTGTTTTAGTTGGAGGTTTGGCAGCATCATTTTTAGCTGCAGGACTAGGGGTAGCTGCTTTAGGGGCAGTCGCTGTTCCAGTGATGACTAATTTATTCGAAAGTGCGGATCAAGTCGCCCAGATTGAGGAGAAAATAGCAAACGCAGACACCGCAAAAGAACGGATAGCAGCACAAAAAGAATTAGCCGCTGTATACGATGACATGAGTGAGTCTCAACGTGGAGCATTGAAAGAACTACAAGAATTCAAAGACTTTTTTGGGGATTTCACCAAACAATTCGAAAATCCGATATTCGATGCATTTGCAAAAGGGTTAAGTCTAGTGAAGAGCATATTGACTGGATTAGAACCAACCATTAGTGGCGTGGCTGCGGTAATTAATGAGTTATTAGATGAAATGAATAATTCTGTAGTGGGTGGAGGATTAAAGGGCTTTTTTGAATGGTTAGAAACCCATGCAGCAGGTGCAATATATAATTTCGCTCACATTTTCGGAAATTTATTCGGCGGTATTTTTAAAATGTTAGCATCATTTTCTCCGGTAGGTTCACAAATAGAAGAAGGGTTACTATCGATGACTGCTAGATTCAGTGAATGGGCTGGAAGTCTAGCATCTTCTAACGGGTTCCAGACATTTATAGAATACGCAAAAACAAATGGTCCAGCATTAATGGGCATATTAGGTGATGTGTTTGGTGTTCTCGGTGACGTTATCGTTGCATTAGCACCTCTAGGAACGGTTGTTTTAGCCGGATTGCAACTATTAACAGGGTTTATTGCATCCAATATAGCACCGTTATTTAGTGAATTGAGTGGATGGATTACGCAATTAGCGGGCGCGTTTATGGAGTATTTGATGCCAGCTATTCAGCCGCTTATACAAGCTTTATTACCGACTCTAGGGAATTTTTTAGACAATTTAAAACTTTTAGGTCAAACATTAGTAGATACATTCATTTCGATTTTTCCAACTTTGCAAGATATTTTTAGCACGGTTTTTCCAATTATCGTTGAGTTGGTTACAAGTGTATACGATATTATTAGCTCTCTAATAAACAATGTCGTAATACCATTGTTGCCGATACTAGGTAAGGTTATTTCCGAAGTATGGTCGGTTGTTAAGCCTATTTTAGAACCGTTGAAAAATTTGCTCTCCACAATCGGTGACAATATTATGTTCTTGATTAACGACGTTGTAGCGCCTTTGATACCGATAATAGGGAGCATTTTCTCTAATATGTGGGTTATATTAAAGCCGATTCTTGATGCTATAGTTAAAGCGTTTGGTAAAATCATCGATGTAGTATCAGATGTTATTGGATACGTGAAAAATTTAGTTGATGCGTTCGCTAATGTCAAGGTGCCAGATTGGATGTCTAATATAGGTGGAAAAATCAAGAGTGCTGCTAGTACGGTTGGAGGCTTGTTTAACGGATCACACGCAACTGGATTGGGTAGAGTTCCTTTTGATGGGTATGCTGCCGAATTACACAAAGATGAAGCTGTTTTAACCGCAGACCAATCAAACACATTGCGAGATATTGGTGTATTAAAAGGTGATGGCAGTAGTCCACAACTAGATTTAAGTGAAAACGACAGTGGAAGCTATCAAACGACATATTCAACGAGTAGTAATAATTCCAAAATTTCTGCACCTATTACAATTATTATACAAGGAAGCGAAAACTCTCAAGAGACGGCTTATAGTGTTAAGGATGTTTTAGAAGAAAGATTTGGTGATTTATTAAGTGTAATGCAAGTATCTAGGGAGGGATAGCCAATGGCAGAAGAATTAGTTGGTAAAGCGCGCTTGAATGGTTTGTTAATACATGTCGTTAGTGAAGATGCTGATTTTAACGTTGACATCCCTACCCATAAAGTTGAAAAAGGGATTAATCTATCAGATCACATCGAGCGAAAGCCAGAAGTTGTTAAGTTATCAGGCCTTTTAATACGTCCGACGAACGAGCGAGTTGAATCACTCATAAGTAAATTGAAAAGTATCGAGGTTAAAGGTCAACTAGTGACTTATGAAGGACGTCGAATCTATAAGAACTTGCTCATGAGTGGTTTATCTATTAAAGCCAGTTCCAAAGTGATGAATGGATATAATTTCAGTTGCACCTTAACAGAAGTTCGTATTGCTCAATCATCTTATGTAGACCCCAAAGTTAAAGCAGCTACAGCACCTGTTACTGAAGCTGGACGCAAACAAACGGAAAATAAAAAACAATCACCTGTATATCATGTCGTTAAAAAAGGCGACACGTATTCTTCGCTTGGCAAAAAGTATGGTACTAAGTGGCAAGACATACAAAAGTGGAACAGTTATGATCCGAAGAAAATTCCTGTAGGCGTAAAACTAAGGGTGGTGTAACAATGCTTGACTTTGAATATATAGAAATAGAAAAAGCGCTCATTCCCTATCGATTCGAGGTGGAACTGGGCGCTGAATTATTTATAATCGAAATTCGATACAATGATTTACACGATTACTTCACGCTAGACCTACAAAAGGATGGAGAGATGTTAGTCCAAGGTGAAAAGCTTGTTTATGCTATGCCTTTATTTAATGAAGTGTTCGATAATCGCTTTCCAGCACCGAATATTATTCCAATTGATCCATCAAGTAAAGAAACTCGTGTGACATTTGCAAATTTGAATAAAACAGTATTTTTAAAGTTGGTGAACAACAATGAGTAAATTATTTAAACGATATGTAGAGGTCGTAACAGGCAATTTAAAGTTTAATAATACAGATTTAGACATTGAGTTTGAAGTACCTTTTGATGATGATTTGGAGCCAAACATCAGTGAAATCACTATCTACAATTTATCAGAATCAACTAGGAATAAATTAAAACGCGGTGAGGTCATTTCAATAACTGCTGGCTATGTTGAGGACAAAGGGTTAATTCTTAATGGTCGAATAAATAGCATTACTACAACGCCATTAGGAGCAGATAGAGCAACAGTTATAAAAGTTATAGACACTTATTCTTTCAATGTAAAAAAGACTTTGCAACGGTCTTATAAAGGCAAAATAAAAGCTGATGCTATCATTAAGGATTTGGTTAAAGCTCTAGGGTTGAAAGTGGCCGTACTTAAATTACCGAAAAACAAATTGTATGATAAAGGCTTTTCTATTAACGGAGAGATATTCAAAAAAATACAAGATGTTGCGAATGATTGTGGAGCGTCTGCTTACATTTCTAGACAACAAACATATATTAGGCCAATTACAGAAGGTGATAACCACCGATTCATTCTTAGTCCTGATACAGGTCTTGTTGATTCACCAGAATATTTTGAAACTGAACGTAAAGGTATAGTAATGAAAGGTTATAAAGCAAAGTCATTGTTACAACACCGAATGAATACAGCGTCAATCATCGAACTTCAATCAATCGTTACAAAAAGCAAAGTGCGTGTGAAAAAAGGTAAGCATATTTGCAAAGGTAACTCATTCTACACAGAAGTGGAGGCGATACTATGACGAATATGACCGAGTTTTTTAAAACGCTTCAACATGGAGTATATATGAACTTAAATACAGCCATGCCTTGTAAAGTCCTTGCTTATGATGAAACTAAACGAAGAGCTAAGATACAGCCATTATTCAAAGTGAAAGAATATGGACAAGATGAAAGTTCTTTGGCTCCTATCGAAAATGTACCAGTGCTTTTCCAACGTTATAAAGTGCATAATAATCAACCAATTCCTATAACAACAGATACTGCACCTCATCCGCAATATACAGGTACAGGTGAGCATGTGCATAATGAAATAACTTTTACAGAATCAGTTGAAATGATTCCAGACTTAAAAAATGGCGATATAGTTCAAGTGATATTTAACCAGCGAGCTATAGATGAAGCACAAAACGGACAAAATGTTTATCCAGGAACAGCAAGAATGTTTGATATTCACGATGCAGTAATAGTGGGGGTGTTTTAGTGAAAACATTAGCACTATTAAACGGAGACTTACTTTTTGAAAATGGTGATTTCAAGTTAGATGAAGGTGAAAAAGAGGTCGCACAGTGTATTGCTATATCATTAGGTACTAACTTGAAAGAGTGGTTCTTAAATGAGGCAGCAGGACTTGATTTTAAACGTGTATTAGAAAAATCAACGAAAGATGAAGCGAGAGCAGAGGTTATGCGTGTGCTTTCTCAAGAAGAACGGATTAGTGAAATAAACAGTGTAAAAATAAACGATGCTAACAGAATTCGTGTGATTGTTTATAGTGTGACACTAATAGATGGCACCGTTTTAAATGAAGAGGTGGTTATAGATGGCGCTGGATAAGACAGGTTTTAAAAGAAAAACATACAGCGAATTAGTTGATAGTATGTCAGCTAAAGCAAAAGAAAAGTTTGGTGCGGATGCTAATACTACAGAACGGTCAGTATTGGGTATTATCATTCGCATTATGGCGTGGTTTTTCTCACTGCTTTGGCAAGATACAGAAGATGTTTACCATAGTGCTTATCGAAAGACCGCAGAAGGTAATCAATTAGACATGTTGCTTCCGTATGCAGGTATAACACGAAATTTAGCTGATTTTTCTTATGGACAAATTGAAGTTATTGGCACACCTAACCACTTTATCGAAAGTGGTTTTTTAGTGTCTACAGAAAACGATATTTATTTTGAAACACTGTATGATTTAACACTTAATGAAGAAGGTAAAGGTTTAGTAGATATAGTGGCCTATGAAATTGGCGCAAGGGGCAATGTTGGAGCAAATACGATTACTCAAATAGTAAATCCTGATGCAGACATTATACGTGTAAATAACCCTTTAAAAACCAACGGTGGACGAGAAAAAGAAACCGATGCAGAGGCTAGAGAACGAGCTGATATTACTGTCGAAGGTATTGGCTCGGCTACAACAGCAGCAATACGCACCAATCTATTAAAAATTTCAAGTATCCGAGCAGCAAAGGTTATTGAAAATTATAAAGATGAGGTAGACCAATACGGTACACCACCTAGGTCAATTCAAGCTTTTGTACTAGGTGGCAGTGATGAAGAAATAGCAAAGGCAATACATGAAAAGAAAGCTGGAGGGATACAACCTTATGGCACAACTTATGTTGATGTTCTTGATTTGAGTGGGGAAGTAAAACAAATCGGATTTACAAGAGCTAATGAAGTAAATGTATATATCAAAGTGAATGTTATAACCAATACATCATTTACATCTAACGGAGTTAATCAAATCAAAACAGCGCTTATCAAATATGTTGGAGGCACAGATGCTAATAACAATACTTACGCTGGTTTAAACATGGGTGACGATGTAGTAGTGTCTCGTTTAATCGCAAAAACATACAGCGTTGATGGCATAGAGGATGTAATTGTTGAAGTATCAAATGACGGAATTAATTACAGCGACTCAAACGTGATAATCGGATTGCAGGAAGTTGCTCAAACACACTTCAATCACATTGAGGTGACAATTAATGTTTAGTACAAAATCAATCGTTAAAAAATTCGCGGATTACTTTGATAAAACGCCAGATTCTAATATTTCTAAACTAATGAGTATCTTTGCAACAGAGGCACAAGAGGTCAAAGATACTAACGACCGTATAAGACAATGGCGCAACATAGACGACGCTGAAGGTGTAGGACTTGATTTGATTGGTCAAAACGTAAATCAACCGCGTGGTGTAGCTAATGACGAAGTATATCGAATACTATTGAAGTCGAAAATAGCTAGAAATCTAAGTGATGGAACGATTGATACTATTATACAGGTCTTAGCTATTGCATTATCAGTAGAGCCTAAAATGATAAAAATAAAAGAGAAGTGGAATGATCCTTTAGAACCTGAACCAGCAGCGATTAAAGTTATCGAGCTACCACTTACAAAATTGAATGAGGCAGGCCTAGACCCGACTAATTTTGTTCGAATTGTTCAACGTACAGTAGCCGCAGGAGTGAAGGTCGGAGTAATCGAACTTACTGGTACTTTTGAATTTGGTGATATAACTAACTCAATCGACAACAACAAAGGTTTAGGAGACATAAACAACGAGGTTATAGGGGGTTATTACGGTGCTGTCTATACACCTTCCCAAGATAATGAATTACCTATTTAAGGAGCGTGAGACATTATGGTAAATGAATTACCAATATGGCTAAATCAAGGCGTAGAACCGCCAGAAAGTTTAAAAACTACAGGGTGGCAACCAGGTATGAAGCCATCAGCGCAACATATGAATTGGCTTTTTAATCGTATCTATTTGGCTATTAATCATCTTATAGAAAACGGTGATGTGTCAGCATTAGAACAACTAGTAAATAGCTTGAAACAAAATCTTAACAATCATCTTGATGATCCTATGCCTCATAAATTTTTCGACAATGGCAAGTGGTATAGGTGGGGATTCCGAACCGTAGATGGAGAGCCAGAATTTATTTATGAGGAGGTCTTGTAGATGGATGTATTGAAAGTAGCTACAAAAACATTACAGTTAGCGATAAAAACTGCTATCGAGGGCGTTCGTGGTGTTGTGGATGGAATTAACATAAAACAAAATGAATTAGCGCAAAGTGTGGAAAACGTAAATGCCAATGTTGGAAGAATGGACTCGCCATTCGAAGTAGGAAAATTGTTGCCATTTCAAATTGCACAATATGTACAAGGAATAGGTGACCTAAAATGGATTTCTGTTTATAAGGTAAGTGGTGCTGGACTGTTAGATCTTGCAATCTCGTATACGAGTTATGGTTCTGGTATAAGTATAGTGGTGGACGGGGTTACATTAGTTAAAACACCAGCCCTATTGCCTAGTGTACAAGGTGTATCACCAAGTGGTGAATATTTATCTCCATCTGGAACTTCTATGGTAACACATATAAATAGTTCGAGTTTGGCAGCTGTAGTAACAAATTCAGGTACTTACGCTCCTGATACGTCAAGCGGAATAGGCATGTTGTGGATTAACAGACCAATAAAATTTAAAAACTCATTAGAGATATTCGTTACTGGGGCAACAAGTCAACAAGTCAGCTACAGGATTCAGGGAGGTATATTTGTATGAGTAATATTTTACGTGAATACAATAAGGATGGGTATCATGTTATTGAATACACTAAAGACGGCGCAACGGCGTCAGCGATTGCTCATGTGTTAATAAATGAATTTGTACCCGATTCAACACCAATCGAACCACAACCAACAGTTGAAGAAATGCAGGCTCAAACATTATTAAACACTGAATACCTAGTATCTCGTAGTGAGCTAGGATTGGGAGGAAACTAAAATGACAGTATTTGAAATATGTATGTTTTTAATTGAGCGTAAACGTTATGAGCAGGCTGCTATGCAGAATAAAGTGAATGTTTTTTACGCTAATAACCAATTGAAAGATGAGGAATATACACAGCTATTAAAAGAAATTGACTCACAGCAAACGCAAGCATAGGCTTAGCGTTATTTTTTATGCAATTTTTAGCGTTGTGAGAGCAATCGAGATGGGCAACGGTACATGTTACTGATTCTCGATGTTTCTCATGGCGCTAGTTTATTTATAAAAAGGGCAAAGGATGGTGTATTAATGGAAAGATTTTTTGTATCAGTATTAGGAGGAGCTTTATCGTTTTTAATTGGGGGTTGGGGGCTATTGCTAACGGTTCTATTAGTATTTAACATCCTTGATTTTTTAACCGGTATGGCTGCCAATTGGGGAGCTATTAATAGTAAACGAGGCTACCAAGGCATTATTAAAAAGGGCATGATGTGGGTTTGGATAGTAGTGGCTAACTTAATTTATTTAGTGCTTCTAGACCAAGGCTTTTCAATTGGTCAAATTATTCCCGATGCTGTAGCGATTTTATTTATCTTAAACGAAATTGTGAGCTTAGGTGAAAATAGTGCCAAATTGGGTTTGGACATGCCAGGACCAGTAAAACGTGCGTTAGAAATTTTTAATAATCATGAAAAAGAGGGTGAAAGCAAATGAGTTACATTTTCATACAAAACCTATTGCCTTCCAGTAAGTATCCTATAAAAACGCCTTATTCTATGACACCGCAGTACATTACGGTACACAATACCGCAAATGATGCTTCTGCAAGCAACGAAATTAAATACATGATTACCAACAACAATCAGGTATCCTATCATGTTGCTGTTGATGATAAACAAGTAATTCAAGCAATCCCATTTAACCGTAACGCTTGGCATTGTGGGGATGGACAGAGCAACGGTAATCGTAAATCAATTGGTATTGAAATTTGTTATAGCAAAAGTGGTGGTGCCCGTTATGCTGCCGCAGAGGAAAACGCTGTACAGTATATAGCGAAACTACTTAAAGAGTATGGTTGGGGCATTGAGCGAGTTAAAAAACATCAAGATTGGAACGGAAAGTACTGTCCGCATCGAATACTAAGTGAAAACCGCTGGAATAGCTTCTTAAAACGAATTGAAGAAGCAATGAAGCCGAAAAATACAATTCAACAAAAGGAGGAACCAAAAGTGCCAAACACACTAACATCAACAGCTAAAGAGGATTTAAAAGGATTGTTAAAAGAAACGTATCAAAAAGGAATTTTGAAGGTGGACCATAGCGAAAGAGTTGGTTCAATGACTGATGGTGAAGCTTTAGGATTACTCATTTCGGTTGTAAAACGGACATTATAAGTTGTAAAAATACCAGGCAACCACAAAAACTTGTGAGCCTGGTATTTTTTTATTGCCAAAAACAGAACGTTAGTTCTATAATATATACAAACAAACGTTCTTGTGGAGGGGGATTTAAAATGGCAAAAACTAAAACACCTACTAAAAAGAAAGAACCAAAACACCCAGAGAGAGATGAATTTGATTTAGAGGAAATCGCAAACGTATTAACTGAAGCAATGGGTGAAAAACAGATCAAAGCCTTTAGTATCTATAAACGTGATGAACCTTTAGAAGGTACAGTTGCAAACATGGACGCTAACACAAAATTAATCCACATAAAAGACAGATATATGGGCATCCATAAAGTACATTTTTTAGATATTTTAAAAGTATCTGATGTTGAATAATTGTGGAGTGTGATTATGATGTTAAATGACCGTGGAAATATGAAATGGACAGCATTAATGTTGCCAGAACATTTAGTTCAGCTCAAGGAGTGGAAAAAGGAGCAGTTTTACGAAAAAAAGCGCGAGTTGACTGAATGGGAGCTTGAAGAAATTGAACAAACAATCCAACGAGCTTTCAAAATGCAAAAGCTAATTAAGCTCACACTTTGGAAAAGCCAAAAGTTATATGATGAAATTGGAAAGATTACTGGGGCAGATATTTATAAAAAGGAGTTACTTTTAGATTCTGACCTATCAATCAAGCGTATTACCTTTGATATGATACAAAAAGCGTTATTGGTAGACGACGATGATTAAGCCTGATGAGCGCAGAAATGTACATGAATTTATCCTATTAGATATGGCAGTAAAATCGTTGCAGAATGATTACGATGCACTAGGAAATCTAAAGATGTCAGTAGTTTATATAAAAATAGTTGATGACCTATTAAAAAATATAAGAAGCGATTATTTCAATAAAAAACGCATGTTAGCTAAACAAAAAATCGAAGTGGTGAAATGGATTCACATTGACCAATATTTTAGTGATGTGGTTTTAAAAACCCCTGGCGAAGATGTTGAATTACGTTATGCAAAGCAAGCGTTAAAAACCCAGACAGAAGATTTGATATTTAAGTACTTAAAGGAGATAAATAATAATGCCGATTCTAAGAACTAGTTCTGTTCAAATATTATTTGGAGATGGAGATATAGGTGTTCGTATAGTTGGAAATAAAAAGCTAAAAACAGGTGCTGTTCAATTTACTAAGATTGACCCTGTACCGATTGGCACAGAATTAGAAAAAGATGAAAAGTTAAGTTTGTATGATGCTCCTGTTACGTTTGGTTTTAATAAAGTTGAGAGTTTAGATGTAGTAATTAATCAATTATTAAAATTAAGAAATATAATAGCTGGTGAAGAAGAAGTCGAAAGGTAAACAATATAGAAGAATCGAGCAAAAAAGTCACTCATTTGATAAATAATGAGTGACCCGATTTTATTTCTTATTTACCTCGAATTTTTGAATAATATTTTCGCCTTGGTTATCCATTTTAGAATTTATAGGTGCATCAATTCGAATTTCAATATTTTTTAAATCTTCAACCTTCGAATTTTTTAAAACATACACATTATAACCTTCTTGTTTTACTTGTCCGAGATAATCACCTTCTATATGTTCAGATAGAATCATATCAGGTTCTAATTGTTCTTTTGTATTTGTAATGATGGTTGCTTGCCCAAGATAAAAACTCATATCCTCTGTAGATGTATTTTCACCATTCATAAAGATTGTAATTAAATTCACTTCTTCTCCTACCGAAACACTGAATAAATCAGCAGCTTCTTCAGTTTTTGGAGTTAGTTTCTTCAACACTACCTCTTCAATATTGTATTTCAATGGTCCAGATTGTCCGCTAATATTTAATTCTTCGGAATAAGTATCCATACCTTTAATGTCTTTATCTTCATATTCATTATCTTCTTTTTTATCTGCATCTTTTTTCTCTTCTTTAGATGTATCTGTCTTTTCTTCAGTAGATACAGCAGTTTCTTCTTTAGGTTTATCCTCTTTTGCCGAATCCGTACCACACCCTACTAAGCCTAAACTTAATACTAGCGCTGCGCTAAAAATTAAAGTTTTCTTCATTGTAAAGTAGTCTCCTTTGCGTGTATATGTTCTATTAAATTGTATCAATATTGGAAAGTGTTGTCAGTAACAAATAAATAATGATGCCGAAACGATGCCATAAACAAATTACAATCAATTTCAGCAAAAAACAAAACTCTGTTGTATACTTATTAAGTATTGTTATATTTGAAACAGATTACAATCAAATACATTAACAAACCGCGGTGTTAGATGGACGTAAACGCGGACAATTTAATAAGGAGTGAAATAAGTGTCAAACATAGAAGAGTTAAATGATCAGCTATTGGTGAGACGTCAAAAAATGACTGCTATTCAAGAGAACGGTCAAGATCCATTCGGTAGTCGATTTGAGCGTACACATCTTTCTACAGAAGTGCGCGAACAATTTGCAGATCAAACAAAAGAACAGCTAGAAGAAAACCTACAAGAAGTGATTATCGCAGGTCGTATTATGACAAAGCGCGGTAAAGGGAAAGCTGGCTTTGCACATATTCAAGATTTAGGTGGACAAATTCAAATTTACGTTCGTCAGGATCATGTTGGTGAAGAAGCTTATGACTTATTTAAACAAGCTGACCTTGGTGATATCGTAGGTGTACGTGGTAACGTATTCCGTACGCAAGTGGGAGAACTTTCAGTGAAGGCTGAAGGGTTTACGTTCCTAACAAAAGCGCTACGTCCTATGCCTGAAAAATTCCATGGCTTACAAGATGTAGAACAACGATACCGTCAACGTTATTTAGATTTAATGACAAACGAAGATAGCAAAAAAACATTTATTACGCGTTCTAAAATTATCCGTGCAATTCGTAACTATTTAGATAATGCAGGCTACTTAGAAGTAGAAACACCAATGCTTCATACAATTGCCGGTGGTGCAGCGGCTCGTCCGTTCATTACTCACCATAATGCACTTGATATGGAATTATACATGCGTATTGCTATCGAATTGCACTTAAAACGTTTAATCGTGGGTGGACTAGAAAAAGTTTATGAGATTGGCCGTGTATTCCGTAACGAAGGTATCTCAACTCGTCACAATCCGGAGTTCACAATGATTGAACTGTACGAAGCATATGCAGACTACAAAGATATCATGTCATTAACAGAAAACTTAATTGCCCATGTAGCACAAGAAGTTCTTGGCACAACATCCGTACAATACGGTGAAGATGAAATCAACCTTGCTGTAGGTTGGAGACGTGTTCATATGGTAGATGCGGTTAAAGAAGCTACAGGCGTTGATTTCTGGCAGCCAATGACGAAGGAACAAGCGCAAGCACTTGCAAAAGAACACGGGGTAGAAGTCAAAGCTGCGCATGAAGTCGGTCATATTATTAATGAATTCTTCGAGCAAAAAATAGAAGAAACACTAGTACAGCCAACTTTTGTATTCGGTCATCCTGTAGAAATCTCTCCTTTAGCGAAGAAAAATCCAGAGGACGAGCGTTTCACAGATCGTTTTGAGCTGTTTATCGTACGTCGTGAGCATGCGAATGCATTCACAGAGCTTAATGATCCAATCGATCAACGTGAACGCTTTGAAGCGCAACTAGCTGAGAAAGAAGCGGGCAATGACGAAGCACACGAAATGGATAATGACTTTATTGAAGCTTTAGAATTCGGTATGCCGCCAACAGGTGGATTAGGTATTGGTATTGACCGTCTAATCATGCTTCTTACAAACTCACCATCAATTCGTGATGTACTATTATTCCCAACAATGCGCCACATAACGAAATAATAATTAAAAAGGAGATCCTTGTTGAAAAGGGTCTCTTTTTTTATTGAGAAATGACAAAAACAGAGGTATAGTAATAACAATGTTTTCAAAGCAAGAATAATTGTAAAAACATCGTAGCTAGAAACTACTAATAATAGCTTACTAATGACGTTTTTTTAAAGAAATAATATTTTTGCAGAAAAACACTTGCAGAGATCTTAGAATCGTGATAAATTATTACTTGTCGCTAAGACGACGCAACATTAAGTATCACAAACTTCTTAAATAACGACCGCGAAAAAATGTTGACAACAACATTCGAAAGTGGTAAGATTTAAAAGTTGTCACTTCTTAAAGAAATAAAATATTTTAAAAAGTTGTTGACAGCTAAGTTTGAAAATGGTATTATATAAAAGTTGCTGAAACGAACAGCAACAAAATGAACCTTGAAAACTGAACAAGCAAAACGTAATCAATATAGTTTTTATTAGCTAACTTCGTTAGTGAACGAAACAAAATTTTGGACATCAAAATTGATGCCAGCAAAACAATTTGAGCTAATCAAATTTCTTTTATGGAGAGTTTGATCCTGGCTCAGGACGAACGCTGGCGGCGTGCCTAATACATGCAAGTCGAGCGAACAGAGAAGGAGCTTGCTCCTTTGACGTTAGCGGCGGACGGGTGAGTAACACGTGGGCAACCTACCCTATAGTTTGGGATAACTCCGGGAAACCGGGGCTAATACCGAATAATCTTTTGTCCCTCATGGGACAATACTGAAAGACGGTTTCGGCTGTCGCTATAGGATGGGCCCGCGGCGCATTAGCTAGTTGGTGAGGTAACGGCTCACCAAGGCAACGATGCGTAGCCGACCTGAGAGGGTGATCGGCCACACTGGGACTGAGACACGGCCCAGACTCCTACGGGAGGCAGCAGTAGGGAATCTTCCACAATGGGCGAAAGCCTGATGGAGCAACGCCGCGTGAGTGAAGAAGGATTTCGGTTCGTAAAACTCTGTTGTAAGGGAAGAACAAGTACAGTAGTAACTGGCTGTACCTTGACGGTACCTTATTAGAAAGCCACGGCTAACTACGTGCCAGCAGCCGCGGTAATACGTAGGTGGCAAGCGTTGTCCGGAATTATTGGGCGTAAAGCGCGCGCAGGTGGTTTCTTAAGTCTGATGTGAAAGCCCACGGCTCAACCGTGGAGGGTCATTGGAAACTGGGAGACTTGAGTGCAGAAGAGGATAGTGGAATTCCAAGTGTAGCGGTGAAATGCGTAGAGATTTGGAGGAACACCAGTGGCGAAGGCGACTATCTGGTCTGTAACTGACACTGAGGCGCGAAAGCGTGGGGAGCAAACAGGATTAGATACCCTGGTAGTCCACGCCGTAAACGATGAGTGCTAAGTGTTAGGGGGTTTCCGCCCCTTAGTGCTGCAGCTAACGCATTAAGCACTCCGCCTGGGGAGTACGGTCGCAAGACTGAAACTCAAAGGAATTGACGGGGGCCCGCACAAGCGGTGGAGCATGTGGTTTAATTCGAAGCAACGCGAAGAACCTTACCAGGTCTTGACATCCCGTTGACCACTGTAGAGATATGGTTTTCCCTTCGGGGACAACGGTGACAGGTGGTGCATGGTTGTCGTCAGCTCGTGTCGTGAGATGTTGGGTTAAGTCCCGCAACGAGCGCAACCCTTGATCTTAGTTGCCATCATTTAGTTGGGCACTCTAAGGTGACTGCCGGTGACAAACCGGAGGAAGGTGGGGATGACGTCAAATCATCATGCCCCTTATGACCTGGGCTACACACGTGCTACAATGGACGATACAAACGGTTGCCAACTCGCGAGAGGGAGCTAATCCGATAAAGTCGTTCTCAGTTCGGATTGTAGGCTGCAACTCGCCTACATGAAGCCGGAATCGCTAGTAATCGCGGATCAGCATGCCGCGGTGAATACGTTCCCGGGCCTTGTACACACCGCCCGTCACACCACGAGAGTTTGTAACACCCGAAGTCGGTGAGGTAACCTTTTGGAGCCAGCCGCCGAAGGTGGGATAGATGATTGGGGTGAAGTCGTAACAAGGTAGCCGTATCGGAAGGTGCGGCTGGATCACCTCCTTTCTAAGGATATTTTCGGAATACAAACCTTGGGTTTGTAAGATTACGTTTTGCGTTCAGTTTTGAAGGTTCATCATTACGATGAAATACTTCAAAATTTGTTCTTTGAAAACTGGATAAAACGACATTGAAATTGTAACAAACACATTTATTTTTTTAAGTTTTTTATAGGCTTAATAACTAGGTTAAGTTATTAAGGGCGCACGGCGAATGCCTTGGCACTAGGAGCCGAAGAAGGACGGCACTAACACCGATATGCTTCGGGGAGCTGTAAGTGAGCTTTGATCCGGAGATTTCCGAATGGGGGAACCCACTACGTTTAATCGCGTAGTATCTTGACGTGAATACATAGCGTCTTGAAGGCAGACCCAGGGAACTGAAACATCTAAGTACCTGGAGGAAGAGAAAGAAAAATCGATTCCCTGAGTAGCGGCGAGCGAAACGGGAAGAGCCCAAACCAAGAGGCTTGCCTCTTGGGGTTGTAGGACACTCTATACGGAGTTACAAAGGAATGAGTTAGATGAAGCGACTTGGAAAGGTCCGCCAGAGCAGGTAAAAGCCCTGTAGTCGAAAGTTCATTCCCTCCAGAGTGGATCCTGAGTACGGCGGAACACGTGAAATTCCGTCGGAATCCGGGAGGACCATCTCCCAAGGCTAAATACTACCTAGTGACCGATAGTGAACCAGTACCGTGAGGGAAAGGTGAAAAGCACCCCGGAAGGGGAGTGAAAGAGATCCTGAAACCGTGTGCCTACAAGTAGTTAGAGCCCGTTAATGGGTGATAGCGTGCCTTTTGTAGAATGAACCGGCGAGTTACGATTACGTGCGAGGTTAAGCTTTAGAAGGCGGAGCCGCAGCGAAAGCGAGTCTGAATAGGGCGAATTAGTACGTGGTCGTAGACCCGAAACCAGGTGATCTACCCATGTCCAGGGTGAAGGTGAGGTAACACTTACTGGAGGCCCGAACCCACGCACGTTGAAAAGTGCGGGGATGAGGTGTGGGTAGCGGAGAAATTCCAATCGAACTTGGAGATAGCTGGTTCTCTCCGAAATAGCTTTAGGGCTAGCCTCGTGATGAGAATACTGGAGGTAGAGCACTGTTTGGACTAGGGGGCCATCCCGGTTTACCGAATTCAGACAAACTCCGAATGCCAGATATTTATACACGGGAGTCAGACTGCGAGTGATAAGATCCGTAGTCAAAAGGGAAACAGCCCAGACCACCAGCTAAGGTCCCAAAGTAATCGTTAAGTGGAAAAGGATGTGGCGTTGCACAGACAACCAGGATGTTGGCTTAGAAGCAGCCATCATTTAAAGAGTGCGTAATAGCTCACTGGTCGAGTGACGCTGCGCCGAAAATGTATCGGGGCTAAACGATTCACCGAAGCTGTGGATTGACATCTACGATGTCAGTGGTAGGAGAGCGTTCTAAGTGCGTTGAAGTCAGACCGGAAGGACTGGTGGAGCGCTTAGAAGTGAGAATGCCGGTATGAGTAGCGAAAGACGGGTGAGAATCCCGTCCACCGTATGACTAAGGTTTCCTGAGGAAGGCTCGTCCGCTCAGGGTTAGTCGGGACCTAAGCCGAGGCCGATAGGCGTAGGCGATGGACAACAGGTTGATATTCCTGTACCACCTCCTCACCGTTTGAGAAATGGGGGGACGCAGTAGGATAGGGTAAGCGCGCCGTTGGTTGTGCGCGTCCAAGCAGTAAGGCGTGTGTGTAGGCAAATCCGCACACTGTAACGTTGAGCTGTGATGGCGAGTCCGTATGGACGAAGTTCCTGATTTCACACTGCCAAGAAAAGCCTCTATCGAGGTGAGAGGTGCCCGTACCGCAAACCGACACAGGTAGTCGAGGAGAGAATCCTAAGGTGTGCGAGAGAACTCTCGTTAAGGAACTCGGCAAAATGACCCCGTAACTTCGGGAGAAGGGGTGCTCTTGAGCGTGCAAGCGCATGAGAGCCGCAGTGAATAGGCCCAGGCGACTGTTTAGCAAAAACACAGGTCTCTGCAAAACCGTAAGGTGACGTATAGGGGCTGACGCCTGCCCGGTGCTGGAAGGTTAAGAGGAGTGGTTAGCGCAAGCGAAGCTGCGAATTGAAGCCCCAGTAAACGGCGGCCGTAACTATAACGGTCCTAAGGTAGCGAAATTCCTTGTCGGGTAAGTTCCGACCCGCACGAAAGGCGTAACGATCTGGGCACTGTCTCAACGAGAGACTCGGTGAAATTATAGTACCTGTGAAGATGCAGGTTACCCGCGACAGGACGGAAAGACCCCGTGGAGCTTTACTGTAGCCTGATATTGAATTTTGGTACAACTTGTACAGGATAGGTAGGAGCCAGAGATCTCGGAGCGCCAGCTTCGAAGGAGGCGTCGGTGGGATACTACCCTGGTTGTATTGAAATTCTAACCCATGCCCCTTAGCGGGGCAGGAGACAGTGTCAGGCGGACAGTTTGACTGGGGCGGTCGCCTCCTAAAAGGTAACGGAGGCGCCCAAAGGTTCCCTCAGAATGGTTGGAAATCATTCGTAGAGTGTAAAGGCACAAGGGAGCTTGACTGCGAGACCTACAAGTCGAGCAGGGTCGAAAGACGGGCTTAGTGATCCGGTGGTTCCGCATGGAAGGGCCATCGCTCAACGGATAAAAGCTACCCCGGGGATAACAGGCTTATCTCCCCCAAGAGTCCACATCGACGGGGAGGTTTGGCACCTCGATGTCGGCTCATCGCATCCTGGGGCTGTAGTCGGTCCCAAGGGTTGGGCTGTTCGCCCATTAAAGCGGTACGCGAGCTGGGTTCAGAACGTCGTGAGACAGTTCGGTCCCTATCCGTCGTGGGCGTAGGAAATTTGAGAGGAGCTGTCCTTAGTACGAGAGGACCGGGATGGACACACCGCTGGTGTACCAGTTGTCTTGCCAAAGGCATCGCTGGGTAGCTATGTGTGGACGGGATAAGTGCTGAAAGCATCTAAGCATGAAGCCCCCCTCAAGATGAGATTTCCCATTACGCAAGTAAGTAAGATCCCTCAAAGACGATGAGGTAGATAGGTTCGAGGTGGAAGTGTGGTGACACATGGAGCTGACGAATACTAATCGATCGAGGACTTAACCAAAAAAGTTTGAAACATTCAATGAACGTTTATCCAGTTTTGAAAGAACAAGCGAGTTTTTAAAAAAAAGCTTGTAATTATAATAATTTATGTTATAATGAATCTTGTCTTTTAAATAGTCTAGTGATGATGGCAAAGAGGTCACACCCGTTCCCATACCGAACACGGAAGTTAAGCTCTTTAGCGCCGATGGTAGTTGGGGGCTTCCCCCTGTGAGAGTAGGACGTCGCTAGGCATAATACCCAGGAGGATTAGCTCAGCTGGGAGAGCATCTGCCTTACAAGCAGAGGGTCGGCGGTTCGAGCCCGTCATCCTCCACCATATGCCGGTTTAGCTCAGCAGGTAGAGCAACTGACTTGTAATCAGTAGGTCGTGGGTTCGATTCCTATAGCCGGCACCATTTTTTGAGCCATTAGCTCAGTTGGTAGAGCATCTGACTTTTAATCAGAGGGTCGAAGGTTCGAGTCCTTCATGGCTCACCATTTTTAATTGCCAACAATAAAATGCGGGTGTGGCGGAATTGGCAGACGCACTAGACTTAGGATCTAGCGCCGCGAGGCGTGGGGGTTCGACTCCCTTCACCCGCACCATTTTATTTGAATTTATATAATTGCCAGGATAAATAATCTTATGCACATGCGGAAGTAGTTCAGTGGTAGAACACCACCTTGCCAAGGTGGGGGTCGCGAGTTCGAACCTCGTCTTCCGCTCCAAATGTGCCGGGGTGGCGGAACTGGCAGACGCACAGGACTTAAAATCCTGCGGTAGGTGACTACCGTGCCGGTTCGATTCCGGCCCTCGGCACCATTTTTAATATTTAGCGCCCGTAGCTCAATTGGATAGAGCGTCTGACTACGGATCAGAAGGTTGTGGGTTCGACTCCTGCCGGGCGCGCCAATAAATGAACGGGAAGTAGCTCAGCTTGGTAGAGCACTTGGTTTGGGACCAAGGGGTCGCAGGTTCGAATCCTGTCTTCCCGACCATTTCCTAAAATATACTTTATGGGGCCTTAGCTCAGCTGGGAGAGCGCCTGCCTTGCACGCAGGAGGTCAGCGGTTCGATCCCGCTAGGCTCCACCATTTTTATATTTATATATGAACCTTGAAAACTGAACAAGCAAAACGTAATCAATATAGTTTTTACTAGCTAACTTCGTTAGTGAACGAAACAAAATTTTGGACATCAAAATTGATGCCAGCAAAACAATTTGAGCTAATCAAATTTCTTTTATGGAGAGTTTGATCCTGGCTCAGGACGAACGCTGGCGGCGTGCCTAATACATGCAAGTCGAGCGAACAGAGAAGGAGCTTGCTCCTTTGACGTTAGCGGCGGACGGGTGAGTAACACGTGGGCAACCTACCCTATAGTTTGGGATAACTCCGGGAAACCGGGGCTAATACCGAATAATCTTTTGTCCCTCATGGGACAATACTGAAAGACGGTTTCGGCTGTCGCTATAGGATGGGCCCGCGGCGCATTAGCTAGTTGGTGAGGTAACGGCTCACCAAGGCAACGATGCGTAGCCGACCTGAGAGGGTGATCGGCCACACTGGGACTGAGACACGGCCCAGACTCCTACGGGAGGCAGCAGTAGGGAATCTTCCACAATGGGCGAAAGCCTGATGGAGCAACGCCGCGTGAGTGAAGAAGGATTTCGGTTCGTAAAACTCTGTTGTAAGGGAAGAACAAGTACAGTAGTAACTGGCTGTACCTTGACGGTACCTTATTAGAAAGCCACGGCTAACTACGTGCCAGCAGCCGCGGTAATACGTAGGTGGCAAGCGTTGTCCGGAATTATTGGGCGTAAAGCGCGCGCAGGTGGTTTCTTAAGTCTGATGTGAAAGCCCACGGCTCAACCGTGGAGGGTCATTGGAAACTGGGAGACTTGAGTGCAGAAGAGGATAGTGGAATTCCAAGTGTAGCGGTGAAATGCGTAGAGATTTGGAGGAACACCAGTGGCGAAGGCGACTATCTGGTCTGTAACTGACACTGAGGCGCGAAAGCGTGGGGAGCAAACAGGATTAGATACCCTGGTAGTCCACGCCGTAAACGATGAGTGCTAAGTGTTAGGGGGTTTCCGCCCCTTAGTGCTGCAGCTAACGCATTAAGCACTCCGCCTGGGGAGTACGGTCGCAAGACTGAAACTCAAAGGAATTGACGGGGGCCCGCACAAGCGGTGGAGCATGTGGTTTAATTCGAAGCAACGCGAAGAACCTTACCAGGTCTTGACATCCCGTTGACCACTGTAGAGATATGGTTTTCCCTTCGGGGACAACGGTGACAGGTGGTGCATGGTTGTCGTCAGCTCGTGTCGTGAGATGTTGGGTTAAGTCCCGCAACGAGCGCAACCCTTGATCTTAGTTGCCATCATTTAGTTGGGCACTCTAAGGTGACTGCCGGTGACAAACCGGAGGAAGGTGGGGATGACGTCAAATCATCATGCCCCTTATGACCTGGGCTACACACGTGCTACAATGGACGATACAAACGGTTGCCAACTCGCGAGAGGGAGCTAATCCGATAAAGTCGTTCTCAGTTCGGATTGTAGGCTGCAACTCGCCTACATGAAGCCGGAATCGCTAGTAATCGCGGATCAGCATGCCGCGGTGAATACGTTCCCGGGCCTTGTACACACCGCCCGTCACACCACGAGAGTTTGTAACACCCGAAGTCGGTGAGGTAACCTTTTGGAGCCAGCCGCCGAAGGTGGGATAGATGATTGGGGTGAAGTCGTAACAAGGTAGCCGTATCGGAAGGTGCGGCTGGATCACCTCCTTTCTAAGGATATTTTCGGAATACAAACCTTGGGTTTGTAAGATTACGTTTTGCGTTCAGTTTTGAAGGTTTATAACTAACTTTATAAAACTTCCAAGAGGGCCTATAGCTCAGCTGGTTAGAGCGCACGCCTGATAAGCGTGAGGTCGATGGTTCGAGTCCATTTAGGCCCACCATATATAACCTCTTGGGGCCTTAGCTCAGCTGGGAGAGCGCCTGCCTTGCACGCAGGAGGTCAGCGGTTCGATCCCGCTAGGCTCCACCAATTTTTATTTGTTCTTTGAAAACTGGATAAAACGACATTGAAATTGTAACAAACACATTTATTTTTTAATTAAGTTTTTTAGGCTTAATAACTGATAATAGGGTTTCAAGACACAAGCAGTTCTAGGAAGCGAATGAGTGAATGAAGGAGCGTACTTACGTACGTGACTGATTGAACGAGAGAAGCTGACAACGAAATGCGCAGTGGATTGGAAGCCGATAGGTTAAGTTATTAAGGGCGCACGGCGAATGCCTTGGCACTAGGAGCCGAAGAAGGACGGCACTAACACCGATATGCTTCGGGGAGCTGTAAGTGAGCTTTGATCCGGAGATTTCCGAATGGGGGAACCCACTACGTTTAATCGCGTAGTATCTTGACGTGAATACATAGCGTCTTGAAGGCAGACCCAGGGAACTGAAACATCTAAGTACCTGGAGGAAGAGAAAGAAAAATCGATTCCCTGAGTAGCGGCGAGCGAAACGGGAAGAGCCCAAACCAAGAGGCTTGCCTCTTGGGGTTGTAGGACACTCTATACGGAGTTACAAAGGAATGAGTTAGATGAAGCGACTTGGAAAGGTCCGCCAGAGCAGGTAAAAGCCCTGTAGTCGAAAGTTCATTCCCTCCAGAGTGGATCCTGAGTACGGCGGAACACGTGAAATTCCGTCGGAATCCGGGAGGACCATCTCCCAAGGCTAAATACTACCTAGTGACCGATAGTGAACCAGTACCGTGAGGGAAAGGTGAAAAGCACCCCGGAAGGGGAGTGAAAGAGATCCTGAAACCGTGTGCCTACAAGTAGTTAGAGCCCGTTAATGGGTGATAGCGTGCCTTTTGTAGAATGAACCGGCGAGTTACGATTACGTGCGAGGTTAAGCTTTAGAAGGCGGAGCCGCAGCGAAAGCGAGTCTGAATAGGGCGAATTAGTACGTGGTCGTAGACCCGAAACCAGGTGATCTACCCATGTCCAGGGTGAAGGTGAGGTAACACTTACTGGAGGCCCGAACCCACGCACGTTGAAAAGTGCGGGGATGAGGTGTGGGTAGCGGAGAAATTCCAATCGAACTTGGAGATAGCTGGTTCTCTCCGAAATAGCTTTAGGGCTAGCCTCGTGATGAGAATACTGGAGGTAGAGCACTGTTTGGACTAGGGGGCCATCCCGGTTTACCGAATTCAGACAAACTCCGAATGCCAGATATTTATACACGGGAGTCAGACTGCGAGTGATAAGATCCGTAGTCAAAAGGGAAACAGCCCAGACCACCAGCTAAGGTCCCAAAGTAATCGTTAAGTGGAAAAGGATGTGGCGTTGCACAGACAACCAGGATGTTGGCTTAGAAGCAGCCATCATTTAAAGAGTGCGTAATAGCTCACTGGTCGAGTGACGCTGCGCCGAAAATGTATCGGGGCTAAACGATTCACCGAAGCTGTGGATTGACATCTACGATGTCAGTGGTAGGAGAGCGTTCTAAGTGCGTTGAAGTCAGACCGGAAGGACTGGTGGAGCGCTTAGAAGTGAGAATGCCGGTATGAGTAGCGAAAGACGGGTGAGAATCCCGTCCACCGTATGACTAAGGTTTCCTGAGGAAGGCTCGTCCGCTCAGGGTTAGTCGGGACCTAAGCCGAGGCCGATAGGCGTAGGCGATGGACAACAGGTTGATATTCCTGTACCACCTCCTCACCGTTTGAGAAATGGGGGGACGCAGTAGGATAGGGTAAGCGCGCCGTTGGTTGTGCGCGTCCAAGCAGTAAGGCGTGTGTGTAGGCAAATCCGCACACTGTAACGTTGAGCTGTGATGGCGAGTCCGTATGGACGAAGTTCCTGATTTCACACTGCCAAGAAAAGCCTCTATCGAGGTGAGAGGTGCCCGTACCGCAAACCGACACAGGTAGTCGAGGAGAGAATCCTAAGGTGTGCGAGAGAACTCTCGTTAAGGAACTCGGCAAAATGACCCCGTAACTTCGGGAGAAGGGGTGCTCTTGAGCGTGCAAGCGCATGAGAGCCGCAGTGAATAGGCCCAGGCGACTGTTTAGCAAAAACACAGGTCTCTGCAAAACCGTAAGGTGACGTATAGGGGCTGACGCCTGCCCGGTGCTGGAAGGTTAAGAGGAGTGGTTAGCGCAAGCGAAGCTGCGAATTGAAGCCCCAGTAAACGGCGGCCGTAACTATAACGGTCCTAAGGTAGCGAAATTCCTTGTCGGGTAAGTTCCGACCCGCACGAAAGGCGTAACGATCTGGGCACTGTCTCAACGAGAGACTCGGTGAAATTATAGTACCTGTGAAGATGCAGGTTACCCGCGACAGGACGGAAAGACCCCGTGGAGCTTTACTGTAGCCTGATATTGAATTTTGGTACAACTTGTACAGGATAGGTAGGAGCCAGAGATCTCGGAGCGCCAGCTTCGAAGGAGGCGTCGGTGGGATACTACCCTGGTTGTATTGAAATTCTAACCCATGCCCCTTAGCGGGGCAGGAGACAGTGTCAGGCGGACAGTTTGACTGGGGCGGTCGCCTCCTAAAAGGTAACGGAGGCGCCCAAAGGTTCCCTCAGAATGGTTGGAAATCATTCGTAGAGTGTAAAGGCACAAGGGAGCTTGACTGCGAGACCTACAAGTCGAGCAGGGTCGAAAGACGGGCTTAGTGATCCGGTGGTTCCGCATGGAAGGGCCATCGCTCAACGGATAAAAGCTACCCCGGGGATAACAGGCTTATCTCCCCCAAGAGTCCACATCGACGGGGAGGTTTGGCACCTCGATGTCGGCTCATCGCATCCTGGGGCTGTAGTCGGTCCCAAGGGTTGGGCTGTTCGCCCATTAAAGCGGTACGCGAGCTGGGTTCAGAACGTCGTGAGACAGTTCGGTCCCTATCCGTCGTGGGCGTAGGAAATTTGAGAGGAGCTGTCCTTAGTACGAGAGGACCGGGATGGACACACCGCTGGTGTACCAGTTGTCTTGCCAAAGGCATCGCTGGGTAGCTATGTGTGGACGGGATAAGTGCTGAAAGCATCTAAGCATGAAGCCCCCCTCAAGATGAGATTTCCCATTACGCAAGTAAGTAAGATCCCTCAAAGACGATGAGGTAGATAGGTTCGAGGTGGAAGTGTGGTGACACATGGAGCTGACGAATACTAATCGATCGAGGACTTAACCAAAAAAGTTTGAAACATTCAATGAACCGTTTATCCAGTTTTGAAAGAACAATCTTTCAATTAAATACTGTCTAGTGATGATGGCAAAGAGGTCACACCCGTTCCCATACCGAACACGGAAGTTAAGCTCTTTAGCGCCGATGGTAGTTGGGGGCTTCCCCCTGTGAGAGTAGGACGTCGCTAGGCAAATAAAAACCTGAGAATTTATTCTCAGGTTTTTTTGTGTCAATATTTGAACAGCTGCAGAAGGCAGCTGTTTTTATTTTGTTAAAATTCTAGCGCATTACGTAGGTTATTAAGATAGGATTGGCTGACAGGTAATTCTGTACCATCTTTTAAAGTAACAATGAAATTCGAAGTAAGATCACGCGCCATTTTTTTTATGAAATGAATATTCACTATATAGGATCTATGAATGCGTATAAAAAACGGAGGTAAACGCATTTGTAATTCTTTAAGTGTAATACTTGTTTTAAATTGTTCCTTTTCTACATAAAACCAAGTTTTTTTCTGAAGGCTCTCAATATAAGAAATTTTATCGATTACTACAGGGGTCCATTCTTCTTCCTGTTTCCCTGTTAAAAATTGATAAGGCTCCAATTTCTGTGCAGTAAAAGTTGAAGGTAAAACAACTACTAATGCTGCTGGCGTATCCTGAATATGTACTGGGTAGCCAATACCATAATAGGGTGTACCAAATAGAGTATTATCTAATATTGCGTCTGTACGTTTATTTGTACGCAATACTTGCTCTGCAATACTGCCTGGTTCAACTTGCCGTCCTATTTCTAAATGAATACCATGATATCCAGAGTTAAAGTAAATATAGGAGTTCTCTACAGCAATGGCGATGGACGAGTTAGGTGGAATCCAGTCTTGTAACATCGTAATAAATTGTTGTGCAATACTTTTTTGTACAGCATTGATTTCATTTTTCATTGTGAATAGCCCCCTTGTTTGTAAACAGTTTACCAAATTTTGTCGCTTAAAAAAGCGGTTTCATCATCAAAATTTGGTCTTTTATCAAAAAATAGTGAAAATTCAGATGTACTGTTATATATTAATTTACAACAAATAAACCTGTTATGGAACAGAAATTAAAAAGTTTTTTAACAGAGTATATTTTACACAAAGGGGAAGGTGGAATTTCAATATGTCAACACGTCAAGATAAAATTCAAGCTTTAGAAAAACAATGGGCAGAAAACCCACGTTGGGCTGGTATTGAACGCGCTTATACGGCTGAAGAGGTAGTTAAATTACAAGGTTCTGTTGTAATTGAACAGACTTTAGCAACAAAAGGTGCTAAACGACTTTGGAAATCATTACACGAAGAACCGTTTATTAATGCATTAGGTGCATTAACTGGTAATCAAGCGGTTCAACAAGTAAAAGCAGGATTAAAAGCAATCTACTTATCTGGCTGGCAAGTAGCCGCTGATGCTAACCTTTCAGGTCAAATGTACCCTGACCAATCTTTATACCCAGCTAACTCTGTACCAGCTGTAGTAAAACGTATCAATCAAGCGCTACAACGCGCTGATCAAATCGACCATGCTGAAGGTCGTGTAGACGATTTCGATTGGTTTGCACCAATCGTAGCTGATGCTGAAGCTGGCTTCGGTGGTCCTTTAAACGTATTCGAACTTGTTAAAGGAATGATTGAAGCAGGAGCTGCTGGTGTGCATTTAGAAGACCAATTAGCTTCTGAGAAAAAATGTGGACACTTAGGTGGTAAAGTATTACTTCCTACACAAAACGCAGTTCGTAACTTAATTGCTGCTCGTCTTGCAACAGATGTAATGGGCGTAGATACAATCTTAATCGCACGTACAGATGCTGATGCTGCAGATATGGTAACTTCTGATATTGACCCACGTGATGCTGAATTTATTACTGGCGAACGTACACCAGAAGGCTTCTTCCGAACAACACCAGGTATTAAACAAGCGATTGCTCGTGGTCTAGCTTACGCACCATATGCAGATTTAATCTGGTGTGAAACGTCTAAGCCGTCACTTGAAGAAGCTCGTGAGTTCGCAGCGGCGATTCATGCTGAATTCCCTGGTAAAATGCTTGCTTACAACTGTTCACCTTCATTTAACTGGAAAGCAAACCTTTCAGAAGAAGAGATTGCAGAATATCAACGTGAGTTAGGTAAATTGGGTTACAAATTCCAATTCGTAACATTAGCTGGCTTCCATGCATTAAACCACTCTATGTTTGAGTTAGCTCATGACTATAAAGATAACGGCATGGCTGCATACTCTAAACTTCAACAAGCTGAGTTTGCTTCTGAATCTAAAGGCTATACAGCTACTCGTCACCAACGCGAAGTAGGTACAGGTTACTTCGATGATGTGTCACAAGTTATTTCTGGTGGTACTTCTTCAACAACAGCGATGGCTGGTTCTACAGAAACAGAACAATTCGTTTAATTCGATTACGTTAATTCCTAAATTCATAATCATAGATAAGTTTCCCTCGCACCTCCTAAGCGGGGGAAACTTAAATCACGAGAGGTGGGGGAACTACTAATGGAACAGGCAACTACAGGTAAGCTTAAAATTGTTGGACAACAAAACGAGCAAACAAAAGAAGTTTTAACACCGGAGGCCCTTGAGTTTGTTCTTGCCCTGCATGAAAAATTCGATGCTCGTCGTAAAGAGCTTTTAGAGGCTCGTCAAGATCGTCAGAAGCGTCTAGATGCTGGTGAGAAACTCGACTTCCTACCAGAAACAAAGCATATTCGTGAGGGAGATTGGACAATTGCGCCACTGCCTGCAGATTTACAAGATCGACGCGTAGAAATTACTGGACCAGTAGACCGCAAAATGGTTATTAACGCATTAAATTCTGGTGCGAAAATGTTCATGGCTTGCTTTGAGGATGCTTCAGCTCCTACTTGGGAAAACATGATTTCTGGTCAAATTAATATGCGTGATGCCATTAATAAGACGATTGAATTTACTCAAGCGTCAAACGGTAAAACGTATAAATTAAATAAAGAAACAGCGGTATTACTAGTACGTCCACGTGGTCTTCATTTACTTGAAAAACATGTGTTGGTAGATGGTGAGCCAGTTTCAGGTAGTTTCTTCGATTTTGGTCTTTATTTATTCCACAATGCTAAAAATGCATTGGCAAAAGGCACGGGTCCATACTTCTATCTACCGAAGTTAGAAAGTCATTTAGAGGCTCGCTTGTGGAATGATGTCTTTATCTTTGCACAAGATTATATTGGTATTCCACAAGGTACAATTAAAGCGACAGTTTTAATTGAAACAATATTAGCTGCATTTGAAATGGATGAAATTTTATACGAGCTTCGCGATCATTCAGCAGGTCTAAATTGTGGTCGTTGGGATTATATTTTCAGCTACATTAAACGACTGCGCAATCAACCTGATGTGATTTTACCTGATCGTGGTCAAGTAACAATGACAGTTCCATTTATGAAGGCTTACACGTCTTTATGTATCCAAACATGTCATAAGCGCAACGCACCTGCTATGGGTGGTATGGCTGCACAAATACCTGTTAAAGGCGATGATGAGGCGAATGCAGTAGCATTTGCAAAGGTTGCGGAAGATAAACGTCGTGAAGCAACGGATGGCCATGATGGAACTTGGGTAGCACACCCTGGTATGGTGGCAACAGCTATGGAGCAGTTTGATGCGATTATGAAAACACCAAACCAAATCCATAAAAAACGCGAAGATGTGAATGTAAAGGCTGAAGATTTAGTAGCTGTTCCAGAAGGGACAATTACCCTTGAAGGTCTTCGTATTAACTGTAGCGTAGGAGTTCAGTACATTGCTTCTTGGTTACGAGGCAACGGAGCTGCACCAATTAACAACTTGATGGAAGATGCTGCAACTGCAGAAATCTCCCGTACACAAGTATGGCAATGGATTCGTCATCCAAAGGGTATTTTAGATGATGGGCGTGGTATTACATTAGCATTTGTGCTGGAAATATTGGAAGAAGAGCTTGTGAAAATTAAAGAGGCTGTTGGGGAACAAGCCTATAACAGTGGTCGCTATGCTGAAGCTGCTGAACTGTTTAAATCTTTAATTGAGCAAGATGAATTCGTGGAATTCTTGACACTTCCAGGCTATGAAAAATTAAGTTAATTGATAGAAATCTACTAACGAACATATCTAACTTTCCTTAAACACTGTGGGCTGAACTCGAATGCAGCTCACTAATTCCAACTAATGTAACGAACGGAGTCTGTTCCTCCGTTTCTTACAAAAAATGAGCACTGTTTAATAAAAGGGGTCTACTTATATTAATCGTAAGTATTGAGATTTAAAAATGGGGTGCAAGATGTCTTACAAGCTTTGATGGGGGGCTTGTAAGGCATTTTTCTATACTTAGAAATCATTTAGAGGGGGAAAAGAGATGAGTACTAATAAAGAAATACTATTAATTCCTGGTCCTACACCCGTAGTTGAGGAAATATATGATGCTTTGGCAAGCGAAACCCGTGGGCATACAGATCCACGTTTTGTGGCAATTTATAAAAACGCATTAGCACAAACAAAAAAACTATTCCAAACGGATGGCGAAGTGTTTGTACTAGCAGGTTCTGGAACGCTAGCAATGGAAATGGCGATTGTTAATACTGTGGGTAAGGGAGAAAAAATACTCGTTATTAGTCACGGATATTTTGGTGATCGTTTTACGCCTTTAGCAACTGCTTATGGTATTCAGGTAGACGTGATACAAGCAGAATGGGGAAAACAAGTTGAACCAGCAACAGTAAAGGCAAAATTAGCTGAAGCTAATTATAAGGCAGTCACTATTACACATGCAGATACATCTACAGGCGTCGCTTCGGATCTCGATGCATTGGTACCTATTATTAAAAGTGCAGGGGCATTAATTATTTTAGATGGTGTTGTCGCAACAGCAGCGCTAGATGAAAATATGAATAAAACATATGGTCATCCTGACTATAAATTAGATGTTGTACTAACTGGCTCACAAAAAGCAATCGGGATACCACCAGGTTTAGCCATTATCGCCTTTAATCAATCAGCCTTAAAGGCTCGTGAAGCGCTAGGAACGATACCCGCATACTATAGTGATATAGAAAATTGGATTCCGGTTATGAATGATCCAGGGAAATATTTTGCAACACCACCTGTAAATTTAATTTATGCTTATGATGTTGCTATGAAGATGGTTTTAGATGAAGGTATTGTTAAGCGTGAGGCACGTCATCTAGCGTACGGTCGCGCTATGCGTTTAGCATTATCTACGTATGGTATGAAAGCACTAGCTGACGAAACAGTAGCAGCTACAACTTTAAGTTGTATGCTCTATCCGGAGGGCGTAGAGGATGCCAAGTTCCGTGCGAAGCTTGCTGAAAAAGGTGTAATTGTTGCTGGGGCTTTGGCTCATTTAGCAGGTAAAGCATTCCGTATTGGGCATATGGGCAATACAACACCCGCAATGCTTGAACAAGCCGTGAGACGAATTGGTGAATCACTTAATGAATTAGGACATGCAGTAGTAGTAGAAGAAGCAGTTGCACGCTTAAGAGAACAATTAGCAGTAGGAACGAATTAATATTAGAAAAGGTGTCTCAAAAGTACATGAGACATCTTTTTTGTTATTTAACCTAAGAATCGCTTGCAAATAAGGTTCAGAGTAGAAAATCGGCAAGCATGTTTGGGATGATAGTAATAAAGTTTCGATCTGTACAAAAATAATGAGAAGCAAAGTGTACTTGTAAGAAAGTTCATTGCAAAACAATTTAAGCTCTTACAGAATAGCTCCTTTTTCTATGCATAAAATTGGTTATTTGTTATACTTATTATATAACAAATATGGAGTTGATTTAGATGTTTATTCAAATAGAGCCATTATCGAATGTACCTATCTATGAACAGGTTACACGGCAAATTATAGAGGGTATCGCGAGAGGGGACATGGGACCGGGGGATACATTGCCGTCGGTACGAAGTTTAGCAGCCGATTTAGGTGTCAATATGCATACGGTTAATAAGAGTTACCATGAACTTGAGGCGAAGGGCATTATAACGATTCGTGCTAAATCAGGAGCAATTATTCGTTCAACGGAGGAGCGTGCATTAACGCCTGAACAGTTGCAGCAGATTGAAAAAAATTTAAAGCCTGTTGTGGCAGAAGGAATGGTGCTCGGTGCAACAGTGGATCAAATTGAGCACATGATGAAAAAGGTATTCGCTGACTTGCAACTGCCAGCAGAAGGGGTGTAGCATGCTACTAGGTATTTTTACAATAATGTATGTGATGACATTAGCTATGCAAGTTTTTGTCCCTTACATTGTACGTGAGACTATTGTATTTGGCGTTACTGTACCAGAACAAAATATAAAGCATTCTGCATTAGCTCTTGCGAAAAAACGATATGCGCAAACAGTAGGGCTTTTTGGCGTGCTGATTTTAATACTTATGCTAATGCTTAACTGGTCGCTTGCACCTTCTGAAAGTGCACAAGGCATCCTTTTACTAAGCTGTTTATTTGGCATGCTGGCGATTAGTATGGTGTTATACTGGTTAAACCATCAGAAAGTGATGAAGTTGAAAATACGCGAGCAATGGGGCATGAATATAAAACAGGTGCGAGCAGTTGATTTAACTGCTCGTAGTCGTGATGAAATGCTTCCATGGCCCTTCTATGTGGTGCCTATAGGCGTTACGATTTTTCTTATTATTTTTACATTATTACATTATAGTCAAATACCAAATGCTGTAGCGGTGCATTGGGGACCAAGTGGAGCGGCGGATGCATGGCGAGAAAAAACCTATTTTATTGCGATTTCATTACCACTAGTTATGTTGATGATGCAATGTATGATGTGGGGCACTGCAGATTCACTTAAGCGTTCGGCTATTCGCATGTCTATTAATCGTCAGCAGGAGTCATTAGAAAATGAATTAAAAACACGAAAGTTTATGAGCTGGAATATAGCATTGATTAGCTATAGTTTAACCGCATTATTGACCATACTACAGCTAAGTAATATTTATCCTTCAATGGCTGAAGGCAATAAACTATTACCATTCTTTATTGCATTTCTATTTTTAATTTTAGGTTCAGTGCTAGTTTATGCATGGAAAAAGCGACAATTACGGTTGAAATATGAAGATAATGTGGTGTCAGAGGTAATGGATATTGATGAGGATCGTTACTGGAAAGGCGGTCTTATTTATATGAATCGTCAGGACCCATCTGTTTTTGTAGAAAAACGTTTTGGTGTAGGCTGGACAATGAATTTTGCAAATCCAAGAGGCTATATTGTCATTGTTTTACCACTGCTGATATTGCTGCTGATTTCTATAATTTCTTTTTAGTGCCAGTCACCTAAACAATGTCCAAACAATTCTGATAATTTAGGGTGGAGGGCGCTAGTATATTGAACGGAGGCAAGAGGGAATGAAAATTTTAGTTGTCGATGATGATGTGCATATTTTACAGTTAGTGAATATTTATTTAACTCGCGAAGGCTATCAAGTCATGCAGGCAGAGAATGGGGAACAAGCTTTGCAATTGCTGGATGGAAATATGCCCGATTTGGCAGTAGTGGATGTCATGATGCCCGGAATGGATGGTTTTAAGTTAACAGAAATTTTAAGTAAGGATTATGATATCCCTGTGCTGTTATTAACGGCTAAGGGAGAGCTTGAAGATAAGGAGCGAGGCTTTTTAGCAGGTTCGGATGACTATGTCGTTAAGCCGTTCGAGCCAAAGGAATTACTGTTTCGTATTACGGCTATTTTGCGTAGGCTTGATAAAAAAAACCAAGTAACGATACAGGTGGGTAAGCTTGAAATTGATCGCCGTAGCTTTGAGGTTACAATTGGTGGTGACACGCTTCTGTTACCTTTAAAAGAGTTTGAGCTGTTAGCGCTACTTGCCTCTCGTCCAAATCAAGTATTTACACGGAGCATTATTATGGAGCAAGTATGGGGTTACGACTATGAAGGTGATGAACAAACATTAAATACACATGTGAAGCGGATTCGCGAGCGATTGCATCGTTACAATACAGATGTCGAAATTACAACGGTGCGTGGTGTCGGTTATAAGCTTGAGGTAAGTGCACCATGAAGACGTTATATAGTAAATTTGTTATCACGACAATGCTCATTATGATTGGCAGTTTATGTATTGGATTTTTAATGACGAATACATATTATCACCAAGTGACTAAAGAAAAAAATGATGCAAAAAACGTTGCGATTGCACAAGATATTGCCGACTATATTGAATCAGCGAAAGAAATGGATTTAGATAATTATTTAACAACGCTTGGCGATATTGGGTATCAAATATATGTTACAACTGGAGAGGAACATCGTTTTTTTGGTGGCGAATATCGAGATAAGAAATTGCCCACTGATATTATCCAGCAAGTATTAGATGGGGAAGTCTATCATGGGATGCGAGATTTTCCAAAAGAGACATTTATGACAGGCTTTTTTGCGAATGAGTTAATAAATACTATTGGTGTACCCTTTACGTATCATAACGAGCAATATGCATTGTTTATTCGACCAGATATTCGATTCTTGTTCTCAGAGGCCCATACGTTATTAGGTGGTCTCATTCTTGGGATGGCGGTGATGAGCTTACTTGCCATGTTATTATTTGCAAAGGCACTTATTCGTCCGATTACAAAGTTAACCGAAGCAACTCATCAACTTGCCCATGAAAAGTTTGATACGTTGCTTGAAATTGACCGAGCAGATGAAATTGGACAACTGGCGGATAGTTTTAATGTCATGACAGAAAAACTACAGGAAAATGACAGAATGCGAAAACAGTTTATAAGTAATGTATCCCATGACTTTCAATCCCCGTTATTGAATATTCAAGGGTATGTCGATTTATTGAAAAATCCTACGCTTGCAGAACCTGAACGGCAAGAATACGCAACGATTATAGAGCTAGAAACAAAGCGACTTTCGACATTGACAAAGCAACTATTATTGCTGACATCACTCGATCAATCTACCAGAATGTTAAAGCGAGAACCGTATCCGTTAGATGAGCAATTGAAGGAAACAGTGCGAAAATATCGTTGGCAGTTAGAGGAAGCGAATGTGCAATTATCGTATCAGATTGAGCCAGTAATTTATAATGGCGATGCAAGTCTATTGCAAAATGTCTGGGATAATTTATTAACAAACGCCATTAAATATAATGTTAATGGTGGAGACATTCATATCCAACTTCAGGAACAAACGACTTTTGTAGAGGTATTAGTAAAGGATAGCGGCATTGGTATGACTACAGAACAATTGCAAAAGGTATATGACCGTTTTTATAGAGCTGACGAGTCTAGAACGAAACAGGGGACAGGTCTCGGTCTTGCAATTGTTAAACAAATTATTGAATTGCACGGTGGTAAAGTGCAAATGGAAAGTGCGTTGAACGAAGGGACAAGTGTTTGTATACACCTACCAAAATTGTAATATGGAGTTCATGTAAAGTTCATATTCAAACGATAAACTTCTACGTAAGTTAAAACTTGGAGGAGTTATCGTATGGAGCAAAAATGGAGTATACGTCTTATTCGACTCGCTGCGATTTTCGCATTGGTGGGTACGTATTTAGGTTCGCATATGTCAGGGTCAGGAAGTTATGAGTTTCGACCAATTCACGCACACGTTTTACTTGTTGGTTGGTTAAGTATGTTTGCATGGGGAATTTTCTACCGTGCCTTTAAAGTAAAATCACAAAAGTTAGTGACATTACACGGCTGGACGGCAATTATTGGCGTCTTCGGCTTAACACTTGGAATGTGGTTCTACAATATTAATCCATTCAACTTTAATCATACATTGACTTTAGTTTTCTTTATTGTCGGTGGTACAACTTTATTAATTAGTTTTGCGCTATTTATCGTTGTAACATTTATGATTAATCAAAAAGAAGAAATGAAAAACTAATATAAAAACCGCGTCAATAACTAACGCGGTTAGCATGGAGGCAAATTCAATAAAATTTGAGTTTGCCTCCATTTTTAATTTTACGGATTTCTTTTTATAGGTACTCTTTTTTACAAGTACGACTCGCACTAGTTCGCCTCAGGAAGCACTTATGTTAAATGTTCTAAAGATTTTTTTAGCCAACGTGTTGCCTCATTATAATCTTGAGCAACGCCTTGTCCTTTTTTATAAAGCATACCAAGCTGAAATTGCGCTTTTTGATGTCCCTTATTGGCAGCAAGTCGATAAAGTTGTGCTGCTTTGGCAAAATCTTTAGGCACACCTTGTCCATGACTATGCATTTGGGCTAACTGGAATTGAGCTTTAGCATGTCCTTTACTCGCCGCTTGTTCAATCCATTTTGCAGCCTCTGTAAAATCTTGCTTTACACCTTTCCCCTTATCAAATAAATTACCAAGTTGATATTGCGCACCTGAATGCCCTTGAAGAGCGGCAAGCCTATAGCAACGTCGAGCTTCATCTAAGTCTTGGGGAACACCTAAACCTTGTTCATATAATAATCCTAGCTGATACTCCGCCTGAATATGTGATTGGTCGGTTGCAGCTCTCCACCATCTCACTGCTTCAGTATAATTCAATGTAACACCTGTCCCTTTTGCATAAAGAAGCCCTAGCTCGAATTGAGCATCAGCATAGCCTTTGTCAGCAGCCATTTTAAAATAGGGTAATGCTTTATCGGGCTGTTGAAGTTGATAGACATAAAGAAGCCCCAACTCGTAGCCAGCACTAATATGACCACTGTCAGCAGCAAGTTGTAACCAACTTTCTGCTCGTGTGTTATCCTTCTCCTTTTGGTAGAGGATACCAAGGCAATATTGCGCATTGGTATGTCCGTTATGGGCAGCAAGTTTAAACCATTTCATTGCTTCAACGTGATCCTGCTGTATACCTAACCCTGAATTGTATAGCATCGCTAATTGAAATTCGGCATTGGTATGGTCTTGAAGAGCAGCTAAATGGAACCATCTCGCAGCTTCCTCCATATTTTGTGAGATACCACGACCTTTAAGATACATATACCCAAGGTTATATTGCGCGCTTGCATCTCCAGCAAGTGCTGCCATTTCAAAATAGGCTATCGCTTCCTCAAAGCTTTGTTGCACACCAGTCCCATTATGGTAAAGAAAGCCGAGATTATTTTGTGCACTAGTGTTACCTTGATTGGCAGCTGAAATATACCATTTTGCGGCCTCTGTAAAATTAACAGGAAGCCCCAGCCCCTGATTATAAAGTACACCTAGATTGTACTGTGCATCGGCATTTCCTAAATCTGCAGCACATTTATAATATTTTGCAGCCTCTTCATAATTTTGTACAACACCTTGCCCTAAATGGTAAAGCACGCCGAGACTATAAAGTGCGTTCGCATCTTGTTGTGCGGCTGCTTTCTCATACCATGTTTTGGCAGCTGTATAATCTTTTTGGACGCCACGACCATGATTATAAAGGAAGCCTAAATTGTATTGTGCACTTGCATTGCCTTTTTCAGCAGCTAATTCAAACCAATTAGCCGCATGTTCATAGTCCTTCGCAGAGTAGTGATCCAGCGTCTTCGTATCGATTGGCGGCAAAATATCTTCAAATTTAGCGCCTTTTCGCGAGGACATGGACATTTTAAGTTTCCGATCATAACGATGAATAAACCATTCAACGATATCACTAACATAATCGAGGACAATTTTGGCGGCTTTTGCTTCAACAATGTCATTATTGCTAGTACTTGTCATTTTTAGGACAAGTTCCATTAATAAATAAATGCGACGTGGATGTATTTTTGCTATAAACGTACGATTATTTAATAGTGTTCGCATATTTTTTATTTTAGGTTTGGCGTGCATTTCCAGCTCGTAAAAGTCATAAACAATCTCCTCGACAACGAGGCGTGACTTATGTAAGGAGATGGAAGGTTGGGATATAGCATGAGTGCTAGCTTCTTCTAGACTTTCTGCTAAATGCGTAAACGATAATATGTGTAACTTTTTACATTGTTCATGTAGGATTTCATATTGTATAACGATTGTACTCACCTCTTCTTAACCAATTCACGGTAGCAGCCTTTTTTCATATATCGGGAAAATATTAAAGTTATTGATGTTTTTACAATGAAATCATCGGTTGAATTGTCGACATTCCATGTTACTATTTGATATAAGAGTTTGTTTATAGTTATTGGGGGGATTGTTTAATTGATGAAAAACATTGCAGCAATTATTCCAACATATAATCCGCAACAATCATTTGTAACATTCGTACATCAATTATTAGCTACCTCCATTTCCCAAGTTATTATTGTGAATGACGGTAGCGATCAAAAATATACAAGTATTTTTGAAGAGTTAAAGAAAATAGATAGCTGCAAGGTTCTTCAGCATGAACACAATATTGGAAAGGGAGGCGCATTAAAAACTGCATTCTCCTATGTATGGTCTAAACGTGTGAAGTTTCATGGTGTATTAACAGTAGGTGCACATGGGCAACATACGTTACAAGATATCAAACTAGTATTGAACATGACAAAAGTTTTTTCAGAAGGTATTGTGCTAGGCATACGAAATTTTCATTCTTCGGATAGTACATTTTTTTCCTATTGGGGAAATCGAGCGACTAGTTTGTTGTTTGAATTACTATTCCATAAAAAACTGATGGATACACAAACAGGTTTGCGTTACATAGCAATCAATGAGTTACCATGGCTTATTAAAGTGCAAGGTGATCGTTTTGACTACGATACAAATATGCTTGTCGTCGCTCTAAGAAGAAAATGTCCCATTTTCGAAGTAGAAATTGGTCAGCTACGCATAAAAAAGAATTCAATTATGCAATACGATGAACTAACAAATGCAGGTACTGTAATGACTAAAATGCTTATAAAATATTTAAAACCTTAGCAAGAATGATGTGGCAGGTTTATTTCTTATATTTTGTGCTAGGATAAGAATAATAATTACTCAACTGGACGTCGCGAGTATAAAAAGAAGGGGTAATGAATGTGGAATATTCAGATCAAGTAAAAAATCGTGTAAAGCGCATGGAAGGTCAGCTACGCGGTATTTTAAAAATGATGGAAGAAGAAAAGGATTGTAAGGCTGTTATTACGCAATTATCAGCAGTGCGTTCAGCAGTAGATCGTACAGTAGGTGTCATTGTGAGTACGAATCTGTTGGAATGTGTCCAAAATGCGGAAGGTGACGGCGAGAAAATGAATGAATTGATTCAAGAAGCGGTTAATTTAGTTGTTAAAAGCCGTTGATTGTTAAGGCTAATATAAAAAGCATAAAATTAAAATGGATTATTGTTAAATCGACAAGCTCTGCTTCTTCACTTTTCATTGGACAACGGTAAGCCTCCTGAAGGCTCGATGAATTCGTTATTCAATAAAAGTCGATGTAGCGGGGCTTGTGTCGTCTTACAGGTCTTAGTAGTCTAAAAGAAGTGAATTGATGAATTTTGCAAAAAATTACTTTAATTTAGTAGATTTATAGTAAAGGTAGGTGTAAAAACCTAATTATTGGAATGAAATATTGTAGAAAAAAGTCGTATGTAGTGAACTTGTATGATAGATTTAAAGTTGCATTTTCTTTTATAATTAATATAAAGATATTATATAAGAGAAGGTGAATCTATCTTGAAAAAATGGTTATTAAGCAGTGCCACATTGTTGATGTTAAGCCCAACTGTAGCCAATGCACAAAGTGCACAGACTCAACCATTAAACACTCCTGCACCGATTGTATACAATGCGATGGCTAGTACGAAGATAGCAACTGTTGATCAATTAACAAAAGAAATAGCAAAGCAACTTAATAATTTTGCGACTGAAATTAAAGTTACATATAGTGGTTCAATGACGGATATGGACAAGTTTATGGAGGCATTTGAAAAGGCGCAGCAACAAGCTACGTATGCTAGTGGTCATCTTCAAAGCATTTCAATGTCTGCTGACTCTGTCGGGAATGTAACCTATAAAGTAAAATACTTTACAAATGCCACACAAGAAGCTGCTGTACAAAAGAAGATTGATAGCATTTTAAAGACGATTATTAAGCCTTCTATGACACCGTTTCAAAAAGTAAAGGCTATTAATGATTATATTGTGTCAAATACTACTTATGGTACAAAAACGAAAGCAAGTCCCCATAGCGCTTACGCTTTACTATTCGAAGGACAAGCTGTATGTCAGGGCTATGCGTTATCAGCTTATAAAATGCTAGAGCAAGCAGGGATTGAAACAAAATATGTAGTAGGTTATGTGAATGGCACTGAAGCACATGCCTGGAATATGGTGAAGCTTGATGGCAAGTGGTATCATCTGGATACAACTTGGAATGATCCGTTACCAAATCGAATAGGGGCATCTTCCTATGATTACTTCCTTGTAACCGATGCACAACTAAACAAAGACCATACTTGGATTACTACAGATTATCCTGCGGCCACAAGTACTACCTATAATTTCATGCAAAATGTACATTTTGCACACCAAATCCAAAATACTTTATACTTCAGCAATACAGCGGATAATGATAAGTTGTATAAACTTGACTTAGTAAGTGGTAAGAAGACGAAGGTGATTGATACTCGTGCACTGTACATTACAGGCGCTGGCGATTATCTTTATTATAGCGATTATAGTAATAGCGGCTACTTAACAAAACTAAATCTTAAAACATTAAAAACAAATGTAGTAGTGAAACAATCTGTAACGGATTTAATGATTGGTAGCGGTTATTTAGTGTATAAAGTTAATTGTAAAGAACAAAAGCAAAAAATGAACTAGTATGCAGTGGACGAAACAACAGGACGTTTCTAGATTACCTGTTGAATGCATATATTATTTATAAGCACAAAAGGACTCTTAAATGAGTTCTTTGTGCTTTTTTTGTATATAATGAAAGTAGTGAAACTGTGTGAGGTGAAGATTTTTGTGGAAGAAGCTAGCGATTATAGTAATATTTATCGTTTTTATGGAACCAATCTATACAGCGGGTAAAGCGACAGTTAAGCAAGTCGTAACTTGGGCAAATAATGATGACATCGAAACGATGCTACTAGCAACAAAAGAAAAAATTGTTGATGTTACCACCAAATTTTCAGAAGATGCCTCAATTCAAACAGCCAACCCTGAAGATGTAAAGAACCAAGAGCTAGCGGTCACTGCTCCAGTTGTAAAGCAGCCTGAAACAAAGCTTGTTGTCACTAATGCGAAGGAAATGGCGGATGCAATGTACGCCTACTATAGTAGTTTTTCGCCTAGCTTTGAAATTCAATATAAAGGAAGTACGCAACGAATCGAGAAAATTGTGGAGGAGGCTTATGATAGTGCCATTAAACGAGACGATTATGTCTATGGTCATATTAGTAAGCATTCCATACGCTTTGAATATGGTAAAAAAACTGCTAAGATTTTTGGAGAACAAAGCTATTTAATGACACCGGAGCAAGCGGCTTATGTAGAGATGAATGCGCAAGAGATCGTTGCTACGATTGCAAAAAACGCGAAAACCGATGTAGAAAAGATTAAAGCAGTAAATGATTATATAGTAGCCAATACAGCTTATACTGAGCAAACAAAGTCAAGCCCACATAGTGCCTATACGGTGCTGGCCGAGCATGGTGGTGTTTGTCAGGGCTATGCGTTATTAGCACACTCAATGTTGCAAAAACTTGGTTTCGAGACAAAATATATTGTGGGTTATGTCGGTCAAGAAGGTCATGCTTGGAATTTAGTAAAACTCGACGGTCAATGGTATCATCTTGATACAACGTGGAATGATCCGGTGCCTGATCGTAAAGGGGCTATAAGATATCAATACTTTTTAGTGGATGATCGCACGATGGCACGCGATCACACATGGATAGCAGACGATTATCCGAAAGCAACAAGTACCGCTTATAGCTATTATCAAGATATTGATTTTCCTGCACAGGTAGGAAATCAACTATTCTATAGCAGTATTTCTGATGACAATAGATTATATGTGCTTGATATGACTACAGGCAAAGCACAGCGTGTCACGAAAACGCGTGCACAATATATCGTTTATGCAGATGGATGGCTATACTTTAGTAATTATTCACATGGTGCTTATTTAACGAAAATTCGCCCCGATGGAAGTGGCGAACAACTGCTGAATAAGGAAGACACGAAGGATTTATTTATTAAGGACGGTTATTTATATTTCATGACGAATGAACTAAAGAAAATGCAACTATAATTTAAATGCAGTCATTACTGTTGCTGGCTACGCAGTTTACAGTAGGATGCCACTCTTTACTTCAATCATATTTTGTTCAAGCTATTAAAAAGCTAAAATATAACAAAGAGACTGGGATAAAAGAGAAAGGTGTTAGATTGATGGTAGTCAATCTAACACCTTTTTGCTGCGCCGTTGTTATGTCCCAGCCTCTTTGTCGACACTTGGGGGCGTGGGATATTACAAATTGTCATACGCCCTTTTTGAACGATTGATAATATAAGATATTGGCTGATGTTGACATAAGGAAACATTAATTTTCGGATACATTGAAGTCATTTCTTGTGAAAATATTTTTAAAATCAGAGGGTTATGTTTTATAGCACCCCCATTACAATAAAAGTTAAATGGTTGGCCTTGATAACTGATTTTTTTAAGTACCGCACAAGCAAGGAGCACTAATTCATGGGCTGCCTGAGTGGATATTTGAATAGCACATGTATCTTTTTTGGCAACGGCATCGGCCAAAAATGCCCCCATTTTGGCTAATTGTGCATTTGTATAAGAAGGGCGGAATAACCATGCTGCGAGCTCGGTGACATCCTGAATACGTAAATAGTTATAAACAGCATCTTTTAATAGCGTCGCTTCCCCTCGGCCATCTTCCATCCGAAAAATGGCACGTATGACTTCCTGCCCAAGCCAATAGCCACTTCCTTCATCGCCCGCACGATGGCCCCAACCACCAGTGCGGGCAATTTGTTGCCCATCGAATGCATAGGCAATAGCCCCTGTTCCTGCGATTAGTAGCGCACCTGCTTGTCCTTCAGTGACACCTAATAAAGTAGCTTGTGCATCATTTTCGACGATTAACGTATGGATATCTAGCTGTTCCGCTGTAATTGCCTCATGAACCATTGCGGTCACATTTTGATGATCCTTTGGAGAATCAATTCCAGCCATAGCAAACGTGGCGACGGCGATTTTAGAGATAGCTTGTTCCTGCAAAAATACACGAGCTTTGCTTAATAACGCTCGTAGTATTTCTGTTGCAGACTCTATGCCGATCGCCTGATAATTGGATCCGCCCATTGTTGTTGTATATTGAATTTCACCTGACTCGGCATGTACGATGGCACATGCCGTTTTAGTTGCACCACCGTCTATTATTAGTAGCCATTTATTCATTGATCCCATTCCTCTATAAACAAAATTAATTGCTTCTCCGCCTCTGTAATAGCTAATTCTTTCTGTTGAATCCACTCAAGTAAGGTATTGGCTTGTGCCTTCGAACGTTCGATCGAAGCCCGCATCGTTTCAGGGGAGGGGCCACCTAGTAATGTTCGGACATTTACGAAGAACTCGGGTTTTAAAGTATGATAGAAATCTTCTTCAGAAATAACTAACGGTTTGCCAGTAACCAATTTGGCTTGTGTATTGGCTAATCCCCACGTAAGACTTGCCAATGATTCTTCACCGTGAGCAAGCAATACTTTAATACATTTACTTACGATACTATGGGCTTGGCGAAATGAAATACCTTCCGAACGCACTAACGTATCAGCAAGTTCTGTTACATTGGCAAAGCTATTTTCTGCACGGTTTCGAAGCTTTTTCTTGTTGACATCCATTGTGACAACAAGCGAGCCAAATAATTTATATATACCTATTAATCGATCCATCGCTCGCCATAAATACGGTTGCATATCGTCCTCTGTATCAACAATATCACCAAACGGTGTATTATGTACCATTTGTAGCACTGTACTTGCATCTCCAACAACCGCAGATAGTAATGAGCGCGTATGCTCAATGGACACAGGGTTTCGCTTTTGAGGCATAATAGAGCTAATTTGAACGTATGGACTTGCAAGTGTAAAGGCGTTGAATTCCTGCGTAGCCCATAGTAAAAAGTCTTGTGATGTACGGCCAAGATTCAGTGCCGCAAGTTGCACAATACTTGCTGTTTCAGCAATATAATCAGCTCCAGCAACCGCATCCCATGCATTTTCAATAATATCGTCAAAAGCTAATAAGTCTCGCATACGCTCACGACTAATGTTAAAGCCTGTTGTCGTTAAGGCGGCTGCCCCCATACTGCTCCGATTTATCGTTTTATAGCAATGCTGCATGCGCTCAAAATCACGATCTAGCTGATCAATAACAGCTTTTAAATAATGGGCAAAAGTGGTCGGTTGAGCTTGTTGCGTATGTGTATAGCCAATCATTATCGTATCAATATGCTCCTCGGCAGCTGCAATTAAATCACCGCGTAATTTAAGCAATTCTCCCATAAGCATTAATAATTTTTTGCGCAATGTCATTCGATAAATGGCAATCCCCATATCATTCCGACTTCTACCGATATGAAGATTTCCGGCAACATCACCAGCAAGTTCAATTAATTTATTTTCAATGCGGAAAAATAAATCTTCGTATTGCGGGCTGTAATCTTCTATTCGATAATAGTTCAAATCTAGTTTTTTCAGTGCCAAAGCAATTTGCTTCGCTTCTTCTTTTTTTACAAGTCCTTGTTCTTCTAGCATTTTTAAATGGGCAATATTAATTTGAAGCATAATCGTTAAAAAATTTTTCTTTGCTTCATCATAAGCCGGTTGCAATACAATTTTCCGGTAAATATTCGAAGGAAAAATTATTCCATCCTCTTGCTGAATTTTGTTACGGAAATCTTCAAACATAATTAATGGCCTCCTAATAGAATAACAGTTATATGGCTGAGCCAGCACTGCCCTTTGATAGCTTTTCCGAAATAATAAGTACTATTAAAATTAAGCAAATTTGTAAAACACCATAGGCACAAGCAGTTCCAAATTTAAAGGCATATAACTTTTGAAATATAGCCACAGATAGCGGAATCGTAGAAGTGCTATAAATAAGAATAGAAGCTACGAATTCACCTAAACTTTGGACAAGCGCTAGTAATGTTCCTGCTAATATGCCCGAAAAAGTTAGCGGCAGGACGATACGTCGAAACGTATACCACCAATTTGCACCTAAGCTTCGTGACGCCTCCTCAATCGACTGATCTAATTGCACAAGAGAGGCTGATGTTGAACGGAAAACAAGTGGTAAATGTCTAATAAAATAAGCAAGCGGTAAAATCCAAAACGTACCAATCAGCACCTGGTTAAAGGTAAATATATTTTCAGTGCTAAAGGCAGCAATTAAATTGACAGCAACAACAGTTCCAGGCAGTGCCCAAGGAACCATAATTAAAATATCGAGCAATGTTTTCCCTTTAAAGTTGAGACGCACCATCGCGTAGGCTGCAGCGACACCAAAAAGTACATTACCAAACGTTGCGACAATACCCATTTGGATGGAGTTCCAAATAGGTCTCCACGTTCGCTCATCAGTAAAGAGTGCCACATAATGATCGACAGTGTAGTCGGTGGGCAGTATTTGGGTTTTCCATGCACCATCGACTGAAAAGGAAATTAAAATCAGCACTAAAATGGGTAAAATTAAAATCAGTGTTCCGCCAAATGAAGCTATTGTAGCAATTATTTTCATGAATTTTGAAGATACTTCTGAGCGATGAACACTAATGCCTTTACTCAAATTTTGGTAATTTCTACGGTTTTGGTACCAGCGCATAACAATTAAAAATGAAATGGATACAAACGATAAAATCATTGACTGTGTAGCGGCCATTTCTAAATTACCATTTGTCCGTGATAAGTAAATTTGCATGGTCATCGTTCGTTCGACACCAAACATTAATGGTGCCGTATAAGATGCCATTGATACCATAAAGACGAGCAAGGCAGATGCAATAATAGAAGGTGTCAACATCGGTAAAATAACCTTTGTCCATACACGAATACGCCCTGCACCTAAACTAGTTGCTGCTTCCTCTAATGATGGATCAAGTCCTTTAATAGCAGCCGAAGCGGTTAAATAGAAGTAGGTGTACATGGTAAATGTATGGACAACGATGACACCCCATATACCTTTTAAAGAAAAGGGTACTTGCTTTAAGCCGAATAAATGCTGAATTGCGCGTGGAAAAATGCCACTCTCCCCGTATAGGAATGTAAAAGAGAGTACGCCAACAAGCGGTGGAAGAGCCATTGGCACTAATACTAAAATAGATAATATGCGTCTTCCTGGAAACTCATAGCGTTCCAATAAAAATGCCATTGTTACACCAACAAGTGCACAGCAAATCACGCTAATAATGGATATATATAAACTAGTCCATAGCGCCTCAAGATTAGCAGGGCTAGCAAGGCTAAAAAACTTTTGATAATGACTAAGTGCGTGCTCTCCTGAAAAACTTTGAAGAAAAGTTTAATAGAAAGGATAAATGACATAAGCAAACAATACTAAAAACAAAGGTGAAATTAAAATATAGACAAACCATTTAGATTGCGTTAGCCGTGTCCAAGCATTACTTTGATAAGAATGTACAGGTGGTTTTTCCATGTGGTCTGCCTCCTATTCTCCTAAAAAATATAGTGATTCATGCGCTATATTTAAAGTAATGCTTTCGCCAATGTTTTTTAGCTGTACATTTTTATTGATTATCATAACTTTCAATGAGAATTCAATAAAATCGACAATGTAATTTACACTTATTCCTGTAAATTCAACAAATGTGATTGTTCCAGTTAATGTATTTTCTCCAGGGCCCAGATTGACAGACTCTGGACGAATCGAAATAAACACGTTGTCTCCAATCATATGCGTTAAAGTAGGGGAGCTGTGTTGCTTTCGCCCAGTTAGAACAAGTCCATGCTTTGTTTTTACTTGCACTTCATCTGCGTTAATCGCAAAGATTGTCGCTTCGATTAAATTGGTTTCCCCGATGAAATCGGCAACGAAGCGGTTTACTGGTCGATTATAAATTTCTTGAGGTGTGCCGATTTGTTTTACATAACCATTGTCCATCACCATAATGCGGTCCGACATGGACATCGCTTCCATTTGATCGTGAGTTACATAAATGGTTGTAACACCTAACTCGGATTGAATTCTTTTAATTTCAATTCGCGTTTCCTCACGTAACTTTGCATCTAAATTCGACAACGGTTCATCGAGTAATAAAATATCAGGCTCAATCACAAGTGCTCTTGCTAGGGCAACGCGTTGCTGCTGACCACCAGATAATTCATTAATTTTCCTGCTGCCATATTGCCCTAAATGTACAAGTCCTCGAATGCGGTCAACTTTTTGTGTTATTTCCTGTTTAGAGAGCTTTCGTACTTGTAAGCCAAAAGCAATATTTTCGTCTACTGTCATGTGTGGAAACAGCGCATAATTTTGAAACACCATACCAATATTGCGTTTATTTGGCTGAAGTAATGTCACATCGCGATCATCGAAAAAAATTTTTCCTTCAGTAGGATAATAAAACCCTGCAATCATTCGCAATGTCGTCGTTTTCCCACAGCCACTAGGCCCAAGGAAGGTAAAGAATTCACCCGTATTGATTTCGAGATTTAAATCTTTTACACCTTGCACTTTCCCAAATTGCTTAGAGACATTTTCGATTTTGACATTTTTCAAACGCAATGCTCCTTTCTATTTTGAAAAGACAGATATGCATTGATTTCACCAATTGACATACTTATTAGCCTGTAGTTGATACAATTCCGCAAAATAGCCTTTGCTGGTCAACAGTTCTTGCATCGAACCTTCCTCTGCTATATGTCCGTCTTGCAATACAATGATACGATCCACCATATTTAAAGCAGATAATTTATGTGTTATTAATAGTAATGTTTTCGTTGATGAGAGATCTGCTAATGATTCAATCATTTGATGCTCACTTCTCGCGTCAAGAGACGCTGAAGGTTCATCTAAAATAAGAAATGCTGCATTGCGGAAGTAAGCTCTAGCAATTGCTACCTTTTGCCATTCACCACCTGAAAGTTCGGTTCCATTATCAAAGTTTTTACTTAAAACTTGCTCGTACCCATAATCAAAACTTGCAACCAAATCCACAAGATCGCTTTTTTCGGTAACAATTGCTAACATTCCATCATCATTAGTATTCCCTGTGTCACTAATTAAAATATTTTCTTTATAAGTTAACTGGTAACGTGAAAAGTCTTGGAACACTATACCGATAATTTTGCGGTATGCGTCGATTTCATATTCGGTAATATCAATGCCGTTTAATTCAATGATTCCTTCGGTTGGCTCGTATAATCTTGTAATCAGCTTAACGATAGTCGATTTTCCAGCACCATTTTCGCCGACTAATGCAATCTTTTGTCCCATGCTGATTGTCAAACTTACATTCTGGAGTATAGGCTTGGAGGAATTAGGGTAATGAAAAGATACATTTTTAAACCGAATAGTAAATTCATTTTGTTCTAGACATAATAGCTTTTCACCTGATGAAATATCTGATTTTAAAGAGATAAACTTAAAGTATTTTTCCATATAAAGTAGCGTGTCATATAGTAAGCTTGAATTTTCTATGAAACTTGCCAAACTTTGACGTGCGAGTAAAACTGATGAAGCGAAAATTACTATATCTCCTGCGGTAAATGTATTATTTAGTACACCAGTGACTACCCACCAAAAACTCAACCCAATTCCAATCATGCCAATTCCGACAAATAGTATTGAGAAGAAAGTTTGCTTATATCTAATTTTTTTAATATCTGCATGGATTTTATCGAACGTTAACATGTATTTATTAATGAAGAAGTCAGCAGTATTATATATTTTCACTTCTTTCATATGTTCTTTTGATAGCATGACTGAGCTGTAATATTGCATCTTTCTAGCTTCAGGACTATTTATGACAAGTGTTTCAAATGCCTCTTTTTGTAATTTATAGGTAACGATAGCCTGAGGAATAATCGCAACAAACACAATGATTGCTATCAAAATATTAAAGTTTGTTAATAACACCAACATTGAAATGCCTGTTAGTACACTACTAATCATGCCCGAAGTAAAAACAATAAGATTTACTGGTCGCCACGCAGCCTCTTGCTCAAGTATTTGTATATCATCATAAAATTCTGGATTTTCGAAGTAGTATAATCCCTTTATTTCTGAGGATTTATCCATCAAGCTTTTATTTAATTGGGCAATTAATCTATCCGTTATTAAACCTTGAAAGGTCATTTCAACAGGACCTAAAATGGCATTAATAAATGACACGATTATCCAAGATAGTACAAAGAAAATAATGATAGAATAAACGATGGTGTCGGTAGTAGAAATAGCATCGATTAATCCTTTCGAAAACCATAGAGTTAGAGATGGTAATATAGCTTGAAAAGGAATAATAACAAACAAAATAATAGAATAAAACTTCGAAGCACCCCAAAAAAGAGGCAGAGTTTTTACAAGAAGTTTCAAATAAGAGTAAAATGTATTCATGATTCTTCACCTAATTATACAATATATATTGTATTTATATTCCAAATACAATTTGCGTTAGCCTGTCACGCGGAATTGTTTAATTAACTGATAAAATCGCCAATTTTAAGGATAGAAATTAAAATCCGAATGACAGAAAAGCGATTCCTCTAAAAATACTTTTAATAGTATCATAGGTAATCCTCCCTCGATTTTAAGTATAATAATTATAAATTGAATAATCTGAAAAAACAAATTAGTCTAAAATTAGACCATGCTAGTATTATAACTTTATGTTTCATTACAGGTTATTTTATGAGGTACTTAAATTTTAATAAAAGGCATCAAGAGGGGCTTCTTGATACCTTTAGTCAGCACGGGTTTTCTGAGTTGCTCTATTTCTTTCCTCTACCTTTTATATTAGTATCCCAGTGTTCCATCCATGCTGCCTCTTTTTCCGACATTAACTGCCAATCAATATCAAATGTTTTTAAATCTAATTCCTGATACCATTCTGGCATTGTCGCTTGATCAATGTCGGAGCGTGTTGGAATTTGGTAATAGTCGTTCGCTAATTTGGTAACCATCTCTTTTTCAAATAAAAATTCAACGAATAATTTTGCGTTCTCTAAATTTTTTGCCTTGTTAACAACCGCAACACCATCTACTAAAATTGGTGCACCACTCTTTGGATAGATGTAATCAAACGGATAATCTGTTGTATACTTTTTCAATAGGATATCTTGTAGATTCCATAATGAAACACTACCTTCTTGACGTGTAAGCTTTAAATAAAGTGCATTAGGATCTTGCGTATATTCTTTTGTGTTGGCATCTAATTTTAATAGCCATTCATAACCTTTGTCAGGTGTGTCGGCACCTTGACGAACAATCATGGATGAATAAATCGTGCGCATAGTTCCTGACGCTAATACCCCACGAATTAAAATTTGGTCCTGCCATTTCGGATCTAATAAATCATCCCAATCTTGTGGACCGGTTTCTTTTGTTAGTAAGTCACTATTAATCATAATGACTTCAGGTAATAGCATTTCACCGAACCAGCGACCTTCTGTATCTTTATAGTTTGCATCGATTGTGTCGATAAAGCTCGGTTGCCATGCATGGAGTAAATCCTCGTTTGCTCCAACCATTAAGGCGGATTGAGTACCACCCCACCAAAAATCTGCTTGAGGATTTGCTTTTTCACCGCGTAGACGCTCTAATATTTGTTGAGCCCCCATTGTTAAAAACTCCACTTGAATGTCCGGGTACTTCTCATTAAACTGATCGATTACGCCTTGCACCATTTCTTCATCACGCCCTGTGTAAATGACCAGCTTACCTGACGGAGATGTGTTTCCATCTACTTTTGCAGCATCTTTTGTCGAACCCTGATCGTTAGTGCTACTACAAGCAGCTACAACGATTAGCATCAACACAAGCAAAAATCCAAAAATACGTGTTTTTTTCATAATCATCTTCCCCTTCCTTTAGTGAGTTGCTTACATAGTGCAGTATAATACTAAAATAAAACATTAATGTTAGAATAATTAAAAAATTCTAACGTTACTACTATCATAATTTAATAAATTGACTGTTTTCAACGGTATATTGTAAAAATTAAAAACTCCTTAAAAATGGTTTTATCCATTTTTAAGGAGTTTTTACGGGTGATTTTCGATTGGCAAGCATACTAGGTAACATCATGCCGATAATCACTAAAGCAATGCCGATTACTTGTAAAACAGTGAGTGATTCATGCAATACGATAACAGAAACAGTCACAGCTACAGGTAGTTCAATTGCACTTAAAATAGAGGCCAGTGCGCCACCCACTTTGGGTACTGCAATTGAAAATAAATAAATGGGTAAGATTATACCGAATAGTCCAAGTGCTAATCCATATTTCCATAAGCCTTCAGCAAATAATTTGCCATTCCATGCAATTTCAGGACTGAGGAAAATACTAACTATAATTAGTGCTACAAAAGAAACAATTAAAACTCTTGATGTCGTTGTAACACCTTCAACGGGACGAGAGTTAAATTGGATAAAGCAGGCAAAGGTAAATGCAGCAGCTAACCCAAATAACCAGCCTTGAATCGCAATACCGCTTAAATCGACATTCAATACACCGGCAGCCAAAATAGTCCCCGCAAATAGAATCAGTATCGAAATAACTTCGGGTCTACTTGGCAGACGCTTATGGATAACGCAATCTAACAGCAAACCAATCCAAGTAAATTGGAAAAGCATAACGACGGCTAGAGATGCAGGTAAATATTTTAATGACTCTCCGTAAACGATGCCAGTAATACCTGTAAAAATCCCTGCGCTAACTAATATAAATAGTCCGTGTTTTGAAAGTTTCGGTAGTTTTCTTTGGGTGATGATAAAAATTGTTAAAACAAGTATAAAGCCAATGATGTATTGACTCGATACCGCCTCTGATGATGTAAAGCCATGCAACATAGCTACTTTCACGATGGTCGATAAAATGCCATAACTACTAGAAGCGATGACTATCAACAGAGGATATAATACATTTGTTTTCATGCTTAATTAATCCACATCCTAAATCTGTTTCACCATATGATGGAAAGGTTCGTCTATGATGGACCATGGTTCAGTAATCACAAAGCCCATACGTTCATATAAGCGACGAGCATCTTCTTTTTGCGTTTCAACATTCAGTGATAATTTTGTAAAACCTCGTTGTTTTGTTTGCTCAATGGCGAATTGGATTAATAGTGTACCGATTCCTTTACCACGAGCCTCTGGTGCTACACAAACTGTATCAATATAATATTCATCTTGATGCGCCTCTTGATCGATAGCGATTGAAGGAGCATTTTTCTCTTCAAGCCATTTTACGAGATTGGCATCCATTTGAATGGCTTGTTCACCATTATAGTAAACAAGGATGCCTAAAACTTGTTCACCTTCCACAGCAACAAAAGTATTTAAATAAGAGTGTCTGTTGTCTTCACGTTTGAAGAGGACTGTTAGTTCTTGTTCTACCATTGAAGCTGTCTGTTCACCTGTTAAACGGTTGGCAATCTCACCAATCGCATCAATAATTAGTGGCACAACGGCACGGGCATCCTGTGGTTGTGCTTGTCGAATCGTAATACTCATTGTTAAAATCCCTACCTTTCTATAGGCAAGTATAACAAAGATAGATGATGTCTCAAGCTTTTGAAATATTCGCTACTTTATATTTAGCAAATAGTATGGCTATGGATAGACGTTGCCGTCGGTGCTTTCCGCTTAGCACAACCCTTGCAGGCGCTGTGATTCCTCGTCTTACGAACTATCAGTAGATGTCGCCATTGCTGAAAGGAAAAAAATATAATCGTTAGAAGAATAAAACAGAAAAATGTTTCAAATTAAATATAGAAAACACTGCTGTTGGCTGCCTTTAAGGGCGGGTTTTCCTCCTTTGGATGGCCAAAGTAAGCTAAAGAAGTTGTGCTGGCGTAAATGATGTATGTCTTTCATTATTTTTCCGAAAGTTTAAAACTTTATTGGAATTCAACTTTCATGTTAATCTAGAATGAATAGACTTTCGGGGGGACTACAATGACAAAGGAAGATAAGGATTATATTTTAGTCTATGGAGATGCTTTTATTGACTATATTGCTGATGATGTAACGAATACATCTTTTACTAAATATATGGGTGGCGCAACGGTAAATGTGGCTGCAGGCATTAGCCGTATCGGGGCTCCATCTGCGCTGATTACGATTACAGGAGATGACGAAGGCTCACAATTTGTCCGAGATGGTCTTGCACAAGAAGGCGTGAACCTCGATTTTGCGGTATTTAACCCTGCAAAACGTGTAAGTGGTGTATACGTACATTTAACAGAAGCATGTGAGCGAATTTTCAAAGATTATGTCGATGAGACACCCGATTTACAGGTGGAAGCAACACAATTAAATGAGGCGGCCTTTAAACATGCTTCTGCTCTCATTGTGTGCTCAGGCACAATGTTCCATCCAACTGCACTTGCAACGACTAGTGCTACTGTTGATATGGCAAAGGAAAAAGGTGCTATTATCGCAATGGATGCCAACATTCGACCTTTACGTTGGAGTAGTGAAGAAATTTGTCGTGAGACCATCACTTCTTTCTTTGAAAATGTAGATATTTTAAAAGTCACGGATGATGAGTTATTTTTCTTAACAGAGACCACTACTTTAGAAGAAGGTATCGAACAATTAAACAGTTATTTAGTGCCGATTATTTTAGTAACAGTAGGGGAAGAGGGCACGTATGCAGTATTAAACGGTGAGGTTATACATGTACCGACCGAGAAGGTTGTGCCAGTGGACACTACGGGTGCGGGAGATGCATTTATGGCAGGCGTTCTGCGCGATGTCCATTACAACGGTTTACCAACAACTGAGGAAGAACTAGTTCGTTGTGTGAGCTTTGGTAATCGCTTAGGTGCTATGGCAGCAACAAAGCCAGGGGCGTTAACTGCATTACCGTATTATGAAGATATCAAACATTTATTAGAGAAATAAGAGTTACAGTGGGTGTAGGTCTATATAAATAAATATTAATTAAAAGATGTGCTGATTATGGTACATCTTTTTCTTTTTCAAAGTTATTAAGTTAACATATGCCAAAACTATTTTTGTAGTTTATTTAGGAACATGCTATTGTCCAAGTAGCTAACAGGATGAGAACGTAAGTACTTTTATTTTTATGTAACGGATAGTTTTTTTACACAATAGTGTAGCAGCTAAAGCTGTGTATTTCCTTTCCGCATACTAACTTCCAAGATACAAAATATTATTCAAGTTCATGACCATGAAGTAGTTTTTTACTTAGCTTTTTTGACATTATAGCTTAAAAATACTATATTTTCTGTCATTTTTACTAGACTGCCCCTAAATAAATAATATATTATTTAATTATTCAAAAAACTGTGAAGGGGGATAGAGTAGCAGAAAATAGTCGATTAAAATGTATAAATAAATTTTCTCTTTTGCTCTTGCCTTTTGCTAATGATGTATTATTTAATTATTCCGAAAGATAAGGAGAAGGATAAAATGGAAAAAAAGTCATTGATTAAGTCGTACAAATTGTTCACAGTTCTTTTTATTTTCGCCTGTATTCTCTTTATTACAAATAATAGTACCGCATCGGCAGCTGAGTTAAGTCAACAGGAACAAGAAAAAGAAGAATTATATCAACAATATATAGAAATTTTAGAGGAAGTAAAAGCTACAGTTACATGGGGAGACGGCCTAGAAGGCATTGAAGTTTCTCCAATTGATGAATTTGAAGAAGAAGATTGGGTTTCCCCAGAAGTATTTAGACAACGAGCAATTGAGAGGGTACAATCTAGCGTTGTTGAAATTGAAATTCCTGAAATTCCTTTTTATGAATTCGAAGAAGATAGGTTTTCAGAAAAAATATTCGAACGGCGAGCAATTGGGGCGACACAAGCTAACCCTGTTGCGGCTCTTGCAAATAACATAACGCTATTGTCTACTACTTCTGCATCACGTAAGGTTAGAGTGTTACATGAATCAACTCCTATTGATATAACAATATTTGCGACTTTTACAACACAGCTTTCTGATGGTCGCCAAGTATTAACTGGCTATTCTAATTTACGCACTATTCCTTCAAGAGGTTTTTTTACCCGTACAGGAGTAGACGCTCGTATTACTAATAGAGGCACAACTTACGCATTTACGATTGGTGGAAGTTTAAAGTATGTTGGTTTAACAACTTATCATACATTAAATACAAAATTCTATTGCAGTCCAACTGGTGTAGTTTCATAACATAAATCAAAAAATATTTCTTTATGAGACATCTGAACATCATAAGGAGTAGGATAGAATGGAAAAAAAACGTCGATTAAAAACGTACAAATTGTTCACAATCCTTTTTGCCTTGGCTTGTATCCCCTTTATATTCTTTATTACAAAAATTGATACAGCACCTGTAACTGAGTTAAGTCAACAAGAAAAAGAAGAATTACATCAACAATATATAGAAATTTTAGAGGAAGTAAAAGCTACAGTTACATGGGGAGACGGCCTAGAAGGCATTGAAGTTTCTCAAATTGATGAATTTGAAGAAGAAGATTGGGTATCCCCAGAAGTATTTAGACAACGAGCAATTGAGAGGGTACAATCTAGCGTTGTTGAAATTGATGAAACCGAAGAAGATTGGTTTTCCCTAGAAGCATTGAAACAACGAGTAATGGAGGTAATGAAAAAGCTTGGTTTTTCCTAGAAGTATTTAGACAACGAGCGATTAAGGCGGAACCTGTTCAACTTAATTATCTTCATAAGATCGGACATTTATTAGAGAAATAACAGCTTGGAGCGTGAATCGGATGGAAAAAAACTATGATGTGTTAGTGAAAGATCGATTATTTTTTGGTGGTGCACAGGATGCTGAAGCTGCTTTTTCAAATGAGCAGGTAGACGTTGTCATTGATGTTCGAGTGAATGGATTAACTGAACTAGAACAGCAAGCAGCACACTATAACTACAACCATCTGCCTATCGCTGATGAAGAAGCTCAAGTAGCTCAGTCTATTGACACAGTAGCGAAAAAAATAGTCGCTGCCTATGAATCTGGACAGAAGGTTTACTTCCATTGTGGAAGTGGGGGTGGACGAGCAGGTGTAGCTGCGACGGCTGTGTTAATGGAACTTGGCTTAGCCGATTCTTTGGAGGAAGCGGAGTTAGCTGTTAAACAGGCTCGTTCCCAAGTAAAGATACGCCCAAATATGGCTACTGCTTTAAAGAAATTGTATGAAAAGTAGTGCTATCAACCTTAGCATCTACATGTTATCGTCTTACGAAACAAATCTATATGTAAACGCGGCCTGCCATGTTCAAATGGTGGGCTTTTTATAATTTTTAATAAATTTAAGTAACTGCGGTATGACTAATTTGTAGGTAAGTCAGATATACAAGTTACAGTTCTGCCAGAGCTGTCTTTCTTGATTTAACGCCTAGTGCAAAATTTATAAGCAAGATAAAAATTGTTCTATACATATTATAACAAAGTTGTTATAGTGATATTAGAACAAAAGGCGAGGTGGTTTGGATGATGGAGGAGTTAGCAAATATCCCTTGGGCGATTATAGCGCCACTAATCGGCGTACAAATTATTTTAGTTATTGTTGCATTGATTGATCTTAGTAAAATTCATGCAACGAATGGACCGAAAATTTTATGGGTATTGATAATATTATTTATTAATTTACTTGGACCAATAGCATATTTTATCGTTGGGAGAAAACAATCATGACTACATTACTACAGGTAACAGGGTTGACGAAGCGTTTTGCGGAAAAAACTGTAGTGGATGCCATTGATTTTGTTTTAGAAGAGCATACCTCTACAGCGTTAATCGGACCAAATGGAGCAGGAAAGACAACAACTTTATCCATGTTAACAGGTTTATTAAGACCCTCTTTCGGTAGTGTAAACATGGTGGGGGGAGATTTACGAGCAAATATTGGGTTTTTACCGCAATATCCACAATTTCAGCCGTGGTTAAGTGCATTAGAGTTTACGGAGATGGCTGCAAAGTTAAGCGGTGTATCTGCTAAAAAGGCAAAGCAGGAAGCTCAAAAAACGTTAGAATTTGTCGGCTTAGGAAATGATCTTCATAAAAAAATTGCAACGTTTTCCGGTGGGATGAAACAACGGCTAGGTATTTCCCAGGCAATTGTCCATAAGCCTAAACTACTGTTGTTAGATGAACCAGTATCTGCTTTAGATCCTGTTGGACGTAGGGAAGTACTTGATTTATTAAAAGGCTTACAGCAACAGACGACAATTTTATATTCCACACATATTTTAAATGATGCGGAAGAGATGACGGACCAGCTATTATTTTTGCGTGATGGCAAACTTGTCGAACAAGGGACATTACGTGAGGTACGCCAACGTTATGACGAGCCAAATTATGTAGTAGAGTTTAGCACAGTGGAAGAGGCGCAGTATTTTGTCAGTCAATCTACATTTAAATGTGCAGTCAATGGTTGCTATGTGTCTGTAGCCATTCAAGAAGATAAACCAAGCATACAGCAATTGCTTGAAAGCCTTACTGCTTATCCGTATTTAGTGAGAAATGTTGCACGTCAAACAGCATCGCTCGAAGAAATTTTTATGAAGGTGGCGAAACGAGTATGAGTGGCATGAACGTACTTCTTCAGAAGGAATTCCGAGAAGCGTGGCGAAGTAGAAAATTTTTATGGATTCCACTTGTTTTTGCACTTTTAGGTATGAGCGAACCACTAACGAACTATTATATGATGGATATACTAGAGGCGGTTGGCAATATGCCTGAAGGCTTTGAAATGTTGATGCCAGAATTAGTACCAGCCGATTTGTTACTTGCTACAATTAGCCAGTTTCAATTAATTGGATTACTAGTGCTAATGGCTTCTTTTGTAGGAGCTATTAGTAAGGAACGTTCAAATGGAACAGCAACCTTATTGTATGTACGACCTATTTCATTTGCTTCTTTTTTTATAAGTAAGTTTATTGTGATTAGTGCAGTTGGCTTTGTCAGTATAATAGCGGGATTTGCAGCAAGTGTGTACTATACGGTTGTGCTGTATGGAACATTTGAAGTTGCGACCCTTTTAGCAAGTATTGGTACGTATTTTATATGGGTTTTATTTGTCTTAGCGTTAACGCTAATGATGAGTGCTGCATTTAAAACAACTGTTGCGGCAACAGCTGCATTTATTATTATTTTTATTGGTCAAATTATTGATGGACTTGTAGGTACATTTTGGACTATATCACCTTGGAAATTACCACTATACGGTGTTCAGCTTATTCGTGGCACGATGGAGATGTCTGATTATTGGTGGAGCCTAGTTATGACAGTTGTTCTTATATGTATGTGTACGAGTATCGGCGTTTTTTCAATGAAGAAAAATGCTTCATCGACTAAAATCTAACTTGCTTTCTTGTAAAATATAGTGCCAGGCACCCAAATAATTCGGAATATTTAAAATTGTTTAGGTGCCTGACACCCCAATCCACTTTGATTCTCGCGGCTTACCTTGAGCCTGCGGAAAGCGAAGTGGATTTTTACGTGCCAGGCACCTGAGCAATTCAGATTTTTCACATTTGTGTGAGTGCCAGGCACCCAAACTTATTGCACGAACTTTTCTTGGAATATCCATAACTTAGGAATATAATGTAGCTATAACTCAATATTTGTCAAATAACTCGAAAAATATAAAATATTGCTATGGTAGGTGATAAGATTGGTTACTACTCAAAATTCTGATCGCTTTCTAACGGCATTTAATCGAATTGACCATAGACTAAGAGATATTATTGGTGCAAAAGATTTTATGCCATTTTACCGTTTAGTGGATCAGGCAAAGAAAAAGGATGTATTGGTACGTAAATATGAGGATGATTTACGGTCCTATGCAGATTTACGTAATGCGATTGTTCACCATCGTACATCTATGGAATATGTAATTGCAGAACCGCATGTAGATGTCGTAGAGCGCATTGAATATATGGACGCTACGCTGGCAAAACCAACACTTGTAGGACAAATGTTCCGAAAAAAGGTGCTGGTCTTTCAAGAAAATGATTCTTTAAAGCATGTATTAAAAGTGATTCGCAGTCGGAAATTCACTCAATTTCCGGTTTACAATAAAACGCAATTTAAAGGTCTTGTGACGACTGTTGGTATTACTAACTGGCTTGCATCTGTCATGGGAGGCAATCATGTACCGAGGCACGTTCCTACATTGCATGATATATTATTACACGAAAAAAATAGAGTGAATTACAAATTTGTGAGTAGATACATAACGATTTATGAGGCTGAGGAAATATTTAAGCAAGGTGTGGAGAGAGGAAGACGTTTTGAAGCGTTGTTGATTACCGAGCACGGCAAAACACACCAAAAACTGATTGGTATTATTACCCCATTGGATATAATGCAAGTAGAATAGGCAAGACGAAACAAGCTTAAGGGCTTGACCGTCTCGCTTTATCTTTTAGACTGATATATAAAGAGCCATTCGCTTGAACTTGTGCAAAAAAGACATCTTCGTAAGTTTGGACATTTTGTTTTTTTAATTTTTTCATGACCCAATCTTCGGTTAATTCAAGTTCGACGATATTTTCTTTAATCAGTTGTCCATCGGAAATGACTTCTGTTGGTAAGTAGGTAGGTGGGGTAACATCTGCCTTTACATCTTGTTTTGTAGCGGGTTGCTCCGTAGGCTTAGCTAATACACTTAAATTACCCGTAGTCTCCAGTATGGCATATTGCACGTCTTGCACGGAAAATACAGCTTGTTCACGTAACATCATCGTTAACTCATCCATGTGTAAACGATTTTTCTTGAGCGCAGATTCTAAAATAAGCCCATTTTGAATAACAATAGTGGGCTTATCGTCAATCAGCACACGTGCTTTTTTAGATTTTATCGTAATAATGGTCATAAGATACGTTAAAACGCTCCACCAAATTAATGCAATAAGTCCTTCTAAAAAAGGTGTTTCAGACTGTGCTGCAATTTCAGAAGCAATGGATCCGAACGTAATACCTGTTGTATAGTGGAAAAATGTAAGCTGTCCTAGCTGCTTTTTGCCAAGTATTCGTGTAACAATGAGTAGTGCAAAAAAGGATAGAGATGCTCTAAGTATCATTTCAAAAACATTGGCGTGAAAAAATTCATCTACAGTCATACAACAATCAACTCCTTAAACTGCTATCGTCGAAGAATAGCTTGTGCAAAAAGAGGAATTGTATGCGACAATCTGTTTTTAAAAAAATTCGAATAAATAAGGAAGTGTGGTGATAGCATGAACAAACAAATGGTACATTCGAACAACAATCCAGTATTTCCGATTATGATTGCTATTGCTATTGCCCATCTAATCAATGATACTATGCAGGCTGTAATCCCTGCGATGTTTCCAATATTGAAGAGTGAGCTCGGTTTGACCTTTACACAAATCGGGCTTATTTCATTCGTATTAAACATGTTTGCTTCTGCCTTACAACCAGTTGTCGGCTATGTCAGTGATAAAAAACCGATGCCCTATGCTTTACCAATAGGGATGATTAGCTCGTTTATAGGTATCGCGATTTTAGCCTTCACAGCGCAATATTGGGTAATACTTGTAGCTGTATTATTTTTAGGTTTTGGCTCAGCTATATTTCATCCAGAAGGTTCGCGCGTATCTTTTATGGCAGCAGGCTCTAAACGAGGCCTTGCACAATCGATTTATCAAGTCGGGGGAAATTCTGGACAAGCGCTAGCACCATTAATCAGTGCATATATTTTAGATATTTTTGGACAACGCGGAGCGGCATTTGTCTTAATCGCGACAACTTTTGGGATTCTTTTATTGAGTAAAATTGCTAAATGGTATAAGAAGCAATTGGAGCAAGAACGGTTAGCAAAGAAAAAACGTACATTGGTATCATCTTTGCCACCATTAACAAAGAAACAGGTAGGAATTGCTTTAACATTATTATTTACTATTATTTTTGCAAGATCATTTTATACAACGAATATAACAAGTTTTTATGTTTTCTATTTAATGGATCATTATGATGTAAGTCTGCGTCTTGGACAGATATTAATATTTACTTTTATGGCTTTTGGCGTTGTTGGTACTTTTTTTGGGGGTTCATTATCAGATCGTATTGGACGAAAAAATGTTATTTTACTGTCAGTTGTTGTACCAATGCCATTCTGTTTAGCTTTGCCTTATGTACCGCTATGGACTGCAACAATATTTTTAGTCATTATCGGAACATTAATTATGATTAGCTTCTCTGTAACGGTTGTCTATGCGCAAGAGCTCGTACCAACTAAGATTGGTACAATGGCAGGGCTAACAACTGGCTTTGCATTTGGTATGGGAGCAATTGGTGCCATGGTTATTGGTGTTTTAATGGATCATAAAGGTATTGATTTTACAATGGTAGTCGTTTCCTTACTTCCGTTGTTATTACTAGTGGCATTTTTCTTGCCTAAAGATACTCCAGCTTCAGCTTTATAAATACAAGACTAGGCAAAAGAGAAAAAGTGTTAGATTGATTGAGGTCAATTTAACACTTTTTGCTATGCCGTTGTGGTTCCCTACAGCAGTTAAAATTTTTTAGTTTGTCCAAATTAATATCTTTGTCCCTGCAATTTTTAAGTAACAGGCTACTATTGACGTAACGGAGATGTAAACTCTTGTGGCAATTTTTCTTTATCCATTACTAGACCTTCAGAAATATGGATTTCATGCATTTTATCATTGTACGTGAATTTAAAAATGCCATTGTCAAAATCAGTGCCAATTTCTTTAAAGAAAATACCTTCAATTGAAACATATTTTGGACAAGTAAAGGCTACTTTGAAATGGTCCTGTTCTTTAATCAAATAGGCACGTACACCTTTTTCGTATGTATCATACGCGTCATCTTCAGTAGGACGTTGGACTGCTACAATGTGAAAATCTACAAAAGGTACTTCTTTTAACAGAACGTTCAGGAATGACCCCTTTGTTATTTCTTCCCAACGACTTTGTGCACTTTGACCTACGATAATTTGTGAAATACCGTAATTTTTAGCCACTTCAGCAATAACCTTTTGAATCGGGCGTTTTTCATTATCTACTAAAATAAATTTTTCAACATCAAGTTCTTCAGATAGGTTTTTCCACTGTTCAATATAACCAGATTTCTCTGCATCAAATGCATCAAGAGGTTGTGAATCGACTGAAAGAATATAAAGTGGGCAATCGAGCATCGTGGCCATTTTATGACCGCGACGAATTAAGCGTTCCCCGTTAAGCCCATAATAGACACATACTAAAATACTTTCGTCCAATCTCCCTTTTACATGCTTCATTAAAAAAATACACCTCTTTATCCTATTGTTATTTTGTTATTTGTACTGCGTATTATGAAAAAATTATCCTAAAACAGCTAAAATCAATGCTGTTACAGTGCATTATGCTTATTTATATTGTATACTTAAAAATGAATAAAAGTTAATGACGATATACGGAAAACCCTTAAGGGATTTGGCTAATGTCCATGTTCTAAGGCTACTTTGTTTATGCATGATATGCATTTAAATAAATAGCTTCCATATGCCACATTATTATGCAGTGAGTTAAATGGATAGTCAAGTATTGATGCATTGAAACACTTTTCGGTTACTTTAGGCATGATAAATGTCTCGTACGCTCAGCCATGCGTATAGAAAATACCTAAATGTACAAGAATTCTGATATATTCGTTCATCTTTTTTCGTATAATATCTACCTTCCTTCAAAGAATGGTAGATATAGCACGCTTTTGCTTTATGGGCAGGTTGTTCAATGCTTGCTGTGTAAATAAAAGCACACCGGCGAATATCACAAATTTTTGTAATGAGAAAGTTATGCTAATACATTATTCATGCTCTAACGGACTTGTATTATGCAATGCTTAAGAAACATACAAAATTGAAGATGCTAATTCGCTGGACGAATTTGATTGTAGGAGGTTTTCATTTGGTCACAGTTCTCTTTGCGATACTTTTACCATTTGTTTGTGCTGCGCTAATTCCCTTGCTTTATAGGCGACTAAGGCGAATGGCACATTTAGGCTGGTTTGTTTTATCCGTTCCAATCATATTGTTTATTTTACTCGCACGGTACATTCCTCAAATTGCCGAGGGTAAAACATTTATTGATACATATGAGTGGATTCCCTCTTTTAATATAAACTTCACGACATACCTCGATGGACTCAGTATCATTTTTGGCTTGCTGATTACAGGTGTAGGTAGTTTAGTTATTTTATATTCAATTTTTTATTTATCAACGAAAGAATCTCTTCATCATTTTTACTGCTACTTATTACTATTCATGGGCGCTATGCTCGGCGTCGTCTTTTCAGATAATTTAATGGTGCTATATACGTTTTGGGAATTAACAAGCGTCTCATCATTTTTGTTAATCGCCTTCTGGCATCATCGTAAAGCTTCACGTGCTGGTGCACGAAAAGCCATGACGATCACAGTCTTCGGTGGTCTTTCCATGCTCGCAGGTTTTCTAATGCTATATGTAGCATCTGGCACATTTAGTATTCGTGACATTGTATCGAACGTTGAGATGATACGCGAGCACACATTGTTTGTTCCTGCCTTATTGTTAATTTTAGTAGGTGCTTTTACTAAATCAGCTCAATTTCCATTCCATATTTGGTTGCCTGATGCGATGGAGGCACCAACTCCAGTTAGTGCTTACCTCCACTCAGCTACGATGGTGAAGGCTGGAATTTATATAGTTGCGCGTTTCTCCCCAGTATTTGGCGGTGAGCCAGTTTGGTTTTGGTTAGTAAGTGGAATTGGCCTTGTAACATTATTTTGGGGCTCGTTCAATGCTGTTCGTCAAACAGACTTAAAGGCGTTACTTGCCTTTTCAACAGTTAGCCAGCTTGGGTTGATTATGAGTTTATTTGGCTTGGGCTCTGTGGGTCATTATTTTGGCTATGCAGAAAGTTCCATTATATACACACAGGCAAGCTTTGCGGCATTGTTCCATCTTATTAATCACTCCACGTTTAAAGGGGCGTTATTTATGATGGTCGGTATTGTCGATCATGAAGTAGGTACGCGCGATATTCGACGCCTTGGTGGTTTAATGGCATTGATGCCTGTGACATTTACGATTGCAGTAATAGGTGGTTTTTCGATGGCAGGATTACCACCGTTTAATGGCTTCTTAAGTAAGGAGATGTTCTTTGCCGCGGTTTTGGCTATTCGTGAGGTTGAGGTCTTTTCCATCGATACTTGGGGCATATTGTTCCCCGTTGTAGCATGGGTTGCCAGTATTTTTACGTTTGTATACAGCATGATTTTAATTGGACATACTTTTTTTGGAAAGCTACAGCCGTACAAGTTGGACAAAAAACCACACGAGGCACCAATTGGGATGCTAATTTCGCCAATAGTACTTTGTTTATTAGTAGTGACTATTTTCTTCTTTCCAAATGTTCTAGGACATTATATCTTACAGCCTGCGATGGCTAGTATATATCCAACTTTTCCAACGGTTAGCGAGTTAACACCTCATATTTCTGCATGGCATGGTGTGAATATAGAATTATTAATGACCCTTGGTGTAATCATTATTGGCTTTGTATTATTTAAAACATTAAAAAGCTGGAAGCCACTATACCGAGTTTTTTCGCAAAATTTTACATTCAATAGCTATTATAATCACCTTATTAATTTTAGTGAAAAAGGTTCAATGAAGCTTACGAACCGCTATATGTCTGGCAATTTAACTCATTACTTTGTCTATATCTATGTATTTTTTGTTGCGCTGATTGCAGGGTACTTTATTTGGTCTGATGCCATAGTATTTGAATTTGCAAAGGATTCACCTGTTGAATCCTATGAGTTAGTTCTAGTGTTTGTCATGATGTTTGCTGCAATCTGGATGATTTTTGCCAAAGGACGAATTACAGCGATGCTTTTAAATGGAGTTCTCGGTTATTCGATTGCCTTCTTTTTCGTTATATTTCGCGCACCTGATTTAGCGCTGACACAACTAGTTGTTGAGTCCGTAACTACAGCATTGTTCCTGCTATGTTTTAAATATTTACCGGATTTATTGCCTGAAAACTCACGCATGAGAGTGAAGTGGGCAAATGCTGTTATTGCTATTTTTGCAGGGGCTACAGTGACATTAGTCGGCTTGGCTGTTGTACATTATGACCGTTTTGAAACGGTAGCACTGTATTTTAATGATGCTTATGATTTAGCAGGTGGGTCAAACATCGTTAACACAATTTTAGGAGATTTTCGTGCATTTGATACGATGTTAGAGGTTGTCGTTCTTTTAATAGCTGGCTTAGGCGTATACACATTAACTAAGCTAAAGCCACGAAAAGAGGAGGCAGACCATGAAAATTAATGATGTTATTTTACGAACGATTACTAAGGCTATCGTATTTATAATTTTAACGCTTGGTGTGTATTTATTCTTTGCAGGCCACCACGCTCCTGGTGGGGGCTTTATCGGCGGTCTTGTGCTTGCTTCTGCAATAGTACTACTGTATTTAGCTTATGACATTGAAACAGTTCATAAAGGAATGCCGTTTGATTTCAAAAAGGTTGCTGCACTGGGCGTATTACTTGCGACGGGGACAGCCATCGGTTCGCTTTTCTTTGATGTGCCATTTTTAACGCAGACGTATGAATATGTCAATGTACCGGTTTTCGGGAAAATGGGCTTCTCGACCGTCACTATTTTTGAGGCTGGCGTGGCGCTAACTGTCGTTGGCGTTGTTGTAACCATAATTTTAAGTATAAGTGAGGATGAATAGCCAATGGAGTCTTTAATACTATTATTAGTTGGTGTATTAGTTGCTGTCGCGACGTACCTTATCCTCTCTAAACAATTATTGCGTGTCATTTTAGGGACAGCAGTCCTTTCACATGCTGCACATTTACTGATTTTAACGATGGGTGGCCTTAAAAAAGGGGATGTGCCACTTATTGGGGAATCAGCAGGTCCTTATACAGATGCACTTCCACAAGCATTGATTTTAACAGCTATCGTCATTAGCTTCGCAGTGACAGCATTTGTGCTCGTTCTCGGCTATCGTGCTTATAAAACAAATGGCACTGGGGAATTTGATGAATTGAGAGGTACGTCTGATGAGTAATATAATCGTTTTACCATTAATCGTGCCGGTAATAACGGCTATTTTACTTGTGTTTTTAAGACAAAATATAATGATTCAACGCATTTTGAGCTTGTGTACTTTGGGCTTTGTTATATTCATTAGCGTTGTCCTTTTGTTAGAAGTTCAGCAGCAAGGTGTAATGCGAATTGATTTTAGTGGTTGGATACCGCCATTCGGCATTCTATTTGTTGCAGACTCTTTTGCAGTATTACTTGTTTTCGTAGCGAATATTGTCGCAGCAATTTGTGTAGTTTACGCCTTTTTTACAATTGGAGAACACTATGAAAAAATGTATTTCTATCCTTTTGTTCTTTTAATGGTAGCAGGTGTAAATGGTTCATTTTTAACGGGAGATATTTTTAATTTGTTTGTGTGCTTCGAAGTGATGTTGCTTGCTTCTTATGCCCTTATTAGCTTAGGTGGAGGGAAAGTCCAACTACGCGAGGCGTTAAAATATGTACTTATTAATATTGTTGCTTCATGGATTTTTTTAGTAGCGTTAGCATTTTTATATGGAACGATCGGCACATTAAATATGGCTCATATTTCATTGCGGGTTATGGAAGCTGGAGCTGACCCACTTATTACTACAGTTGGACTGGTGTTTCTAATTGTTTTTAGCCTTAAAGCAGGATTACTTCTATTCTTTTGGTTGCCAGGTTCTTATAGTGTACCTCCAACCGCTATTGCTGCACTCTTCGCCGCACTTTTAACTAAGGTTGGTATTTATGCCCTTGTTCGTACATTTACATTATTATTTACTACGAATCAGGGGGTAACCCATACAACTCTCGGTATTATGGCTGGACTAACAATACTTGCTGGTTGCATGGGTGCCCTTGCTGGAAGAGATGTGAGGACAATTGCTTCATATAATGTCCTAATTGGTGTTGGTTTTATTGTTGCTGGACTAGCTATAGGAACAGAGTCAGCACTGCAAGGTGTAACGTATTATTTAATGCATGATATGGTAGTAAAGGCCATGTTGTTTCTGGCGGTAGGGATGATGATTTATGTAACCGGTGAAACGCTTATCGATAATATGAGTGGACTTATTCGAAATTATCCCTTTTTTGGATGGCTGTTCTTTATTATGATGTGTTCAATCGCAGGAATTCCACCTTTAAGTGGATTTTTAGGCAAGGTTTTAATTGGACAAGGCGCGATTGAGGGAGGAAATTTTGTCCTACTAGGGCTAGGATTTTTCTCTAGCTTAATTGTCCTCTATTCATTACTGCGCATTTTTCTATCGTCCTTTTTTGGCGAAACGATCCTCAGTATTGAAGATGAAACACCACTGCCAAAGCGAATGGTGTTGCCTTTAACATTACTTTCTGTTTGCACAATTGCTTTAGGGATTGGAGCCGAGTCGATGGCGCCTTATGTGAAGGATGCAGCAGAAACGCTTCATACACCTTCTATTTATATTGACGCAGTGTTAAATGGCGAAAAATGGCAAGGTGAGGTGAATAAGTAATGGCTATGCAGTTTATTTTAAATTTATTTATCGCTACCTTGTGGTTATTGCTAAAGGACGAAATCACGCCACAGTTTTCCACCTTTTTAATGGGGTTTGTCGTCGGTATTGGGATTTTGTATGCGATGCATCGGTTTTATGGAACGCAATTTTATTTGCGCCGTGTTTTCTCTATTATTAAACTACTATGGCTATTTAATTGGGAGCTATTACTTTCAAGCTATAATGTCCTAAAACAAATCACAACACCAAAGTTAAATATTACTCCTGGCATTTTTACGTATAAAACAAAGCTGAACGGAGATTGGGAAATTACAGCTCTTGCACTCTTGCTAACGCTCACACCTGGTTCAGTAGTGATGGAGGTCTCGGAGGAGGGAGATATGTTTTATATCCATGCTATGGATATAGAACAATCTAAAGATGCCGTTATTCGCTCCATTGGAAAATTTGAAGAAGCAATTATGGAGGTGACACGCTAATGGTTGAAAAAATTTTACTTTTAGCACTAGCGTTATTTAGTGTGTCAATTGCATTGTCTCTATATCGTGTCATTAAAGGTCCTTCCATGCCGGATCGAGCAATAGCCCTTGATACAATTGGTATTAATCTACTTTCGGCGATTGCCATTGTTTCGATTGTTTTAAAAACCAAAGCGTATTTAGAGGCGATTTTAATTTTAGGTATATTGGCGTTTATCGGTACAATTGCTTTTACAAAATATATTGAAAGAGGTGTGATTGTTGAGCGTAAATCAAATGATTGAGTGGACGGCAGTCATCCTTATACTTGTCGGTTCTATTGTTAGTGTTATTAGTGCGTTTGGGATGATTCGTTTGCCAGATGTCTATACGCGTTCACATGCTGCTACAAAAAGCTCGACGTTGTCAGTACTAACCTGTTTGTTAGGAGCTTTTATTTATTTCTGGATACATGACGGATATGTAAGCGTTCGACTAATATTAGGTATTCTCTTTGTATTTGTCACAGCACCAGTAGCAGGGCATTTAATATGCCGTGCCGCCTATCGATCTCGTGTACCATTAGCGGAAGGTTCTGGTGAAGATGAATTAAAATCGAAGCTATTTCCAGAAAAAGAATAGCGAAAGCAAAAATTTGCTATCGTTTGCAAGGCGAGGTATAAGGCGTTTAAAACGTCCATACCTTGCTTTTTTATTTGGCCTGCTACATTAGTTGTTTATATTAAAGGAAATATAGGGTATTTACTTAACGATAGGAATAAAAAATTAGAAGAAGGAAAATATATAGTAGCGCCTATAAAGGAGCAATTTAAAAATATATGGACCGAAAAATAAAAAACATTGATTTATTAGAAAATTCTGTGTAAAATATTTTGCTAAAAAATTTCATGTATAGCTTGAAAAATATTTTGAAAGAGTATATCTTAATTAGCAGATAGATTTTTTATTCTGCTATATGAATAAATATCCAATCGACTATTTTCGAGACATTCCTATCTCATAGACAATAAAAAAACATCAAAAGGAGATATAAAAGATGAAGAACAAATTTTTCATGCTTATGCTTGTCTTAGTAATTGGTTTACTTGCAGCATGTGGCGCTAAAGAAGATAAAGCAACAAATTCAAGCTCAGATACAGAAAACAAACAAGTATTAAAAGTAGGTACATCAGCAGACTATGCACCATTTGAATATGTAGACGCTGCTAAAGGTGAAGAAATCATTGGTTTCGATATCGATTTAATTAAATTAGTTGGTGAAAAATTAGGTGTAGAAATGCAAGTTCAAGATATGGACTTTAACAGCCTTGTGCCAGCTTTACAAGCAGGTAAAGTAGATGTTGTTATTTCTGGTATGACACCAAATGAAGAACGAGAAAAAGTAGTAGATTTCTCAGATAAATACAATCAAACAGAACAAGTTATCATCGTTAAAAAAGATAGTGGCATTAAAAAAGAAGCGGACTTAGCTGGTAAAAAAGTCGGCGTACAAACGGCTTCTATTCAAGAAAATTTAGGTAATGCCATTGCTAAAAAAGTAGATGTATCAGTTGAAGGACGCACACGTATTCCTGAAATCATCCAAGATATGATGTCTAAACGCTTAGACGCAGCAATTCTAGAAGGTGGCGTAGCGAAAGGTTATCTGAAAACAAACGATAAATTAGCCGCGTTCCCAGTAGAAGAACAGCCAGAAGACTATAAAGCAATCGCTGTTCAAAAAGGTAGCGATTTAAAAGATAAAATTAACAAAGCATTAAAAGAATTAGCAGATGAAGGCAAAATTCAACAGCTTGAAGAAAAATGGTTAGAAAAAGCTGAATAATAGTATCGATATGCGATAGCCCTATTTAGGGCTATCGCTTGTCCATTTCACTAAAAGGAAACGAGAAAGGAGGGTACGCTGTGAATTTAGATTTCTCAGCAATCATTCCCTCTATTCCTTATATTTTAAAAGGAATAGGTGTTACACTTCAAATAGCAATCGGTGCTTCTCTCATTGGGTTTATCGTTGGTATATTACTAGCATTATGTAAAATTGGGAAAGTAAAAATGCTACGCTGGTTAGCGGACTTTTACACGTCAATTTTCCGCGGGACGCCACTTGTATTACAATTATTAATTATTTACTACGCTGTTCCACAGCTACTAGACATTCAAATTCAGCCAATTCCAACTGCAATTATTGCGTTTGGCTTAAACTCTGGAGCTTATATTTCAGAAATTATTCGTGCGGGTATTAATGCCGTTGATAAAGGTCAAATGGAAGCAGCTCAAGCACTAGGTATTCCGTATTCAAAAATGATGAAGGATATTATTATTCCACAAGCAGTGAAAAATATTTTACCTTCTTTAGTAAATGAATTTATTACATTAAACAAAGAAACAGCAGTTGTAACAGTCATTAGTGCCCTTGATATTATGCGCCGTGCCTATATTGTAGGGGGTTCAACCTATCGATATCTTGAACCATTATTATTTGCAGGGATAATCTACTATATTATGACGCTTGTCTTAACGTTCCTTGGTAAACGAATCGAGAAAGGAATGAGAAAAAGTGATTAAAATTGAAGATTTACACAAATCATATGGGCAAAACGAAGTGTTGAAAGGTATTTCAACCGAAATAAAAGAAAAAGAAGTAATTGCCATTATAGGGCCTTCCGGTTCTGGTAAATCTACATTCCTACGCTGCTTAAATTTATTAGAAGAACCGACGAGTGGGAAGGTAACAATTGCTGGCGATGTCCTGACAGACAAAGGGACAAATATTATGAAAATACGTGAAGAAGTAGGTATGGTATTTCAACATTTTCACCTTTTCCCACATAAAACCGTATTAGAAAACTTAACGTATGCACCTATCAATGTAAAGGGAATGGATAAGACCGCAGCGATCAAAGTAGCTGAAGATTTACTAACAAAAGTAGGGCTTTTTGAAAAACGCAATGAGTATCCAAGTCGCCTTTCAGGTGGTCAAAAACAACGCGTGGCAATTGCCAGAGCACTAGCAATGGACCCAAAAGTGATACTATTTGATGAGCCGACTTCAGCACTGGACCCGGAGATGGTTAAAGAAGTATTGGCAGTTATGAAAAATTTAGCAGATTCAGGGATGACGATGTTAATTGTTACCCATGAAATGGGCTTTGCTCGAGAGGTAGCGGATCGTATTTTATTCCTTGATGGTGGAAAGCTAATAGAGGATGCACCTCCAGAAGAATTTTTCACATCTCCTTCTACACAACGTGCAAAAGACTTCTTAGAAAAAGTGTTATAAATAGTGAAGCGCATTTAGCTCCTTTAAAGAAGAGAACTAAATGCGTTTTTTTTGAAACTGTATTCTAGTAATAATGATGGCGCAACGAGAATCTCAATCTAACAAGTAGTGTGGATTTTGGATGCCATATGCTAAAGAATGAAAGAATATGAAGATAGTACTTGTGTGCATTTTATATTATTAAAGTGCATATACTTACAATCACTTTGGTTTTTGCTTATAATAGAGTAGTCAGAGTTTTATTCTGAAAAAAAGTAGCCGCAAAGTGAGCGATTGCGATTGAAAAAATTATTATATGGTATCTTTTTTATTCTTTTTATAGTCATTTTTTTGTACGTAAACAATCACTGGCTAGTCGTTAGTAAACATGTATTCGAATCAGAAAAGGTGCCTGCCAACTTTGATGGGCTACGCATTGTACAAGTATCGGATTTACATGATGCCCGCTTTGGTAACAATCAGCAAAAACTGATTGCTAATGTTAAGGATACGAATCCTGACTATATTTTTATCACGGGTGATGTGATTGATAGCAATCGTTACGATTTAAAACAAAGTCTACAGGCAGTTAAAGGACTAGTTGAATTAGCGGATGTATATTATGTACTAGGAAACCATGAAGTGGCGTCGAATAAGGTTAATGAAATTTATGAGGCGCTTTCATCGTTAGGTGTACATGTGATGGCTAATGAATCGACCGTGCTAGAGCGCGACGGGGAGCGCTTGGCGATTCTTGGTATTGAAGATCCGTTAATGGGTAGATCGACAGAAGAAATGCTAGAGTTGGCGACAGCGTATGTTCCAGAAGATATGCTAAAGTTATTGCTGGCGCATCGACCAGAAGTGTTTAGTACGTATGTAAATCAAGGAATAGATTTGGTATTCTCGGGACATGCACATGGTGGGCAAGTACGGATTCCTGGCATGGGAGGACTTGTGGCGCCAGGACAGGGACTGTTTCCTAAGTTCACTGCTGGTTTATACGAGGAAGAACGCACCAAAATGGTCGTTAGCCGAGGTCTAGGAAATAGTAGTGTACCATATCGAATTTTTAATCTACCAGAAATTATTGTCATGGATTTAAAGAAAAAATAAGCACTGGTTGCCAGGCACTCAAGCCCGCAACAGAAATAAATAACTAGAAAGCACTGCGTTATAGTTACGCAGTGCTTTCTAGTTGTTTACGTTCTATACGTTTAACAAGATGAATACTAATTTCGTATAAAATAATCATCGGTATTAATACAAGTAATTGACTAATGAAATCAGGTGGTGTAATAACTGCAGAGCCAACACCCATAGCGATATAGGACCAGCCTCGTATTTTTTTCATGGATTCCGCAGTTAGTAAACCAATGGACGATAAAAAGAGTGCAACGATGGGTAACTCAAATAATAAGCCGAGTGGTACAGTCGTCATAATTAAAAAATGCATGTATTCACTAGCAGATACCATTACATCAAAATTAGCAGCACCTAAGCTAACTAAAAATGAATAGCTAAGTGGGTTTACAACAAAATAGCCAAATGCGATACCTAATAAAAAGAGCACAAACATTACAGGTGCATAGAGCCCGAGAAAACGGCTTTCCTCTTCCTTTAAGCCGGGTTTTACAAAGCTCCAAAGAAAGTGAACGAGAAAGGGCATCGATAGACCAAAGGCTAGAGTAGTTGAAATGGTCATATAAAACTTAACGACTTCTAAAGGCCCTAATATAATAAGTGAATGGCCACGGGTTACATAAGGAAACCAAATATTAATGGTTGAAAATGCGACAATAAAAAATAATAGAAAGACGACAAGCCCTTTAATGATTTGTTTTCGCAGTTCTGTAATATGCTCCAGTAGAGAGTCTACAGGGAAAAGTGGTTTATCTTCGACAATTGTCTGCTCATCGTCAATACTGGCTATTTCAACAAAAGCCTCCTGTAAGGATGGAGGCTCTGTTTGCTTTTTATCGAGCGGACTTAAATAATTTTTTTCTTCATAAGGATCCATAGGAAACCTCCTACGAAACATCAGATTTTTTTTCTACTTTTTTCGCAGGCTCATCGTCGTCATCCATTAATCCTTTTGTTGACTTTTTGAACTCTGCAAATGTTTTACCGACTGCACCACCGATTTCCGGTAATTTTTTTGGACCGAAAACGATAAGTACAATGACCAAAATGATAATTAACCCAGGAATGCCAATTGCACCAAGACCTCCCATCGCTTCATCCTCCTCTCCAATTTTCTATAGTAAAGATAGCTGCCCTAAACTAAAGAACCACCTGATTTGCTATATTTCACAACACCTTCTGCACAACGATAAGCTAGTGCGCCGAGAGTACCAGTTGGATTATAGCCACTATTATGAGCAAAGCTTCCAGCACTTATAGCGAAAATATTTTCTACATCCCAATGTTGTAAATAGTTGTTCACAACGCCCTTATCTGGTGTTGAGCTCATAACTGTCCCGCCTGTATTGTGTGTCGTTTGATAAGGGACAATGTTATAATCTGTAATTTCTGCATTAGGTACAATCGTTTTGGCACCCATTTCTTTCATAATGTCCGCAGCGCGAGCTGAAATAAATTTATGCAGTGCACGATCTTGATCAGTAAAGTTGTAGGTTAATTGTACGAGTGGTAACCCATACGCATCTTTGTAATTGGAATCAAGAGACAAATAATTTTCTTTATGTGGCATAGAGGCCCCTTGAGCACCAATACCAAACGAACGTGTATAGTAATGAATAGACTGCTTTTTAAATTCGGGTCCCCATGTTGGCGTATCAGGAGGGGTTGGGTTAGAGCTAATAGGACGTGTACCTGTTTGAGTAAGCGCTATATTGCCACCGTGAATAAAATCTAATTCACTATGGTCAAAGTTATCCCCATTGTAATCATCTATACTCATCCCAAGAGACCCTGCACCCATGAAAGTGTTGTATTGTTCATCAAAGAATCCGCTAGCACCAGGTAATATTTGATAACAATAGTTTCGGCCTAATGTTCCTTTCCCTGTTGTTGGATCATATGGTTGACCAATATTAGAAACCATTAACAGCTTAGCGTTGTTGAAGACATAGCTTGTTAATACGACAATATTCGCAGGCTGTATAAACTCCTCACCAGATACCGTGTCGATATATCTTACGCCGGTTGCCTTGTTACCCTGTTTTAAAATTTCTACAACGTTAGAGTTAAAGCGCAAATCGAAATTTCCTGTTTTTAAAGCAGTAGGTACTACGGTAATTTCCGCGGAAGATTTTGCCCCATATTCACAACCGAAACGTTCACAGAAGCCACAATATTGACAAGCATTAATTGTTTCACCATCAGGATTTTTATAGACTTCTGAGATGTTGGCAGAAGGAACCATATAAGGTGATAATTTTAGATTTTTCGTTGCTTTCTCAAATTGTTGTAGCATAGGCGTCATTTTCATAGGAGGTGTTGGATAGGCACTTGAGCGTTTACCTGCAAACGGATTTTTATCATCCCCTGAAATGCCGAGTGTTTTTTCAAATTTATCAAAATAGGGTTCTAATTGATCGTAGTTTAGTGCCCAATCCTGCAATAGATAGTCAGGCCCTAATTTATTTGCCCCATAACGCTCGTCTGTCATTGTTTTAATCTGAAAGTCATACGGTAAAAAGCGGAATGTCATGCCATTCCAGTGCGTCCCAGCCCCTCCAAGCCCCTCACCTAATAAAAAGGAACCGAGTTGACGCATCGGTAAAGCTTGCATCTTTCGATTATTACGAAAAGTAACTGTTTCCTTTGAAAGATTTTGCATTAAATCATAGCGAATTGCGTAGCGGTATTCATCATGAATACTTAAAAAATCCTCGGTGCCACGCTTCTGACCACGTTCTAAACCAACGACCTTTAATCCAGCTTTCGAGCACTCAGCAGCGACAATGCCACCTGTCCACCCAACACCTACTGTTACAACGTCTACACTTGGTAATGTTGTTGCCATTTATAAACCCCCCTTAGATTAGTGATTGCCTAATTGATTTGGTTCAATTTTTTGGAACTTAGGATCTTCAATCATTGTGATATAAGCCATTTGATGACCAGGGAAGCCTTTCATACGCCAACCCTCCATATTTCGGTTCCCACCGTATAAAGGATCTGAATATGCACCTTCTAAAGTAGCGGCACGTAATAGTGCAAAAAAGAACGCGGAAGTTACACCACTCATTTGGATGTCACCTTTTTGAAAAGCTGTTAATATTTCATCCATTTGCTTGCCCTCTAAATCATTAAAGCTTTTTTTGAATCGACTTTGAGCTTCCGTTTCCATTTTGGCAATGCCTTGTTTAAAAATTTCAGCGCGTGTTAAGCGACTTTGATAGCCTTGTGTAGGAGAGCCTTCACCAAAAGGTCCCTGCATATATTCTTTGGAATTACTGCCATATTGTCCGGCTAACTGATGATCTATGAAGTAAGGTACATCTAAATCAATTGCACCAGGTCCTAAATCATCCTTAGGAAAAATACGTTCAGTAGCATTCGATAAAATTTTAAAATCGCGTTCGTTCATGAAAAACATTTTTGCTTTAGGTGAACCGGCAGCTTCATTTGTCGTCCCATTACCATGCTCTAATGTAGAAGTGCCTTTACCGTTGATGTTATAGCCAACAAGACCACCAATTAATCCACCACCGACTAATGTACCAGCTGCAATACCTGTTGTTTTTAAAAAATCACGACGTGAGACATTCTTATCTGCACTCATATAAAATACACCCCTCCAAAGTAAACAGATTGTGTTCTATTTTTTATAATCAACAAAAAAAGCAAATTATAATCAAATTACCATGGAAAAAGTTTTAATTTTATCCATTAAAACAATCTATTTAATAACGATTTAGGAAGTGTATGGATAAAATGTATTAGACTATAAGCACTATGAGTATGATGATAAATACAATTTTAGACAATTTTTATTCTTATTGGAAAACTTTTATTGACTTCTAGTTATAGTGACCTTACTCTTGAGGAAGAAGGGCAAAAAATTACAAAAATTAAAATGATAATGAAAAATAAATTTGGAGAAATGAGCAAAGAGAATATGTGGATTAAAGGTATTGGTGGTAAATTAGTTATAGCAATTATCGCTTTAGTATTTGTTACATGTGGTACCCTTGGTTTTTCTACATGGATGAATAGTACAAAAGCAGTTGAAGAACAGGTTGAATCGAATTTGATAGCGAGAGCAGCAGATGTATCAAAATATATAGAGGAGCACTTTCAGCTAGCTTTAGTGGAAGTGGAGGCTATTGCGGAACAAGCAGTTATCCGTGGTATGGACTTTGAGGAGCAAAAAACCTATTTAACAAAGCGTATGGATGATAGTAAAAATTATCTAGGCTTTGGCATTATCACATCTGATGGCGTAGCCCATTATTTAGATAATACAACAGCAGATTTAGGTGATCGAGATTATATAAAGGAAGGGTTTACAGGCAAGACAGTAATGTCAGAAATCACGATTAGTCGTGTCACAGGTGAACCAGTTATATTAATCGTAGCACCAATCGATACTGTGACAGGTGAAATAGCATTATTGTTAGCGCGTATAGATGGTTATTATTTATCTAACATTGTTGAAGACATTCAAGTTGGAGAAAATGGTTATGCCCTTATGTTAGATGCAAAAGGTACCGTTATTGGACATAAGAACCATGCCCTTGTGAAAGAGCAAGTGAATGCAATTTCTGCCGCAGAAGAATCTGGCGAAATAACAGGGGAATCGTTAGCTGCAAAAGAAATGATTCGGAATACAAATGGCTATTTCTCTTTCGATACAAAGGAACAAGGTACAAGTTTAATGGGGTATCATACGTTAGATAATGGTTGGAAAATGGGGGTCGTCGCACTAGAGGATGAAATGCTAGCAGGGCTTTCACAATTGAAGACAAACTTTATTATAATGACGATTATCGTCTCTATCTTAGGAATGTTTATTTCGTTTGCGATATCGAAATCTGTAAGCAAACCGCTTCGCCACGTACTTCGTATTAGTGAAGGATTGTCAGAGGGAGATTTTACACAAGAAATCCCAGCTAAATATTTGAAGCGCATTGATGAAATGGGGACAATGGTGCGGGCTTTAGATAAAATGGCAGATAATATGCGAGATATGATATCGCAAGCTGGTAAAGAAGCGACTGCGGTAAATGAAACCTCTTGTGAGTTAATGGGAGATGTAATTGCTGTCACTAAACATTCCGAGCAAATCGCACTTGCAATAGGTGAGGTAGATCGTGGCGCACAAAGTCAAACGGCAATGGCGGAGGAAAGTGCCTCAGCGATGGAACAAATGGCACTTGGTATTCAAAACTTTGCTGAAGTTGCTTCAACGATAGCTACGAATACGGATTTTATTTCCGAGAAAATAAGTGAAAGTAACGGAGCAGTCCAGCAATCGATTAGCCGTATGGATGAAATACAACGTGGAACAGCTATAGAACTGGACATTATCCATAAGCTTGAACAGGAATCGAAAGAAATAGAGCTAATTTCTAAAATGATTACGGATATTTCAGACCAAACAAACCTATTAGCATTAAACGCTTCAATTGAAGCTGCACGTGCAGGAGATGCAGGCAAAGGCTTTGCCGTAGTCGCAGAGGAGGTAAGAAAACTTTCGGAGCAAACAGCTGGCTCTGCTGCTCAAATTAATATATTAATTGATAGAGTACAGGCACACACATTAGAGGTTGTAAAAGCAGCAGAAAATGGCGAAGAGAATGTAGCGCGAGGTTTAGTAGCAATTGAAGCAGTAGGAGAGCGCTTTGAAGAGATAGTTCAAGCTGTCGGTGAAATAGCAGGTCAAATTGAGGAAATGAATGCTTCCGCAGAACAAATGTCAGCTAATACGGAAGAGGTTTCTGCCTCTATGGAAGAAATGGCGGCAACTGCCCATGCAGCAAGTGATTATGTAGCGGAAGTGAAAAATGCTACTGCCGAGCAAATGAACACGGTAGAGGCAATGAACAAGCAAACTGTAAAAATGTCGGACATGGCAAACCGTCTACATGGAGCCATCCAAAAATTCAAATTATAAAATACAAGCTAAAGCTGTCCATAATTATTTGGACAGCTTATTTTTTTTATGAATTGAAAGGATTTACACACTGGATTGGAGAGAAATTGGAGAGTTTCGATTGATATAATCAGTCAGGACATCTATACATTTTTAGATGTTTTAACGTTTTTAAGGGTTACATAACAAGCATTATCAAAAGAAAAACAATTACATTATTAGAGGAGGCTTCGTGTTGGATATTAAAGTAAATACGAGAAAAATTTTAGTAACGCTCTGTTTAATGTTGGTCATTTCTACTATTCTTAGTTTCTCTACTTATGCGGCTTCTAACAATCAATCGCCCATTGTTGTAGCATCTGAGAGAATCCCAAAGCAAACTATTACGCTGGGACAACCGCAAAAGGTGATTGACTTAAGTAAGGTTTTCTATGATGCCGATGGAGACACATTAACTTATAAGGTGGTGCCATCTCCTTTTGGAATTGTTGCGACACAAGTTACCGGCGACCAACTTATTATTGAAGGGGTAGCACCTGGCAATACAAGAATAAAAGTAACTGCAGATGATGGGAAGGTAGGACGAGCTATGACCAGCTTCGAAGTGGAGGTTTTACTTCAAGCCAATACAGATCCCGTAGTAGCAGAGGCTCTTACAAATCAAACATTAGCTGTTAATAGCGCGGATAGTACTATTGATATTAGCAATGTATTTACAGATGCAGATAATGATGTTTTAACATTGAGTGCCGTATCGAATGATACAGACATAGCTACTGTTAGTTTGAATGGCACAATTTTGAGCATTTCACCCCAAAAAGTTGGTGCAGCTACGATTACTTTAACGGCTACTGATGGCAATGGGGGCACTATTTCAACAAACTTTACAGTAACAGTTACAGCAGCTTCTTCTAATCATGCGCCAATCGTAGCGAAAACGATTAAAGATCAACGAGGAAATGAAAATGGAGTTATTTGGAATATAGAACTAAACGATATATTTACCGACGAAGATCAAGATGCCCTAACATTAAGTGTGAATTCAAGTAATGAGGCAGTTGCTGCTGTTACTTTAAATGGGACTACTCTCTCACTACAACCGAAAGCAATCGGAACTAGCAGGATTATGGTAACTGCTAGTGATGGTAATGGTGGACAAGTGTCAACAATCTTTATAGTAACTATTGAAGCACCGACATTTTTTATAACTGATTTTTTACAAGGTGGGAGCGGTAGAGATGTCATCCAACTATCTAATCCTAATTTGTTTGAAGAAACTGTAGGATATGAAATTGTACTTCATCAGTATAATCCAACAGCCAGCACTCGCAATGTTGAGAGAGTAGAGATTTTTAGAGCAAATAATGCAAATTACATCATAATTAATGAAATATTTTATGATTTTTTTGATCTAACAAATGCTCAATATTATAATAATGAGTTCCATGTTGAAAATGGTAGTTATATTGTAGCAATCGCTTTAGAGCGCAATGGCCAAATCGTCGATTTACTAGGAGATCCAACTTCGACAACTGCTCTTTTACCGAATAATGGTGGTCTTGCACGATATAGCAGATTCCAATCAGGGTCTTCTATCTTTGAAAGCTCTGAATGGAGACAGTTACAGCCTGGTGATTATTCTACTATTAATAAATAAAGCGAACTAATAAGTGTTTTATATTTTGATCAGAAATGGGTGAGTCGTATTCGATACAAAAAAAATAAAGGATCAAGCTTATTGCTCATTTTAATTGCATTGGCGCTATGCTTAGCGCCAATGTCTAACGCCTCAGCAGCACAAAATGACTTAGGTTCTTTTAATAATGCTAGTAATATAGAGGATATGAAATCCGCAATGCTTAGTGATTGGAATGTATTACACTATACATCTGGTGCACATCAATTGTATTTGAATTTCAAATTAGCGGATCAGAACGAATTAGCCAATTGGATGATAGAGAAGCGTCCACAAGCTGGTTATAATTCAATTACTCTATTAAGACAGACCTATTTAAATGCTCTCATAGCTCGTTCATTATTAATAAATGTCAATAGTGCTGTTGATGCTTTTGAGTTATGGACAGTATTTGAAGAAGAAACACAGTTGGACTTGAGTGACTACAATTTGTTAACTACGGAAGAACAAGATGAAGTGTGTAAACAATTGCTTCAAGTTCGACCTATTGAAGGTTTTGATAAAATTGAAATGTTACAAACTGAAATCAATACCATACTTTATCAAGTGCTGTCGAATAAAGTGCAAAACGATAAAAGTTCCTTGGCAGTGATATATAGCGCAGGGGATTCAGCAACATCAGTCACACAAAAAATTACATTACCGACTGTAGGTATGAATGGCACAACAATTAGTTGGTCATCCAATATGTCTGACATTATAGCGAATGATGGTAAGGTGACTCGACCGACTGCAATGCAGGGTAATCAATCTGTAGTGTTAACGGCGACCATTTCAAAAGGAAATGTAACAGAATCGAAAACATTCACATTTATTGTGAAAGCTTTATCAAATTCTTCAAATGCGAATTTGAAAAATTTAACGATTTCAAGCGGTACATTAAGCCCTGCTTTTAACAAAGATATAAAAACATATACAGCAAAAGTTTCTGCTGGAGTAGATAGTGTCATCATTACACCGACTGTAGAAGATAGCAAATCCACAGTGACTGTAAACGGAACACTCGCTACACAGTCTGTAAAACTAGCTACAGGTTTAAATACAATTTCTGTGATAGTAACGGCGGTTGATGGAGCGTATCAGCTCTACACAATTTTAATATCAAAGGAAGCGCCTCCTGCTACAAGTGATAGTAACAATAGCTCTGACACACCAAGCACAACGCCGACACCAGATCCGGCATCGTCAGATGCAGCAATTATTATCGTCAATGGTGAAGAGATGTCACTTGGTAAGGCTATAAAATCGACAGTTAATAATCAAAAGGTAATTACACTACTGGCGGATTCAGCCAAACTTCAAGAAAAGCTACAAACTACAGGTAATAACGCTATCATAACGATTCCTATTAGTGACACCAATGCAGACATGATGATCGGTGAGCTAAATGGTGAAATCGTGAAAACTATGGAGAATAAGCAGGCAACAATTGTCGTCCAAACACCGACAGCCTCTTATAAATTACCTGCCCAACAAATTAATATTGATGCTATCTCGCAACAATTAGGCGCAACAGTTGCACTAAAAGATATTAAAATTCGTATAGAGCTTGCTAAAGTAACGGCAGAAGCAGCACAAATAGTAGATACTGCCGCAAATGAACAGAATTTCTCTTTAGTGACAAAGCCAATTGACTTTAAAGTGACTTATTCATTTGGAAACACTACAGGTGAAATTAGTAAATTTAACACCTATATAGAACGTACAATTGCACTTCCAAACGATACGGATTTAAGCAAAATCACAACAGCTGTTGTGGTGAGACCAGATGGCACAACTTACCACGTGCCAACGAAAGTTGTTCAAAAAGAAGGAAAGCACTATGCAGTAATCAATAGTTTAACAAATAGTTTATATACGGTCGTATGGCATCCTGTTGCATTTAATGATGTAACAACCCATTGGGCAAAGGATAGCATTAATAATCTTGGCTCTCGCTTCATTATTGATGGCACGAGTCAGGGTGTATTTGAACCAAATAAAGATATTACACGTTCGCAATTTGTCGCAATAATGGTGCGCGGTTTAGGGTTGAAGCCAAGTGAAGGTACAATAAAATATAGCGACGTTGCACAAGATGCATGGTACGCACACTATTTAAATACAGCTACAGAATATAATCTTATTCAAGGTTATGGTAACGGCAAATTTGGACCAAATGATAAAATAACACGTCAGCAAGCGATGACTATTTTAGCCAGAGCATTGTCCCTAACGAATATCAATACAAGTATCACAGAGGATGAAATTAATTCAATTTTAGCCCCATTTAGTGACAATCAACAAATAGCTGATGATGCAAAACGTTACATTGCCCTATCGGTGAAAACAGGTCTTGTTACAGGAAGAAGCAATCAAATGATAGCCCCAGCAGATAATATTACACGTGCAGAGGTTGCGGTAATAATCGAGCGCTTCCTAAAAACTTCAAAGTTAATTGATTAAAAAAATTAAGCCATTATACAACAAGCCTCGCATAGCAGTTTTGCTGTGCGAGGCTTGTTACTGTATATAGATTTATTGTAGCGCTTCTTGCATAGCAGTGAGCAGTTGTTCGCAAGCAATAATACGCTCACCACCGCCTTGCACCATTTGATCGCTACCACCGCCTTTACCATTAATACATGGTAAAACGTTTGTAGCAAGCTCTTTCATGCTGGTGTCTACTTGTGTACCGCGAGCAGCTACAAATTGTAATTTATCTTCATTTTCTGAAACAAGTAGGGCAATCACATCAGCACGTTCAGCGACAATAAAACGGGCTAATTTTTGGAGCTCTTGTATCGTGCGATTATGAAAAGCAATAGCGATAATATGTGTATCACTAGCAGCTAATGCTTTTGCCTCATAGGTAAGCAATTCCTCTTTTGCCGCTACAAGCGCTTTTTCTGTCGCTTTTTGGCTTGCTAAAAGCTTTGTAAGGGCAGTTGCTGCTTCGGTTTCTGGCACACTTAACTGTCTAGCCACGTCCGCCAGTACGGTCTTGCGCATCGCTAGCTCTGCTAAAACTCTCCCTCCGCATACAAAGGAGACCCGTACATTGCCTTTCATTTTTTCTGTTCCTAGAATTTTAATTGCGCTAACTTGCCCTGTAGATGTCGGGTGTGTTCCACCGCAGCCATTGTAGTCGAAATCAGGGATGATGACTAAACGAATAGCTCCTGTGACAGCTACCTCTTTACGCAAGTTATAGTCAGCAAGTTGCTGTTCGGTAATCCATTTTGTTTCTATTGGGCGATTTTCTAAAATAATAGCATTTGCCCGAGCTTCAGCCGCCGCAAGCTGTTCATTTGATAATGAGTCTACAGCAATATCTATTGTAACTTGTTCACTACCGAGGTGAAAGCTTACAGTTGGTGCATCAAAAAGTTCGACAAATGCTGCTGTTAAAATATGCTGTCCAGCGTGCTGTTGCATATGATCAAATCTGCGCTTCCAGTTCAATTTGCCATGTACTTCGCCAGAAAGAGTGGAAGCTTCACCCTCGATATAGTGGCGTATTTCATCGTCAATCTTTTCGACATCGATTACGTTAGTATTGTTTAAAGTACCTGTATCATGTGGTTGACCACCGCCGGTAGGGTAAAAGGCGGTATTAGAAAGCACAACGTACTGGCGTCCATCCGGCTCACTACCGGTACGTACAACCGTTGCTGTAAACTCTTGTTGCATAGCGTCTTGATAATATAGTAGCTCTTTCATTAAAAAGCCTCCTTTATGTAATAGGTATGTAGCTTGCCAAGCGTTAACTGTTAGCTCATTTTGATTGCTGAAAAATAGCATACGGCTAAAAGTTTTATTTTATTGTGTCATAATTGCATGAAGGTGTATACAGGTTTTCTAGTTGACCCATGCTGAAATTGATTTATTATAGAAAAGAATAGGTAAAGATAAAGGAGCTAGTATAAATGGATATTACACAATTCTCGATGGAAGAAATTTTAGATCCGACGAATATTATTGAAGGTAAACGTTTTGAATTTATTTTAGATGTGGACATTGACGAAGAGGATGAGCTATACCATGAAGCAGGTATTGAAATTCGTGTTTTAATTGGTGAAAAAGAAGGAGCTCCATTTATTTTAAATTATTTCATTATGGAGAAGGCAGAGGGAGAGTATTTAGACTTTGCACTGGAAGATGATGAATTAGAAGAAATTTTAACGTTCTGCAAAGAAGAAATCACAAAAGCTTAAGTACGTAAAACGGGTAGAGAAAAACAATTGTTTTTCTTTACCTGTTTTTTTGTCACGATAAATTAGAAAATGGTAGTACTGGAAACGTGCATTTGTATTTCGCTTTTTGTTAACATTGATTTAAAGTCGCTGTGTGAGGCGGAACGTGTCCTCTATATATGAACCAGTATATAGAATTGGATATGAATAAGGGGGTTTGTAGGATGAAGTTCGTAATTATTGGGGGAGATGCGGCGGGAATGTCAGCCGCTATGGAGATTTATAGAAATGTACCAGGGGCAGAAATTACCTCTTTAGAGCGTGGATTTATTTATTCATATGGACAATGTGGATTGCCTTATGTAGTAGATGGTCGGATTTCATCGACAAAGCGCCTAATCGCGCGAGATGTGGAGACATTCCGTGATAAATACGGTATTGATGCGCGCGTTGGACATGAGGTCGAACGCATCGATGTAGAGAACCAGCTTGTTATGGGTACGCAATTTTCAGGCGAACCATTCGAAATTGCTTATGATAAGCTTCTTATCGCTACTGGAGCGGATCCGATAATGCCAGTAAAGAAAGGTGCAGAATTAGCTGGTATTCATAAAATTAAAACAATACCTGGATTAGAAGAATTACTGGCCGATTTATCGCCAAATATCGAACAGGTGACCATTCTTGGTGGAGGCTATATCGGACTTGAAATGGCCGAAACGATTCATGCATGTAATAAAAAAGTTCGACTGATACAACGAGGTAGTCAAGTTGCCAATATTTTAGATGAAGAACTAGCAAAGCATGTTCATGATGAGGCGAAAAAGCAAGGAATAGAGCTTCTATTAAATACGAATGTTGAAGGCTTTGAAGGCTCTTCACGAGTTGAACGAATCATTACAAATAATGGCGTGTTAGAGACGGATTTAGTAATTGTCGCTGCTGGCATAAAACCGAACACACAATTTTTAGATGGGACAAACATTGCACTAGCTAAAAATGGAGCCATCGTTGTTAACCGCCATTTAGAGACGTCGGTTGAGAATATCTATGCGGCTGGAGATTGTGCAACCCATTTTCATATTGTAAAGGAACGCTTAGATTATGTACCTCTTGGAACGACAGCAAATAAGCAGGGGCGCTTAGCTGGACTGAATATGTCTGGAAAGTTTGCACCGTTTCGGGGCATTGTTGGCACCTCTATAATGAAATTCTTTGATTTGACAATCGCTACTACAGGCATCAATGAAAACACTGCCAAAAAGCTTGGGTTCGATTACGAGGCATATAAACTCTCAGCACGTCATATTGCAGGCTACTACCCAGGCGCACAACGGATGTATATTAAAATTGTTGTGCAAAAGAGAGATCAGCAACTATTAGGGGCACAAATCGTTGGACCTGCTGGTGTAGATAAACGTATTGATGTCTTTGCTACGGCTTTATACAATAAAATGACATTACCGGACTTACTCGATTTAGATTTAGCATATGCCCCACCTTTCAATGGGGTATGGGATCCTTTACAACAAGCTGCAAGAATGAATGGACGGATCTAGTGAATAGTTAGTTAGCAATGAAGGTGTGAATACCCGCGAAATAGAGGGTGATACCCGCGGAAAAGGTATGAATACCCGCGAAATAGAGGGTGATACCCGCGGAAAAAGTATGAATACCCGCGAAGTAGAGAGAAATATCCGCGAACAGATGAATACAACGTAAACAAAACAAAGGATTCATGCACATTTTGTGTATGAATCCTTTGTTTGTAATGGATAAAGTTAAGGTTGCTGTAAGCTTGCGACAATTTTACTGTAAGTTTGGGGTCGTATACTGTAATCAGAAAGAGGTGAGCGTATATGACGCCATTATTAAAAGTAGAAAATGTAGGTAAAACGTATGGTAAAGGCGCGAATACATTTACAGCGCTAGCAAATATAACATTTGAAGTAGCGCAAGGTGAGTTCGTCGGTGTAATGGGACCTTCTGGTGCAGGGAAATCGACGCTTTTAAATGTTTTAGCAACCATTGATACGCCAACAACGGGCGATATTGTGATAGGTAATACAAATTTAGCGCATATGAAAGATACGCAATTAGCAGATTTTCGTCGTGATAATTTAGGGTTTATCTTCCAAGATTATAATTTGCTCGATTCATTAACCGTGCGCGAAAATATTGTACTACCACTTGCCATTGCAAAGGTGCCACAGAAGGAAATTGCTATACGGGTAGAGCGTATTGCACAGTTATTTGGCATTAGTGAGCTACTTGAAAAATATCCTTACCAAATTTCAGGTGGTCAAAAGCAAAGAACAGCATCATCTCGTGCATTAGTAACAGCACCGAAGCTTATTTTCGCTGATGAACCAACAGGAGCACTCGATTCAAAATCAGCGACAGATTTACTCGAAAGTTTAAGTGATTTAAATCAATCCCATGCGGCAACCATCATGATGGTTACACACGATGCGTTTGCAGCAAGCTTCTGTCAGCGCATTCTCTTTATCCAAGATGGGCAGCTTTCCAAGGAAATTCATCGTGGGATACAAACGAGAAAGCAGTTTTTCCAGGAGATATTACAGGTGCTTGCAGGCATCGGAGGTGGAGTAAATGACGTTATTTAGCTTGGCGCGCAAAAATATTCAGCGCAATTTATCGAATTATTTTTTATACATCGCTTCGATGGTGTTTAGTATCGTCATTTACTTTACATTTGTCACGTTAAAATACAATGATGAGCTTGCGGCTTCAGCAAATATGTCGCAACAAATTAAAGGACTAATGAGTGCATCGTCGATTGTACTGTTATTTTTCATTGTGATTTTTATCGCGTATTCCAATTCGTTTTTTATGAAGAAGCGGAAAAAAGAAGTGGCACTCTATTCACTATTAGGTGTACGTAAGCAAAAAATAGGATTAATGCTCTTTTTTGAGAATTTAGTTATTGGGCTTTTATCATTGATTTTAGGCATTGTACTAGGCTTTTTTATGTCAAAGGTGCTAGTAACAATTTTAGTGCGACTGATGGGCTATCAAGTCGTAGCAAATTTAACATTTACACCGGAAGCAGTGCTTCAAACAGCAGGGATTTTTGCGGTGCTATTCTTATTTACGTCCTTACAGGGCTACAGAGTTATCTACCAATTTAAATTAATCGACTTGTTTCATGCAGAGAAGCAAGGGGAGAAAATTCCCCGTGCATCCCTTTTGGCAGCAATACTGGGCACAGTGTTTATTGGATTTAGTTATTACACAGCCTCTACAGATATTTTCACAAGCTCTATTTGGAAATTATTCTCGATTCTTGGTACGCCACTTCTAGTAATAGGTTTGACAATTGCAGGGACATACTTATTGTTTCATAGTGTCAGCGTGTTCGTGCTGACGGCGCTAAAAAACGCTACATCTTGGTCGTGGAGAGGGTTAAATTTAATAGGTGTTTCACAGCTATTGTATCGTATACGTGCAAATGCTAAATCGTTGTCTATCATCGCCATTCTAAGTGCTACAACGATTACCGCAGGTGGTGGTGTTTTTGGAATGTACTACAATACCGAAGCAACGGTGCGTCATATGTTACCAAACACATTTATGTGGAAAGGTGAAGCAGTAGAGTTTGACCAACAGAAGGTGTTATACAATGAAACGATTGATGTCAAAAATTTACGTGTCGATAATGAATTTGCTTTTTTTGAATATACATTATTGAAGGAATCCGATTACAATCGTTTAGCGACATTACAGGGGACAAATCGTGAACTGCATATAGCAGATGGTTTAGCTATTTTACTAGATGTTAATTTTGATGAACGTTTTTCACATAACTTTACGGGTGAAAACTTTAAATTGCAGAGTGGGGAATCCTTTTATATCGACAAAATGTACACAGATAGTGTGCTAAACTTTATGTCAGCTGGTACGGTGCTTGTCGTAAACGACCAAGTTTTTGCTGCGACCAATGCCGAAGCGGTAACCATGCAGCTTATTGCTATGGATGATGATTTAAAGCAGCAAAGTGTGTCTAAAGAAATTTATGAACAACTATCAACTGAGCAACAAGAATGGTTTTCAAGTGTTCCTCAAAGCTATGAGGATAGTTTAGGTACAGTCGGCTCATTACTATTTGTAGGCAGTTTTTTAGGGCTTGTATTTTTAGCCGCTACTGGCAGTATTATTTACTTTAAAGTGTTAACAGAGGCAGAAGAAGATCAGGCGAAGTATGCAGTATTAAATAAAATCGGTGTGAATAGTAAGCAAATATTGAAGACAGTCGCAGGACAGGTTGCTGTTATATTTAGCGCACCACTTGTGGTCGGTATCGTACACAGTGCTTTCGCGCTACTAGCGTTTTCACAATTATTTAATATGGATATAACGAAGCCTGTACTATTATGGATGATTGCCTATTCAATCATTTACGGCTTGTATTATCTCTTTACTGTACGGTCGTTTTATAAAATTGTGAGACAGGGGAATTAATATGAAAAAGATGTTTATTAGTATAGGAGCACTGTTTATCCTGTTTGTGGCAGGTCTAATTGTACTTATGACCGTAGACTTTAATCGTTTAAATAAAGATACTTACTATGTGCATATTACCTCAGATGGGGAATTGGAAGAATATAAGGCTGATGATGGACAAATACTCCAAACGTATTGGTATGAGCTACCGGCATTTAAAGAAAACGGAGAAGAGATGACATTGAAATTTTCTGCACAAAAAAATCTGCGTCTGGACGCCTATTTAAAGCTTTACGTGAAAAAGGAAAATGAAGTGACATCTTATGATGAAATACAATTTGATGATATGCCAGCAAAAGTGCAGGCTCAAATGAAATAATAAAGAGGAGCAGTCCATAAAGAATGGGGGCTGCTCCTTTTACATTTTGATTGTTTATAATTGAATAGTTACTGTAGTTCCTTTTTGCTCTTCAGATAGGATGGTTACGGTTCCTCCGTGAGCTTCAATAATATCTCGTGCAATTGCAGTTCCCAGTCCAGTACCTTGTATTTGCTCAGTATTGGTTCCACGGTAATAGCGCTCAAAAATATGGGCTAAATCTTCGGCACTTATGCCCCGACCATTATCGGCTATAGTAATAGTGTTCGTATCAACCGTTACATGTACGTTTACATCGGGAGGATTATGCAGCAATGCATTATATAAAAAATTCACTACAGCCCGTCGCATAAAATGTTCATCTATAGAATGTAGAATAACCTCTGCTGTAGCATCAAAGTCAATATTTGCTTGCTCATAGGGAGGTGTATTGAGTGTGTCAATGACAATTTCGCGCATAAACTGTACCATATTCACTTCCGTTAAAGTTAGCGGAAGTTGCTGATGTCTAAGTCGCATTGTTAAATTTAAATCATCTAGTAATTCTTGCATATGCAAAGACTGCTTTTCAATAATTTGGGCATATTCCGTTCGATCGCTTGGCGATAAGTTCCGATCATTTAATAACTCTGCATAACCCCGAATGGATGCAAGTGGCGTCTTCATATCGTGCGAGACGTTACTAATCCACTCCTCACGCATCATCTCTAAACGCTTGCGTTCTTGCTCATGGGCAGCCAACTCGCTCGATACTTCACTTAAATTTTCAAAGACTGGACGATACAGACCTTTTGGAACTTTTATAGGTAAATGTTTGTGATTTTTTAAATGCTGAATGCGTTCAATCATGGCGTAAAGGGGCTTAGTGAGCGTGCGACCGAATAACCAACCAACAAGCGTTGCAACTAGTAAATCCGCAATAATGATAAGCAAGCCATACTTTCCGATAAGTTGTAATGTAGATGCGCCTGAAAGATGAACCACGTATCTTGAAACGCCACTGCCTTTAATACCGATTAAATAGTTAATGTTATCTTTACTTCCTACATAAACTGTTGTATCAACATCGAATTCTTTATATTTATAAACTTGAATTAAATCAATAGGCGCATAATGAGAAAGTGCCTCTTGAGGTTCAAAATAAGCATCCGTCACTTGGCCATTTACATCAAGCAATTGAATCCAAGCATTTCGTTGGTGTAATTGTTGAAGCCCTTCTTTACTGACAGAAGGAAGCCCATTGCTCACATCAATATACTGCTGGAACTCGCGTACAAAAATTTCCTCGGTATCTGCGGTAGCATCATTAAATTTGTTAAATTGCTGATAGAGAATTAGTCCAAATAATATGGCAGTATTAACAAAAATAACGATGATGACAATCGATAAGATGGAAAGTAAAAAGCGTGCTGTTAAGCGCCATTTCATCGTTGTAACTCTTTTGGCACAACTAATTTATAGCCAAGCCCTTTAACAGTTGTAATAAAAACCGGTTTAGATGGATCCACTTCAATCTTTTCACGAAGACGACGTATGTGCACCATAACTGTATTGTCTGAGCCAAAGAAATCCTCGCTCCATACACGTTCAAATAATGTTTCCTTGCTTAAAATACGGTTAGGATTATGCATAAAACAAGCCATTAAACCAATCTCCTTAGCCGTTAACTCTAATAAAGTACCGTCTTTATGTACTTCTGTTTCATCACTATTGAGCACGAATGGTCCAACTTGAATCGCCTTTGCAACAGGTAATGGCGTCTCCTGTATTTGATAGCCGGCTCGACGTAGCTGAGCCTTTACACGATAAGCAACTTCTTTAGGGCTAAAAGGTTTTGTAATATAATCGTCACCACCAATAGCGAGCCCTAATATTTTATCGATTTCTTCATTTTTGGCTGATAAGAACAGCACTGGGATATGCGAAACTTCACGAATTCGACGGCACAAATCATAGCCTTCACCGTCTGGAAGCATGACATCAAGGAGCACAATGTCGGGGGTTGTTTGTTGAAAGCTTATCCAAGCTTTTTCAATGGAGTCAGCTGTATGAATTTGTTTATAGCCTTCTTTTAGGAGACTGACCTTTAGAAGATTGGCTAAATCAGCTTCATCTTCTACAATTAATATGGTTGGTTCTGCCATCGGATGCTTACACCCTTTCTATTTTTAGTTTAAATAAAGGTCTTGTTGTTAAATATTACTTCTTTATCAGCCTTATTATAAATGAAAGTGAGACAAAGACGAAGCACGATGAATGGAGCAACAAGTAACAACTACGCTGTTAACCAGCACCGCTCATACTTCGACATGATAATTGTAAATTTAGTGTAGTTTTACTCGTATTTGCAGGAACTATCGAACTCGCTGTCGAAATGAATGGTATACGCAGTGATGCGTAGCTATCAAGTAAACGCAATAAGCTTTAAATGAAGTCTTCTCACATAGTAGATTTGTTCTTGAATAACTAATAATAATGGCTCTCTGCTCGTATAAGTGGAGAGCTATCTTTTACCCTTGTGTAGACTACATAAAATAATTTTTTGGATTGGGAGAGTGAATAAACATGATTTCTGATTTACAAATGCATGAAAAAGCTAATCAACCAGAAAATGACGAAAGTGTTCAGCAGCCTAAAGCTGTGGAAACATTGTTTGTGAATGATTTCATAGACGGTATTTTAGATCCACAGCAAAAAATGCTTGGTCCTGTCAAAAATGGTGGCACAATTATTGCCAATACGACACCAGGGTGTTGGGGGCCGATGTTAACGCCAACCATTCGTGGTGGACACGAAGTAACAAAGCCGGTCTTTGTAGAAGGTGCCGAAGTAGGCGATGCAATTGTTATCACAATAAAATCTATACAGGTAACATCACTTGCGACGGCATCTGGGCATGACGAGGCAATAATTGACCGTTTTATCGGTGATCCGTTCGTATCAGTAAAATGTCCCGGCTGTGGTAAACTTCATCCAGCTACTGTAGTGGATGGTATTGGGCCGCATGCAATACGCTGTTCAACTTGTGATACTGAAACTGCGCCATTTAAAATGACAAATGGTTATACAATGGCACTAGACCAAAAGGGTAATATCGGTTTAACCGTAGGGCGAGAGGGTGCTCGACGTATTGCATTGGATGCAAAAAATTATATGCGCACGCCTGAAAACTCTGTGCAAAACCCTGTCGTTGCTCTTGCATCAAGTGACTTAATCGGCGTTATGGCAAGAATGCGACCATTTTTAGGTCAGCTAGGGACAACGCCTTCAAAGGCGATGCCAGATTCTCATAATGCTGGTGATTTTGGCTCATTTTTAATAGGAGCTCCACATGAATATGCATTTACGCAAGCAGAATTAGATACTCACCGAACAGATGGGCACATGGATATTAGCCGTGTTCGTGAGGGGGCTACAATTATTTGCCCTGTAAAAGTACCAGGTGGTGGCGTGTACATTGGTGATATGCATGCCATGCAAGGAGACGGTGAAATTGCTGGACATACAACAGATGTCGCAGGAATCGTACAACTACAGGTAAGTGTATTGAAAAAAGTAGCACTTGAAGGCCCGATATTATTACCAAATGAAGAAGATCTTCCATACACAGCAAAGCCTTTTTCAAAAGAAGAAAAACGTAGAGCCCGCGAACTTGCGGAGGAATTTGGGGTCAAACAGGTGGAAGAAGTGTTCCCTGTTTCGATAGTGGGTACAGGTACAACATTAAATGATGCGACAACTAATGCAATTAGCAGAGCCGCAAAGCTATTTGAAATGACTGAGCCAGAAGTAATGAATCGTGCAACCATTACGGGTTCCATAGAAATCGGCCGCCATCCAGGTGTCGTTACGGCAACATTCCAAGTTCCGAAGACGGTGCTAAAAAAAGCACGAATATACAAACCGATTAAAAAGCAATATGATTAAAAACAAGTAAACATGAAAACTCTTACCACAAAAACGATATTTTAAATACCTCGGCACGAGCCTAGTAAATGTATGCATACATTGGGCTCGTGCTTTACTATTTTAACTTTTCAGCATTGTCAAAAATATGAAGTTCTGAAATTGAAATCTTATTTTTAGCTGATATAATAGAAAAAGCTTCTACATGTATAGATGATGACAATTCATATAAAGTTGATTTCTAGGATGGTGACTATGGCCGATTTCGTACGTTTACAAGAAAAAGATGTAAAAAATCATCGTTTAAAAGCATATTTAGCTAAGATGAGTGGAGGTGGACATGCTCCTTCTAGAACTAATTTCGCTGATGCGTTAACAGGTGCTGCTGGTGGTTTACTATGTATCTTTGTATTACTTTGTTTAACAAACTATACAGGGACACCGTGGTTAATGGCATCACTTGGGGGGAGCTGTGTACTGGTATTTGTCGTATGGAATGCGCCGCTGTCACAACCTCGAAATATTATAGGTGGGCATATGATTTCAGCTTTTATCGGCGTGGCGATGTATTCATTGTTAGGATCGAGCGTTATTTCGATTAGTCTTGCAGTCGGCTTGACTATTTTCTGTATGGCACTTGCTGGGGTAATACATCCACCGGCAGGAGCAAACCCGATTATCATTATTTTAGGCGGCTACGGCTGGAGCTATTTAATAATGCCAGTATTCATAGGGGCAGTGATTATTGTCATTTTTGGCTTGCTAATTAATAATTTACGACAAACGAGAAAGTACCCACAATTTTGGTAAACAAATTTTTTTGAAAAATTTTTATTAAAATGTGTAACTATTTTGTTTCGTTGTCCGTCTACTGTCTAGGAAGTAAAGTATAAACTGATTTTGGAAACAGTTTATACTTTAAATATTTAATAAATGGACGCTGCCATAAAATAGCGTCAGCAATGAGCCGTCTGAGACAATGCACTGGGCTACCAACTTAAGAGCAGTTGTCAGATGCGCTCATTTGCCTTAGTATGTAAAGTAATGAGCTTTGTAAGTATATATAGCTAATTAGAGCTAAAGTGTTTGTCTTGATGAACACTTTAGCTCTTTTGTCTGTGCTTATTCATAACTTATTAGCATATCTTGGATAGGATTTGTTATATTGAAGAAAGAATAAAAATAATTTAAAAACGAATTATACCATGATAGGGGAAGATCTTTGTTGCGTGAAATTGATGGGGGGCTCTGGTTGTATGCTGTTGGATTGTGATGAGCAATTATTCATAACATATAGACAAAGTGGCGAAAACGGAGCCGAAAAGTTACTTTCAAAATGGGCAGAGGCTGAGGTCACAGCACAAGCTGATCCTAAAATATTAGGTTCTGCTTTATCACCACAATTATTTTTAGTGAATGAAGAAGCGGCGATGAACATTGCATTTTCGACAGCTCGAAAATATTGGGGACGTGTTTCTACGACGTTACAACTTTTTTTCACTAAGCAGGGCCTGGATACAAAATATGTGAATGACCGACTGAATGCCTTTTTTTACACTCAAAAAGGGAAGGAAATCTTTTTTGACCAACTTTTTGCCCAGCATACAATGGATTTGGAGCGTTTAGTCTGGCTTGTGTTTGGCAAGCGATGGCAGGTACAGTTGCCAGAAGATGACTTACAAACGATATATTTATATAAATTTGAAAATGATTATTTTGTGCATATGATTTATAAAGAAGAACATTTATTTTGGCATTGGCTGTTTATGAAAAAAGTTTATTCACTGCTTATCCACAAACCATTAGAACAATTCACATTTATCTATGAAATTATGGGACATTTTGAACAATCTTCAGCAATTACTTATACACATGTGAATAACTTTGTGCATAATTACAGAAAAAATCTGGATAAGTGTATAACTTATGTGGATAAATGCAATTCTTCCTGTTTAGCCAAAAAACAGTTACGTCTTTATCAAATTGTGACCCACTATCGTTTGTCAGAGGGGCAATATCAACATATTAAAGATTTAATTACTTCATTTGAGGCTGATTGGCGTTATTCTATGTATGCATTAACAGAGAAAGAAAAGGTCTTAATTGCCTATATTTTATTGCATATAGCACATCAAGAGCGAGATTATGACAATGTTCTTCATTATGGTGAATATTTATTAGAAGATGAACGGCTTAATAACTACGCAATCGAAATTTTGCTAGAATATAAGGATTTACTGCCAAATCGAAAGCCAACACCACCGGCCATTATTAAAAATTATCATCTTAATTATTTAGAAAATTTGTATGCGGTATTGCTAGATACGTATGTCAGAATGGAACGTTACGAAGAGGGGCTACTGCTCTTAAAAGAACATGTACTGGCATCCAATAAAAAAATAAACGCCGTACTGGTACAGCAAGACTACAGTAAAGAGCAATTAATCGCTCTTGAGGCATCTGTGCAAAAAGATATTGCCCTTCATGTTAATAACTCATTACAACATATTGGACTATCTGTAGAAGAATGGCGCCAACATTATCGTCAACCTGATAGCTCGTATTATTTAGTCGCTCAAAGCGCTTCATTGCATATGATTAATATACTCAAAATTCTTTTTGTTACGGAACAATTTGAGCTATTTGAGAAATTAATCGAAGTATATAAAAAATATTTACTTGTTGAAGACCATTTCGAACAATTACGGATATTTATTAGTGCGTATGTGTAATAGACAAAAGAGTGTCCACTGAAGTCAAACAATGACTTACTTGGACACTCTTTTTAATTTTTTAAATTGTTTGCGTGCCTGACACTACTTACTCTAAAACCCCTTTTTCTTGAAGTGCGTTGATTTGTTCAGCACTATAGCCAAGTGATGTCAGTACTTCTTCGTTATGTTCACCAAGCTTTGCGCCAACATGCTTGTACGCTGGATTGACGCCATCAAATTTAAAAGCAGATGCAATTTGTTTTTGCGTCGTACCATCGTTTTTCGGAATCTCCACAATCATGCCACGAGCTTGTAACTGTGGATGCTCGCATGCTTCTGGAAAAGTTAACACTGGCTCGACACAACCTTCAAAATCTTCATTAAAGACTTCAAGCCATTCGTTGTAGGTTTTCGATAAAAAGGCATCATGCACAGCCTCTTTAAAGCGAATTTGTGTATAGTACGAATCATTAAACGTATTATCGATTAGTTCAGGAATATCTAGTGCTTCACAGAGCAACCTACGAAACTGTGGCTCAAGACTGCCCACGGAGAAAAATCGACCATCCTTTGTTTTATAAAAATCATAGTAGCTACCGCCATTTAAAATTTCTTGTTCGGGTTGCGGTACACGACCGCCGCCGATATAGGCAGAGCCATACATTGCGTTAAGAGAAAATACCGCATCGGTCATACTAATATCCACAAACTGACCTTCTCCAGTTTTTTCACGGTGCAGTGCAGCAGCAAGTACCCCGATGGCAGCATGCATCGTACCGCCAGCAATATCTGCTAGCTGAATCCCCATAGAAACGGGCTTTTTGTCTTTATGACGAGAGTAATCGAGCACCCCTGCTAGTGCCAAATAATTATTATCATGCCCAGGTCGGTTGCTATACGGACCAGTTTGACCATAGCCTGTAATCGCACAATAAATCAATTTTGGATTCACTTCTTTTAACGTTTCATAGCCGATACCAAGTCTTTGCATAACCCCTGGTCGAAAACCTTCAATGATAACGTCATATTCTTGTACGAGTGTCTTTACAATATCTATAGCCTCAGGCGCTTTCAAATTTAATGTAAGAGACTTTTTAGAACGATTCAAGTGTTGATGAATATATGCCTCATGATCTTCATCATAGGGAGGCATAATACGCGTTAAGTCAACGCGTTTGGAGGATTCTACATGAATAACCTCCGCACCTAGGTCAGCAAAAATCATTGTCGCCATTGGCCCTGGTAGTAATGCAGAAAAATCGAGAATTTTTAACCCCTTTAAAATACCCAAATCTTCCAACCCCTTTTTGTGTAGGCTACAATGCAGTCGTTTAACATGCATTGGTAGCGCTTTTCTCATTATCCCCATAGTGTGAAAAGCAAGCTTTATACCATTCTGTATTAATACAGATTTTAATTATTTTAATCAGTATTATAACAGATGAACGATTAGATTGACTATGTTAATTTTCATTATAAATTAATTTATCAGAAAATTATATGTCAGAATAACAATAAAAGTAAAAAAATTTAGAATTTAGATGGTGGAGGACGTGCGAAGGGAGTGAAGGCTGGTAGAAATGCTGATACCGGTGAGTAAATCACTGATAGAATTTTCATAAAAATGATGTTTACATTTTTTATTTTAGGGTACTTGATTAATGTGACGAATAGTTGGGTAAGCTTAAGTATAAGTCATCCTTGTGTGACACACGCTTATTATGAAATTGATATGTAAATTCGGGACACATCTCTTGATCAAACTTGACAGGACTTAAGGTTATCCCCCTTTCCCTTATGACAAAACAAGTATGATATGATGTATGCCTATATTTTGTTAAAGCCAAGAGAGCACCGATGCTTCTTGGCTTTTTAATTTGGGCAAGACTTTCTTCCATTATTTTAGAAATACTATGAAGGTTCGCTATCTACCTGTCGATATAAAGGGTATGATGAAAATGAAGTTTGTGCGTATCAATTAGATGTGAAAGGAAGAGTGAGATGGATAAAACAAAAATCCAAAAAGTGAACAAAGCACTGATCGCAACTGTTTTTGCTACTAGCGGGATTGCTGTTGTTGTACCACCACCACAAAAAGTAGCAGCAGCTACTTCACCATTTGTAGATATTAACCAATATTCAAGTCACTATGACAATATTTTAAAATTATACGCTCAAGGTGCAATTAGTGGATTTGCAGATAAAACATTCCGACCAAATCAAAATGTAACACGTGGTCAAGCAGCAAAAATGCTCGCTACAGTTTTAAAGTTAGATTTAAAAAATGTAGAAGATCCCTATTTTAGAGACGTACCAAAGAGCAATGAATATTATAAATATGTAGCAGCGTTGCAAAATGCAGGCATTATGTCTGGTTATGCAAATGGCTCATTTATGCCAAATGAAGTGATTACACGCGGGCAACTAGCCAAAATTTTAGTGCTTGGCTTTAAATTCGAGGTAGCATCGAATTTTAATCATAGCTTCCAAGATATTAATAGCCAATCAAGCAATGCTTACTATATTCAAACATTAGTAGATTTAAAGATTACAGAAGGAACAACACCTGTCACATTTTCTCCGTTCAATGCAGTAACTCGAGGTCAAATTGCCTCTTTTATTGTTCGTTCACAAGAGAAAAAGGGGAATGTATCAACTTATAAGATTACTGGTGTTGAAGATGATACTGTTTACATAAATTCTGAACCTTATTCAGTACCTGAAAACCTTTCACATATTTTCAATGAATACAATGCAGATGTATTAAAGGGTGCATTTATTGAGGGAGATATTTCAGGGAAATCTATTTATTCAGTTGCAAAGTTAACGTTGAATGCAAGCGGGACGAGCTCTCGAAAGTTACAGTTTGACGGTGACTATAAATCGTTTGGTGGCACAATCGTTGTCAATGGGAACTATATTGCGTTCGATAATGTTACGCTAACCGGCACAATGTTAGTAAATGAAACAGTTCGTCCACCTTTACATTTAGATGTATCCTACTATAAGCCATTAGCAATTGGCCGTGTAGCAAGCAATAATTTTTCATTTATTAACTGGTCAAATCCAGATAAGCCAGAAGATGAAAGCTCTAATAGCAACCCATCAGGCGATCTTCAAAACTGGACCGACTCCAATCAAAATCCAGATAAAAACAAGCCTTTTGAAAACTGGTCAAAAGACAAAGTGACAATGAAAAATGTCGAAAAGAGCATTGAGTTTTACAATAGCACTGTATCACGACTTGTTGTGTCGCAAAGTGGTACAAAAATTGAAACAAATACAAAATTACCGCGTGTTGATATTATCGGAAACGTACGTGAGTTTGAAATCCAAGGTAATATCGGTACGTTAAATTTAGATACAGAAACAGCCCTTACAATATACGGAGATAGCAATATCGATTGGATAAATTACAATAGCTATACCGATTTACAACTGTATATTGATGGTCGTGTAGGCACGCTTTATGTAGATAATGCATATGGTTGGGTTGATATTGGTGATTACACATATATCGATAAAGTAATTCTGCCAAAAGACGAAGGACCAAATAATATTTTTGATGACTTCTTAAATGATAAAGATAATGTGGGGAATATTACTGACCCTGACGGTAAACCAATCGATAAAGATGATATTGATAACCAAAAGCCAGCGGATAAAACAAAACCGTTAATTGATATTACCAAGTTAACGGTCTTGAATGGTAGCGATGTTCAAGTAGAGTTTACGTCAGATAAAGTAGGAACGTATTACTATATTGTGCGAGAAAAGGGCGTAGAAGTACCAACTAAACGAGAAATGGTGAATCGCATTTCTACAGATAATGCAGCAAGTGGCACGGCATCAGCTGTAAACGGTAAAAATACGTTCAAAATTTCTAATTTAGGTGAGAAAAAAGAATACGTTGTCTATGTCATGGTAGTAGATGGAGCGAAAAATGCTTCAGATATTAAATCGCAATCGTTCCAAATGAAAGATTCATCGCCACCATCAGTAAAATCGCTAATGGTAACCCCTCTACATGGTGGAACACGGGCAGAGTTTACATTTACAGCGAGTGAACCAGGGGAATATTTCTACTTTGTACGTAAAAAGACAACTGCCGCAGATCCGACAACTGCAGATGTAATGGCTAACCCAACAGGTAAAGGGAAGGCACTTGCAGGTGAATTGGGAATTCCTGGATTACTGACAGGTTTAGACCCTGAACAAGAATATCAACTTTTTGTAGTGATGAAGGATGATTCAGGGAATAATTCAATTGATCCAATTCCAAAAGAAGCAATCAAAGAATTCAAAACAGGTGCTTTAGACAATCTACCTCCATATATTGTGGGTGGAGAACTCTTTTTACAAGATGAAATTAAAAATGAATTTTATGTAACGGTCAGTGAGGAATTAGATCCGATTGCAGCTGAAAAAGTTGAAAACTATGAACTGACAGGAACAGGTATTGTCAATCAAGGATTACAAAAACCAATTCGACCAGAAAAGGTTGTATATAATAAAGCTCAAAAAAGATTAACGTTCATAATCCCTTCTTTGACAGGTTTCGTTAATGGCGATAACTTGGTTGTAACGATATCTCCAAATGTAAAAGACCTTGCCAGTAATGAATTTGAAAATATTAACAATACACCAGTGAATGCTGTTCCACGCAATACTGCAGAATATATTCACAAAGACGGTGAGTGGCCATATTTAACGATTATTGGAGAACCTGCTATTAACGCTGCTAAAGACCAAACACTAGTCGAATTTAATGCGACAAAAGCGGGAACCTACCATTATTTAATTATGGAATCCGATTTAAATTTAACAAGAGATGACCGTCTACGATTAATCGAAGCTGTACAATTAAATGCAAAAGAATTTAATGTAGGGGGCAAAAATATCCCGATTATCGGCAGTGGTGGCAATAAGCCAGCACAATTAGGGAAACAAAAGGTGACAGTTCCGCTCCCTAATACAATTCCGCCGTTAGATCCGTTTAAGAGCTATTCCATTTATATGGTGTTGCGAGACCGTTCAGGAAATGTCTCGGATATTCAATCAAAACATGTAATTGATGACCGTACAGCTCCTGTTATTGACAATACGTCTATTAAAATATTGGAAGGTGATCGGAAAGCAACCTTTAAATTTATGTCAGATGAGGATGGTTCGTATTACTACGTCCTTCGAAAGGTTGGCGATCCAACGCCTGGACCAACAACGCCTGAAGAAGTAATGGCTAAGGGAATTACGAGCAGCATGCGTAAAGATACAAATGAGATTTCTTTAACGCTTGAGCCACATCAAGAGTATGAGCTATATGTAGCAGTAAAAGACCGATATAATAATGTCACGATGGTGCAAAAAGGGACAGAATCAAAAGTTTACACATTTGATGAGAAGCAAAATAAACTTATAACGCTAACGCCTGGTTCAAATGGTACGGGTGTTATGAAATATACATTCTTTGCAGATGGAACACCACCAAAGGTAGAAGATCCAATCTATAAACGAATTGATGGCAAAACATTTGAAGTAACATTTTCAGAGGCTGTCGATACAGGATTTGATTTTAAATTAGTTCAACCAGGTACAACAACGCCTATTACACCAACTTACACACATAGCTGGAAAGATGTTACGGGTACAAATGATTGGGAATCTCGCAAGCTTATTATCAAGTTTAATACCGAAGTAAAAGAAAGCTTTGATATTAGTGTCAATGCTGCCGCGAAAGATAAAGGCGGCTGGACATTTAGTAAGGATCGAGCAGAGTATAAATATCCAACAAAAGAGAATACAATTACTTCTGCGACATTATTACCAGATACGCAATTCCCAAGTAATTTAAATATTTCTAAGAAAGTTGAAGTTGTTGCGAATCTGAATGCCGATATTACATGGGATCAGCAGTATTACTACGCTGTATTGAACTCAGGATATAATCTAACGCCTGATAATGTTATGGATGTTATTACGAAAGCAGATAGTAATAACTTTACGTATATTCCTGGGGGAGCAATTGTTTCCTATGGTAAAGGTAAGATTACAGCACCTTCTGATGCAAGTTCTGCGAAGACTTTCACAGCGATTCAAACAGGTAGTGATCCTAATTCAACAAACGTATTCCAAAAAGATCAACGAATTTATCTATTCACGAAAGATAAATATGGAAATATTGTCTATGCAAAAGCTTCTACAGATCCAGCAGCTTTAGATTATGTATTAATTCAACCTAGAACACAATAAATATAAAAAGAGAAAGCCACTAGCTAATGTTCATGCTAGTGGCTTACTGTTTAATTGTGGTTTATTTGCAATGACAAATCCCACACCGCTTAAGACAGGGTATGGGATTTCTATAAGTTAATTTCTAATAATTTGGAACGTACCAGAAGTTTGAGTTTCTATAATGTATTGATTGCCATTGACTGTATAGGAAACAGGTTCTTGGTCACCGAATTCATTGAGCTGAACAATGGAAGCATTGTCAGGTAAATTTTCTAAAATAATTTCAATATTCGCATCAAATTTAACAGGTTTTTTATTTAATAGGGCTTGGAAAGTAATGCGATTTAAATTTCTTGTCAGCTGAACATCCATTACGCCTGAATCCTTATTAACAAGTGTATTGAGCGGTGGGATGATTAGAACCATATTTGCTTTCGTTGTTAAAACAAAACGTTCATTTTTATTTTCAGAATCAGCAACATTAATTTTTGCTTTATACGTGTTTCTTCTACTCTTAGACATTAGTGTATTTTTACCAGGTACGGCTGCCGAGTCTGACAATGTTGGTGTATCGATTGTATGACCATTTTCAGGTAGTTTATATTTCCCTTTTACAAAGTCTACTAATTTCCAAACGTTTGGAACAAGCTGTTGTTGTATGGGTGTTAATGCTTCAAAAGCGTTTTTTGCTGCTTGGACATCCTGTGTTGTAGACGTTTTTGGCGATAAGGCAGCAATGGTATTTTCTACTTGCTTCGCTGCGGATTTATCCAATATAACGACCTGTTCGGCATCTAATAATTGTTTTTCAATCCCGGCAGGTAAAACAACATTGGAGAATTTTCGCAATGCATTATACTCAGCGCGCGCTTCTGCCACATCTTTATGGAAGCTAATTCGAGAAGCGTTTAACAATTGAATTTTATTAACAACTTTATCAACAGAAGTATTCGGTGTAATTGTTGACGTCAGTATTTTTTGGGTTGCTTCACTTACAAAGGTTTTTTGCGCAGCATTTAACCTATTGTACCAATCTCTCGTTTCAATTACATTTTGATAATAGTTAACAGAAGTAGAGTCAACGGAAGCTAATTTTTCTTCTATTTGTGCAGCTAGTCGACGATAACTTACTCTTGTTTGTTGATGATTGGATAGTGTCCCATAATTCGTTACATATTGCTTTTCAGTTTCTGTTAACGCATTGTACGCCTTTAGTGCAGCTTCTAAGTATGGCTGAAACGAGAAGGATGTATCATTAATATTGGAAATCAACTGGATAACGTTGTTAACGTTAGCATTATAGTAATTATTATATATGTAAGCAGTCTTGGCATGTGCCGAATGATTAGCAGCTGAGGCTGACGTTATAGGTGTTGAATAGATAAGTGAAGGTACTGCTACTAGTGCAAGCAAGGCTAGGTTTCTTTTGTGTTTCATATGGGCAAACCTCCTATATTTTATACTTAATTTTATCATAGCTTAAGGATTTTATATGCATATTTTAGCTGAATAGGTAAAAAGGTCCGATGTTTTTTTAAACTCAATACGTCTTATTTACGACAAATAGGATTGTAAACAGACTTTGTTAATTGAAAACTTTACGTTGCTTGGTAAATTCAGTGAAACTTTTATTGTTATACTACCAATGATACATTATGATTATTTTATAAAAATGGAGGTGTTTGTAATGAAAAAATCCAAAAGTATTGCATTAAAGCTCACTTCTTTAATTTTAGGTGTATTTTTAGTATTATTTGTTGCTTATACATTAGTAACTAGCGCTACTCTACATAATCAGAGTGTCGATGATTCAGAAAAGGCAACGTTGCAAAATGCGGAGTTATCTGCTGCAAAAATGAGCGAACGGTTTAAAAAAGCCAATGATACATTACAAACAACAAAACGTATTGTTGAAGCAATGGAAAAAAATGATGCGCTTTCGACAGAAAGTGTAATGGATATACTGAATACGAATTTAACGAATAATAATGATTTACTTGGTGTAGGAGCCGTTATAGAAAATGGTGCGGTAAAAGTAGGACCGACTACTGATACGGCATTAATTGATGTGAAAAATCGCTTTATCCCTTATCTAACTAAAGATGGCAACCAAATCAACACAGATCCTATAGAAGGAATTGACGACCCGAAAGCGGAGGATGATTGGTATCGGATACCAAAAGGAGAAGGGCGTGCTGTATTAACAGAGCCGTATGATTATGATGTGAACGGTAAAACTGTCTCGATGACGACTATTGCTGTGCCACTGTATAACGCTTCTGGTACATATTTTGGCGTATTAACAGCTGATTTATCTATCGATTTTTTAAAGGAATTAGCTGACTCTATACAGCCTGATGGTGGTTATGCAGGCATTATTACAGATCAAGGCATGTTAACGGTCAATAGTATTAACGAAAAGTTAGATGGGACAAATATGCAGGATGCGGTTGATTGGACAAGTATTAGACAATCTATGGATGAAGGAAAACCGGACAGTCTATATGTAGACTCGAAGCAGCTTGGGGAAAAATCTTTTAATGCTTTTGCTCCAATGATGTTAGAAAATATCGATGAAGTATGGTCAGTGCAATTAGTTTTACCTAATTCTAAAATATTAGAAACATATAATAAAATCCTTGTCTTCACGATTGTATCAGCAATTATTATGGTAATTTTAATGGCCGCTGCTAGTGCGATGTTTATATTTAAGCAGTTGAAGCCTTTAAAGGTTTTACGTACATCGATTGAAACAGCAGCAGAAGGCGATTTAACGAAAAAGATAGATGATAAATTTATAAAATCCGATGAAATTGGTGCTGTTGCATTAGCTTATAATAATATGCTGGATAAGACGAATGATGCCATACATACGGTATTAAATTCTTCAACATTGCTCAATCAATCATCCGACCATGTTCATGAAGCCTTTAATGAAATTGTAGCATCAAGTCAGGAAGTATCTGTCGCAATTAACGAAATAGCGCAAGGTGCATCAAAACAATCAGAGGATACAGAAGAAACGAATTATCGAATGATTGACTTATCTGACCAAATTGACGCCATTACAAGGTTGTCAAAGCAAATGGACGAGCTGTCAATCAAAACACAAACTTCTACAGAGCAGGGCATGAAAGAAGTGGAAAGTTTACGTGACCGAAATGCGGAAACGAATGAAATGAATGGACGTATCCAACGTCAAATGGAATCTTTGTCTAGCAATATTAACAATATCAATCAAATTATTGCATCTATTCAAGGAATAACAGAGCAAACGAATCTATTAGCACTGAATGCAAGTATAGAAGCTGCTCGAGCGGGAGAACACGGTAAAGGCTTTGCAGTAGTAGCAGAGGAAGTGCGTAAACTGGCAGAGCAGTCTAAAAACGAAACAGAAGTCATTAAACAAACGGTCTCTAGCATTCTAGCAGATTCAAAGCAAACGGTATCCGTTATTGCTTCCAATGCAAGCTTAATGCAAGCGCAAAATGAATCGGTACAAAATACAGAGTTAGCTTTTAAGGATAATAACGAGCTATCTCAATCAATTGCAACAGCAATTAATGAACTATTGTCAGAACTTTCACAAATGTTGGAGCAAAAGGACCAAGCCATTACGGCGATTCAAAGTATTTCTGCCGTTTCAGAGGAAACTGCTGCTTCTGCAGAACAGGTGAGTGCATCAGCCGCAGACCAACAGGCAGAAATGGAAAAGGTCGCAGAATCTATCAACAACATGAACCAAATTTCTAAAGAACTCCAAGAGGTCGTGAATCGATTTAAACTTGCTTAATAAAGCGAGATGGAAATACCCGCGGAGTAGAGTGATTTACCCGCGGAGCAGGGAGATTTACCCGCGAAGCAGGGTGATAACCGCGGAGCAAGGTGATTTACCCGCGAAGCAGAGAGGTTTATCCGCGAAACAAGGTGAAATACCCGCGGAGCAAAGTGGTTTACCCGCGGAGCAAGGAGGTTTACCCGCGGAGCAGGGAGATTTACCCGCGAAGCAAGGAGGTTTACCCGCGAAGCAGGGTGATACCCATGAAGCAAAGGGGTTTACCCGCGGAGCAAAGAGATTTACCCGCGGAGCAGGGTGATTTCCCCGCGGAGCAAGATGAAATACCCGCGAAGCAGAGAGGTTTATCTGCGAAACAAGGTGAAATACCCGCGAAATAGGGAGATTTACCCGCGGAGCAGAATGATTTCCCCGCGGAGCATGGTGATACCCACGAAGTAGGGTGATACCCGTGGAGCAAAGAGATTTCCCCGCGAAGCAAGGAGGTTTACCTGCGGAGCAGGGAGATTTACCCGCGGAACAAGGTGAAATACCCGCGGAGCAGGGTGATATCCGCGGAGCAAAGTGGTTTACCCGCGGAGCAAGGTGAAATACCCGCGAAGCAGAGAGGTTTATCCGCGAAACAAGGTGAAATACCCGCGAAGCAAAGAGGTTTACCCGCGGAGCAGGGAGATTTCCCCGCGAAGCAGGGTGATACCCATGAAGCAAAGGGGTTTACCCGCGGAGCAGAGTGATTTACCCGCGGAGCAGGGAGATTTACCCGCGGAACAAGGTGAAATACCCGCGGAGCAGGGTGATATCCGCGGAGCAAAGTGGTTTACCCGCGGAGCAAGGTGAAATACCCGCGAAATAGGGAGATTTACCCGCGGAGCAGAATGATTTACCCGCGGAGCATGGTGATACCCACGAAGTAGGGTGATACCCGTGGAGCAAAGAGATTTCCCCGCGAAGCAAAGAGGTTTACCCGCGAAGCAGGGAGATTTACCCGCGGAACAAGGTGAAATACCCGCGGAGCAGGGTGATATCCGCGGAGCAAAGTGGTTTACCCGCGGAGCAAGGTGAAATACCCGCGAAGCAGAGAGGTTTATCCGCGAAACAAGGTGAAATACCCGCGAAGCAAAGAGGTTTACCCGCGGAGCAGGGAGATTTCCCCGCGAAGCAGGGTGATACCCATGAAGCAAAGGGGTTTACCCGCGGAGCAGAGTGATTTACCCGCGGAGCAGGGAGATTTACCCGCGGAACAAGGTGAAATACCCGCGAAGCAGAGAGGTTTATCTGCGAAACAAGGTGAAATACCCGCGAAATAGGGAGATTTACCCGCGGAGCAGAATGATTTACCCGCGGAGCATGGTGATACCCACGAAGTAGGGTGATACCCGTGGAGCAAAGAGATTTCCCCGCGAAGCAAGGAGGTTTACCTGCGGAGCAGGGAGATTTACCCGCGGAACAAGGTGAAATACCCGCGGAGCAGGGTGATATCCGCGGAGCAAAGTGGTTTACCCGCGGAGCAAGGTGAAATACCCGCGAAGCAGAGAGGTTTATCCGCGAAACAAGGTGAAATACCCGCGAAGCAAAGAGGTTTACCCGCGGAGCAGAGAGATTTACCCGCGAAACAGGGTGATACCCGCGGAGCAAGGTGATTTCCCCGCGAAGCAGGGTGATACCCGTGAAGCATGGAGGTTTACCCGCGAAACAAGATGAAATACCCGCTAAGCAAAGCAAAAACCTACAAACATAAAAAGGAGCTGTCCTAGCAAGGGGCAGTTCTTTTTTATGTAAACTTATACTAGCGGGGGAGCATTGACCCATGCTGTGAACAGTTTTACTATAGAAAGAGATGAAAGGGGGTCACCTCCATGATGTATCTCGGTATGATTTTCTTTAAAATAGTTGCCCCTATTTTAGTGTTGCTTGTACTTGGTGCATTTTTACAAAAGAAATTTTCTTTTAATTTAAAAGCATTATCTCAGCTCATTACGTATTGTTTTATGCCAGCTGCGGTATTTGTGAATTTATATGAAACAAGTGTGGAGTTATCAGTGCTGGGGGAAGTGGCATTATTTATTGTGCTCTTTATCGGCAGTCAAATGGTGCTTAGTCATTTTTTAGCGAAGGGGCTTGGTCTAGCGAAAACAGAGACGGCAGTGTTTAAAAATAGTGTTGTCCTTATTAACTCCGGCAACTATGGTATTCCAGTTGCACAAATGATTTTCGCAACGCAGCCCATTGGGGTGGCAATCCAAGTGATTCTCGTTATTTTTCAAAATATGACGACCTATACATATGGTTTATATAATTTAATCTCTTCGACTAAATCAGGGATGGCGATCATAAAAGACTTCCTGAAAATGCCTATTATTCATGCCCTTATAATAGGGGTGGCAATGAATTTCTTTAATATTGGCATTCCACAATTTATCCGTATTCCTATTGACCACGTAGCTGATGGCTTTATTGCTGTAGCGCTTATTACACTGGGTGCACAACTATCACAGCTTGAAATCAAGTCCATGTTCAATAAAACGGTGTTTGTTAGCTGCATTACACGTCTAGTAGTAGGCCCAGCCGTTGCATTGCTTATTATTTTTGTCCTCGGTTTAGATGGTGTTGTCGCTCAGTCACTCTTCATTGCAAGTGCATTTCCGACCTCACGCAATAGCTCTAGCTTGGCATTAGAATATGATGTTGAGTCGGCAACTGCTGCGCAAACGGTTCTTTTTTCCACGATTGTTAGCTGTCTAACAGTAACAATTGTCATTTATCTAGCAGAACTGCTATTTACGTAATTACTCGAGGATAATAGCAAGATAAATCTAATTATAACTTCCATCTATTAGAAAAATCTGTTACACTATCATCAAACTTAATAGCTATAACTAGGGGAGTCCGATGAGTCGGGCTGAGAGGGAAACGCATAGAGGTTTCTTGACCCTTTGGACCTGATCTGGCTCATACCAGCGTGGGAAAGTTAATGAACATCGCACTCCTAGAATTTTTTGCGATAAATAAACCTTACATGTACAGCCGGATCCAATATTTTTGGATTCGGCTTTTTTATTTGTAATGCTACCTATTGGCGTGAGCTAGATTCGGTCCTTTTTGAAAATTTATGGAAAAGGGAGCGGAATAGTATATGACAACAGTTAGCGAAAAGAACATTACCATTATGACAAGTTTTGACGGAAGTAAAAAAGTATATGTAGAAGGAACACGCCCAGATATTTTAGTACCGATGCGTGAAATTCAGCTAAGCCCAACAACGGGTAGTTTTGGAGAAGAAGATAATGCACCAGTGCGTGTTTATGATACTAGCGGTCCTTATACAGATCCAACTTACAAAGTGGATATTACAAAAGGTTTACCTGCATTGCGTAGTGCGTGGATAAAAGAACGTGGAGATGTAGAGGAGTACGAAGGGCGGACGATTAAACCAGAGGATAATGGTTTCCGCAAAGCAGACGACCCTCGTATGAAGGAAAACGTTTTTCCGGAGCTTTCCCGAAAACCATTACGTGCAAAAAAAGGTCGCAACGTGACACAACTGCATTATGCAAGACAAGGGATTATTACCCCGGAAATGGAATTTGTAGCGATTCGTGAACATGTAGAACCAGAATTTGTACGTGCAGAAATTGCTGCAGGACGTGCCATTATGCCATCCAATATTAATCATCCAGAGGCAGAGCCGATGATTATTGGCCGAAACTTTCATGTCAAAATTAATGCCAATATTGGTAATTCAGCTGTTTCTTCCTCTATAGCAGAGGAAGTTGAAAAAATGACATGGGCTACACGATGGGGCGCAGATAATATAATGGATCTATCTACTGGCAAGCATATTCATACAACCCGCGAATGGATTATTCGTAATGCAGCTGTACCTGTAGGAACTGTGCCAATTTATCAGGCACTCGAAAAGGTCAATGGTGTAGCCGAGGATTTAACATGGGAAGTGTATCGTGATACGTTGATCGAGCAAGCTGAACAAGGGGTGGATTACTTTACGATTCATGCAGGCGTGTTGCTTCGTTATGTACCACTCACAGCTAATCGCGTAACGGGCATTGTGTCGCGTGGTGGTTCGATTATGGCGCAATGGTGCCTATTCCATCACCAAGAAAACTTCTTATATACTCATTTTGAAGAAATTTGTGAAATTATGAAAACGTATGATGTTGCTTTTTCATTAGGGGATGGTTTACGCCCAGGTTCAATTGCTGATGCCAATGATGAGGCACAGTTTGCGGAGCTTGATACGTTAGGAGAGTTAACGCAAATTGCATGGAAGCACGATGTACAAGTAATGGTAGAGGGACCTGGGCACGTACCGATGCATCTCATTAAAGAAAATATGGACAAACAATTGGAAGTTTGCAAAGAAGCACCTTTTTACACATTGGGGCCTCTTACAACGGATATCGCGCCAGGCTATGACCATATTACATCTGCCATTGGCGCAGCGATGATTGGCTGGTTTGGCACAGCGATGCTATGTTATGTGACACCGAAAGAACATTTAGGCTTACCAAATCGAGAAGATGTTCGTGTAGGGGTCATTACCTATAAAATTGCGGCACACGCGGCTGACTTAGCGAAAGGGCACCCTGGGGCACAACAAAGAGATGATGCGCTATCCAAAGCGCGATTTGAGTTCCGCTGGCGCGATCAGTTTAACTTATCATTAGACCCAGAACGAGCAGTAGAATACCACGATGAAACATTACCCGCAGAGGGAGCGAAAACAGCCCATTTCTGCTCAATGTGTGGCCCTAAGTTTTGCAGTATGAGAATTTCTCAAGATATTCGTAACTATGCTAAAGAAAAAGATTTAAATACGACAGAAGCTATCCATCAAGGAATGAAGGAAAAGGCTCAAGAGTTTAAAAAAGCTGGTAGCCGATTGTATCAGTAACAAAAGAAATCACCGATAAACCGCGGACAACATCCGATTCACCATAGTAGCAAAAAGTGTTAGATTGACTGCAATCAATCTAACACTTTTTTGTCTTAGCTTTTTAGACTTTAAATTTATTTATATGTGCTTGAAGGGTGGTAGCCCCGTCGTTTAAAGATTGTGCAACAGCATTCATTTCTTGGATGGTGGATGTTTGTTCTTCAATTGCGCTTGAAATCGTTTCAGATTGTTCTGCCACGTTTTTTGCTACCGCAGACATTTCATTGACAGATGCAGCAACCTCTTCAGTACTTGCAGAAATTTGTTGAGTAGAAGCAGAAACGTCTTCTATTTCGGATGCCATATCTTCAATTGCGCCCATAATGCCATTAAATGCGTTTTGCGCATGTTGAATGTAAGAAACGCCTTCATCAATATTTTGTACTGTAACGCTCACCGCTTTTTCGACTTCCAATGTATTTTGCTGAATATCATTAATTAAGTTAATGATTTGGTTGGCTGATATTTTGGATTCCTCCGCTAATTTACGTACTTCATCTGCCACGACAGCAAATCCTTGCCCATGTTCGCCAGCCCGCACTGCTTCGATGGCAGCATTCAAAGCTAGTAGGTTGGTCTGATCGGTAATTTCAGTAATGACTTTCGTTATATTTTCAATCTCAGTCGATTGCGTACTTAACTGTTTAATAAGCGCATTTGTCTTATCTGAAGATTGTTGAATAACCATCATTTGATTTTCGGTCTTTTGCAACATCTTTTCACCATCAGTCGCAACGCTTTGTGTATCAAGCGCTCTCGAATGAAGCATCTGTGTGGCTTCAGCAATGCGCTGGACTCCACGTGCAGTTTCGTCCATGGCCATAGCGGTTTCTTGCCCTGTCATGACAGCCTGACTACCGCCTCGAGCCATTAATTCTACGCGTTTAGCAACGTCATTTGAAGAAGAAGTAACGTCGTCAGTGCTTGCGGCTAATTCTCCTGCACTTGTAGTAGTATGTTCTACATTGATCGCTATATTGTCAATGAGAGAGCGCAAATTTGCTTTCATTACATTAAATGAATCGGCTAACTTTCGAATCTCATCTTTTGTCTTTACTTTCACATCCTCTTGACGTAAATCACCGGTAGCAATGATATTTGCTGCCTTAGCTAGGCGATTGACAGGCTTTGTAATAATCCTTGTCATAATGAAGGCGATGAGAAAGGCTAAACTTGTGGAAAAGGCAGCGAGAATTAAGATAATCGATGAGCTTATAGTTTCCACTTTTGACGACTCAGCACGTGCTAACTGTACTTGTCTTTCCTCATAAAATGCAATTTCATGTGCGGCTTGTTGGATTGCAGCAGCAGCAGGGCGTGCTTTTGTTCGAAGAATGTCAATGGCAGGTTGTAAATTATCGGGACTGTATGTATTAATAATCTCCAGTGCTGCTTTTTCAAAAATCGCCTGATTGGCTTTAATAACTTCCATTTGCTTTTGTGTCGTTTCTGAAGTGAATAAGCTATCTAGCTCTTCCACCTTGTCTTGAATCAACTTTTCTTGGTCATCGAGGTTTTTAATGGTTGCTTCATTGGGTTCGAGAATATATGAACGAAGATAGTTGCTCTGCATTGAAGAAGCAATGACAATTTTATCGACTTGAATCAGCTTATAAACACGGTTTTCAAATAAGTCTTTATTTAAATTATTAATGTGATTCAGTTGGTAGTAAGCGATTGAGGAAATAGTTAGTAATAAAAGAATGATTGTACTAAATCCAATATATAGTTTCATTCGAATCGACATCTTTTTTCCTCCATTCCAGTTTTGTAATAGTTGTCACGTATCAATGCCAAAAAATTTTAGCGACATTAGGAATAAGAACAGTACAAAGTTGTGGAATTTTCATATAAATGGTATACAAGAACACCTATATGACGATGACAGATATACATAGTAAAAGGAAACAACAAAAAATGAATTCCACTGCATATTACTTTTTCAGTGAGTGGGGGAGTTACCTTTAAGTCAGTTGAGGCAGCTTACGCCAATCTACTGAATAGTAAACGGTAAAGATAGTCTAAGTGACAGATGCGAAAGCTTTAGAACGAAGGAAGATTGAAATATGTACGATAGTCTTCCAATGTAGCTACTTGTTATAAAGCTTATTGGGACTAGCAAAATAACGAAGTAAAAATGACAAAAGGCATCGAGAAATGCACATTCTCGCTACCTTTTGTCTACTTGCCAATGACTGCAAGTATTATTGGATATCAATATAGGGGAATATTAGATGTTTGCTACTTGTTTTACTTCTTTTTTTACATACGGATTTGAAAGATCCATACCTTCTAATGATAGACCCATTGCTTTCGCTACACCCTCACCATATGCAGGGTCAGCTAAATAGCAGTGTAAGATGTGGCGACGTTTGATGAATTCTTCAACTGAAGCCATATCATTTGCTGTATTTTCAAATAAGCGTTGTTGCTCTTCCGCAGATAACAGACGGAATAATTTACCTGGTTGTTCGAAGTAGTTATTGTCATCTTCTCGGAAGTCGTGGATATCAGCATGACCATCAATACGTAATGGTGGCTCTTTATAGTCTAGATTGTGCTCCCATTCACCGTAGCTGTTTGGTTCATAGCTTAATGTAGAACCGAGATTGCCATCAAAACGCATAGCGCCATCGCGGTGGAATGAACGGAATGGGCATTTTGGTGCGTTTACAGGCAGACTGTGGTGGTTTACGCCTAAGCGATAGCGAGCTGCATCTGCGTATGCAAAAATACGAGCTTGTAACATTTTGTCTGGAGAGTAGCTGATACCAGGCACAATGTTAGATGGTGCAAACGATGATTGTTCTACTTCTGCAAAGTAGTTATCAGGGTTTTTATTTAACTCGAATTCGCCAACTGGAATTAGTGGGAAGTCTTTTTTATACCAAACTTTTGTTAAGTCGAATGGGTTATAAGGTAATTCACGCGCTTGTTCTTCTGTCATGACTTGAATGTACATTTTCCATTTTGGGAAATCGCCTCGTTCGATAGCTTCGTACAAGTCACGTTGTGAAGATTCGCGGTCTTTACCGATAATTTCAGCTGCTTCAGCACCTGTTAAGTTTTTAATGCCTTGCTCTGTACGGAAGTGGAATTTTACCCATACACGCTCATTTTGTGCATTGATGAAGCTGTAAGTGTGTGAGCCGAAACCATGCATATTACGATAACCTGTTGGAATACCACGGTCAGACATAACAATTGTAATTTGGTGTAACGCTTCTGGTAATAAAGTCCAGAAATCCCAGTTAGAGTTTGCGTTTTTCATATTTGTGCGTGGATCGCGTTTTACTACGTGGTTTAAATCTGTAAAGTGTAACGGATCACGGAAGAAGAATACAGGTGTGTTATTACCAACTAAATCCCAGTTACCTTCTTCTGTATAGAATTTCAATGCAAAGCCTCGAATATCGCGCTCTGCATCTGCAGCACCGCGTTCTCCCGCTACAGTTGAGAAACGAGCGAACATTGGTGTTTTCTTCCCGATTTCAGAGAAGATTTTAGCTTTCGTATATTGAGAAATATCATGTGTCACAGTGAATGTACCGAATGCTCCTGAACCTTTAGCATGCATACGGCGCTCCGGAATAACTTCACGGTTGAAGTTTGCTAATTTTTCAACTAACCATACATCTTGAAGTAAAAGTGGACCACGAGGACCTGCAGACATAGAGTCGTGGTTGCTTACTACTGGAGCACCACCTGCTGTTGTGAAACGACGGCTACGATCATTTGCGTTTGTCATATTAGTTTACCTCCTGAAAAATATTGTGAGTCAAACTCCTCGTAAATAACTATAACAAATATAAAATAGAATTGCTAGTACATTATAATAATTATTGTTAAAGAATTTATATAGCAATGTATAAACTATAAATATATGCATAGCTTTCAACCAATATACATATTTTTTTAGAATATTTTCACTGTTTTTATAGTTTTTACGGTTATTTTAAAGGAATAAGTGATTTGCAAGTATATAAGATTAAAGACAAAGTATATTTGGGAATCCTTCTTATTTAATATTGATATTGAAAATAAGGTAGTCTAAATGAAAATTACGATTGGATAATGCCTCCTTGATTTTTCCATCCTTTTCGATAGCGGTTAGGTGTAGTCCCTATGAGCTGTTTGAATAATTTGCTGAAATAATTCGGATCATCAAAGCCATTTAACAGCGCAATTTCACTAATGGCAAAATCGGTTTCAATAAGCATTTTAGTTGAATTTTGAATCCGAACTTGCTGTAAATAGCGTTTGAATGGCTGGCCTTGTTTTCGTGAAAATATTGTACTTAAATAATTGGGGCTAATCCCTAACTTATTCGCGATAAATGGTAATGATAGTTCATGATTATGATATTGATAATCGATTATTTCCAAAGCTAATTCTATATAGTCCGCTTTTTTCTCCATTCGAGCTTCACGTGCCAATTCAATAAGTCGCTGTGTGAATAAAATAATGCCATTGAGAATTGTATAGAATATAGGGTGTTCAATAATCAAATGAAAAAGTTGGCGATAATTTTGCTCGATAGCAGCTTTTTCATGCAGTTTGTATTTCAGCATAAATCGGCGGATTTGCGCCAGTACACTGGTAAGGTGGATGCGCAAATCATCTTGCTCGTAATAGATACCTCCATTTGATAAGCGATATAAGAACGTTTTTACTGCTTCAATATTACCTTCCTCTAAACTTTTAATAAGTAGTTGTTGCTCCTCTGGTGTCAGTAAAGGGTCGAGAGGGTGTGTTTGGTATTGTTTCGTTGCATAAAAAATATGGCCGTAGCCTTCATAAAAGCTTTGCAGTAGGGCTCGCTTTGTTAATGCATACATTTCTTTTAAAGTTGTCGGCGCACCATCATAAACGCCGATATTCAGAGCGCCGTTATTCGTCATTTGCCATTCCTTTAGCAAGGTTCTTATATCTTTTTCAATAATTTTTAAATCGCTTGTTTGAAAGAGGCAGATGATTGCACCTGATAACGGATAAATGCTCATTTGATAATAAATCGGTGTTTGTTGAAGCCAAATGAACAATTTATTTAATGTTTCTGGATGCTCAGGTTCAATCATTGTGAACTGGATATCGGTTGTTAATGAGTTAGTTGTGTTCTCTAAAAATAATTGATAGTAAAAAGATTCACCTTTAGCATCAGCACTAACTTTTGGGATTTGAGGTGTATGAAGCGAAATAGCACTAAGCTTTTGCTTTAAAACTTCTAAATCAATTGGTTTTACAAAAAGATGCGCCACCTGTAAATCTATTGCTTTTAATGCGTTTTTAAATAACGGCTCTGTGGTGATGGCTAGGATTTTGCCTGAGTGTTTTTGTAAAAGCCCGTAAAGAGCCGTTAAACGATTATTCGGTAGCATGTCGATATTTAACAAAATAACTTCTGGTACAAATTGTTGAATGCTTTTTGCGGCCTCGGAAATAGTCGTGCACATCTCAATTGATAAATCTCCTGGAAAGTATGTATGCAAAAACCAACGAATGCCCGAAAGTTCCGTAAGATCTCGATCAATTAATAATAATTTCATTTAAATCAGCCTTTCTTAAAAAAATCCTGTTTCGTAAAAAAATACGATTATATTATTAAAAATAACATAAAAATCTGAAATAATTCCTGTTTTCTCTTTTAAAATTCTATATTTTCTGAAAAAAGTAGTTTGTACAATGGATATAGAGAAATTCTTTTTTTATACAAATACATTTACATAAGCTGTTAAGGATAGGGGGATATCGTATGCAAACAATCATCGAACTTGATGGCAATACGTTAACAAGGCAACAAATTGAGAAAATCGTGAGGGGGCAAGCTTCGGTCGTATTATCTGCTGACAGTACGGAACGCGTTCGAGCAAGTAGAGAAAGAATTGAAAAACGCTTAGCAGAGGGGCAAGTAATTTACGGTGTCAATACTGGGTTTGGCAAGTTAAGTAATATACGAATTGAAGAATCAGATATTGAGTTACTGCAATTAAATTTACTTCGTTCAGATGCTACAGGTGTTGGCGAACCATTTCCAACGGATGTCGTGCGTGCGATGATGATTTTACGCGCAAATGCATTAGCACGTGGGTTTTCGGGTATTCGACAAGAAACATTGCAATTATTGCTAGACTGCATCAATAAAGGGGTACATCCAATCGTGCCATCCCAAGGATCAGTTGGAGCAAGTGGAGATTTAGCACCATTATCGCATTTAGCATTAGTGCTTGTAGGTGAAGGGAAAGCTGAATTTAAGGGCGAGCTTGTGTCAGGTGACATCGCATTACAGAAAGCAGGCTTAACACCTGTGCGATTACAGGCAAAGGAAGGATTGGCGCTAGTAAATGGCACGCAAGCAATGACTGGTATTGGCGTTTTGACATTAAACGAGGCGGAGCGTATTGGGCTTGCCGCGGATATGGCTGCGAGTCTGTCATTAGAGGCGTTAAAAGGGATTACGTCTGCATTTGATCCGGCACTATTAGCTGTAAGACCACATCCAGAATTAGAGTTGGTAGGAGGGCGTATTCGCAAATGGCTTGATGGTAGTAAACGCGTGACCAAGCAGGGGGAAATAAGGATGCAGGATGCGTATTCTCTGCGATGCATTCCCCAAGTACACGGGGCATCTTGGCAATCATTTTTCTATGCGGAGCAGCGTGTGCAAATAGAGATGAACGCTACGACAGACAATCCTATCGTTTTAGAAAATGGAGAAGTTCTATCAGGAGGTCATTTTCACGGTCAGCCTATAGCATTAGCTATGGACTTTTTAAAGGTTGGGGTCAGTGAATGGGCTAATATTTCCGAAAGACGTACAGAGCGCATGGTCAATCCGCAACTTAATGATGGTTTGCCACCATTTTTAGCAACAAATCCTGGTATTGAATGTGGACTGATGATTGCACAATATACAGCTGCTTCGATTGTGTCAGAAAACAAAGTGCTGGCACATCCTTCAAGTGTGGATTCGATACCTACATCAGGCAATCAAGAAGATCATGTCAGTATGGGGACAACATCCGCTCGTCAAGTGCGACAAATTGTCCACAATGCAGCTCGGGTTATTGCAATAGAAATGATTTGTGCGTCGCAAGCTATCCATCTAGATAAGGCGGAAGAGCAGTTATCGCCAACAACAAGAAAGTATTTAGAAAAAGTGCGTGAATTCTGTCCGCCTTTATTGGCAGATCAACCTATTGGTGACGAAATTGAAGCATTAGCGAAGTACTTATTAGCAAGTGATGTTCTATTAGATGAGAGCATTTAAGCTTCTTGCATAACATCCTTTATGTTCCCGCCAAGTTCTTTTACTTAAATGAATTTGGTGGGCACTATTGGGTGACTGATTTGCTATAAATAAGCAAGGAGGACGGCGATGGATTATAAGCAACAGGCGTTGAGGCACGACTCGTCATTTAGAGTTTCCTCAATTATAAAAATGGTTATCTGTAGCTTAGTCGGAATATTCAGCTTTTTCATTTCGTTTGAATGGCATGGAAAAAACACAATTCTAATCGATCATATTGTGAATTATATTCGTACAGAAGCACCCTCGCTTGTCACTGTTTATGTGGTTATGATGCTTGTTGGAGGAGCAATCTATCCATTTATTTCTTATAGGTGGAAAAAGTCGTCAATCGATATGTTGTTGTCAATTTTTAAAGTGGGTGGAATGGTAGCTGGGGTTTTGCTAATTTTTAATGTTGCTCCTGCATGGCTTGCCAATGAAAATATCGGCCCTTACTTAATGGAGAAACTAATTAAGCCAGTAGGGGTACTTATTCCGATAGGCTCTTTATTTTTAGCTATTCTTGTTAGCTTTGGGTTACTTGAATTTATTGGTGTTTTAACACAGCGTTTTATGCAACCTATTTTTAAGACGCCGGGCCGTTCGGCAGTAGATGCAGTAGCCTCATTTGTTGGGAGTTATTCAGTCGGGTTACTTTTAACGAACCGTGTCTATATGGAAGGTCGTTATACAGCGAAGGAGGCCGCAATTATTGCAACAGGCTTTTCAACTGTATCTGCCACATTTATGGTTGTCATTGCAAGCACGCTCGATATTATGCCACATTGGAATACATTTTTTTGGGTATCGCTCGTTGTGACATTTCTAGTTACGGCAATAACAGCACGTATGTATCCACTGCGTTCAATGAAGGATGAATACTTTGCAGGCTCGACACCGATGCCAGAAAAAATAGTAATGCAAAAACGTTTTAAAGAAGCGTGGCGTCAAGCGATGGTGGCGGTTGAGCATAATCCGCCGTTAGCAAAAATTTTATGGATGAATTTAAAGGATGGCCTTGTGATGGCAATGGCTGTTATGCCTTCTATTTTATCAATTGGTCTTCTAGGGCTTGTACTCGCAACATATACGCCTGTTTTTGATTGGCTTGCGTATATTTTTGTTCCTTTTACATATGTATTACAAGTTCCAGAACCATTTTTAACAGCAAAAGCATTGTCTTTATCGTTGGCGGAAGTGTTTTTACCAGCACTTGTTGTCACACAAGCAACATTGATAACGAAATTTATTGTGTCTGTCGTATCTATTTCTTCAATATTATTCTTTTCTGCTGTAATTCCACTGATCTTATCATCAGAAATTCCATTGACATTGCGTGAAATCTTGCTGATTTGGTTTGAGCGTGTCGTCTTATCTTTAATTATTGTAACACCAATAGCATTTTTACTATTTTAAAGGAGCGTGTTTTTAATGGTATATAAAACTAATATTCGTGCACCAAGAGGGAATGAAATAACATGTAAAGGTTGGACACAGGAAGCGGCGATGCGCATGCTGATGAATAATCTAGATCCTGAAGTTGCAGAAAATCCTGATGAGCTTATTGTGTATGGAGGAATAGGAAAAGCGGCGCGAAATTGGCAAAGCTATGAACAAATCATTGCTTCTTTAAAAGAATTAGAGAATGATGAAACATTGCTTATTCAATCGGGTAAGCCAGTAGCTGTCTTCCGTACGCATGAACATGCACCACGCGTTTTAATCGCCAATTCAAACTTAGTGCCTGCATGGTCCAATTGGGAGCATTTCTATGAGCTAGAGGACCGTGATTTAATGATGTACGGTCAAATGACTGCTGGTAGTTGGATATATATTGGTGCTCAAGGTATTTTACAAGGCACATATTTATCGTTTGTAGAGGCTGGAAAGAAAGTGTTTGGTAGTGCGGACTTACGCGGGAAATTCATTCTTACTGGTGGTATGGGTGGTATGAGTGGTGCACAGCCTTTAGCTGGGAAAATGGCAGGGGCAGTCATTTTAGTAGTGGAAGTGGAACGTGCTCGTATTGAACGAAAAATAAAAGAAGGCTACTGTGATTATCTTGTTGAGACAGTAGATGAAGCGGTGGCATTAGTCAATCAACTCCGTGCTCAACGGGAGCCAGCGTCAATTGGGCTAGTTGGCAACTGTGCAGATGTTAACCGTGAATTGCTAAACCGAGGTATCATTCCAGATTTTGTGACAGACCAAACATCTGCGCATGACCCTATCAATGGCTATGTACCGAATGGTATGACGTTTGAAGAAGCGTTAGCGTTACGGAGAAATGATGTCAAAACGTATGAGCAAAAGGCGAAAGAAACGATGGCAGAGCATGTTCGTACAATGCTTGAATTTCAACAGGCGGGTGCTGAAGTATTTGATTACGGTAATAATATTCGTGCTTACGCAAAAGAGATGGGTGTGACAAATGCTTTTGACTTCCCAGGCTTTGTACCAGCGTATATTCGTCCATTGTTCTGTGAAGGTAAGGGGCCGTTCCGTTGGGCAGCACTTTCTGGTAATCCGGAAGATATTTATAAAACAGATGCTTTAGCGAAAGAAATGTTTGCTGAAGATGAAGGTCTTGTCAATTGGATTGATATGGCGCAAAAAATGGTGAAATGGCAGGGACTACCTGCACGTATTTGCTGGTTAGGGTATGGTGATCGCCATCGCTTTGCATTGAAGGTAAATGAAATGGTGGCAAATGGCGAATTGTCTGCACCAATTGTTTTCGGACGGGATCATTTAGACTCTGGCTCGGTGGCTTCTCCCAACCGTGAAACAGAAGGAATGTTGGATGGGTCAGATGCAGTATCCGATTGGCCGATTTTAAACGCACTTGTTAACACAGCGAGTGGAGCTAGCTGGGTAAGTGTTCACCATGGTGGCGGTGTAGGAATGGGCTATTCACAGCACGCAGGTCAAGTGTTAGTTGCTGATGGATCAAGATTAGCGGCTGAGAAAATAGCGCGCGTGTTGATTTCAGACCCTGGAATGGGAATTGTTCGGCATGCAGATGCAGGTTATGACATTGCTATCAATACAGCAAAGAATAAAGGTGTCCATATGCCAATGTTAAAGGATGATGTGAAATGACCCTTTTAATTAAAAATGCAAATGAAGTCATTACTTTGAAAAGCGCTTTACAAGGGCCTCGAATAAAAGAACAAATGCGAGAGATTGCCGTTGTAGAAAAGGGAAGTGTGCTCGTAGCAGGAAGTCAGGTTGTCGCTGTCGGGGCTTACGAGCAGTTAGTTATAGATTTCCCTCATTTAGTGGAGGAAGCAGAGGTTATAGATGCATCTGGAAAGATTGTCATGCCAGGTCTTGTGGATTGCCATACACATTTAGTGCATGGCGGTACACGTGAGCAGGAATTTAATATGCGACTTAACGGTTCCACTTATATGGACATTATGAATGCAGGTGGAGGCATTCATGCTACAACAAAGCGCACACGAGAAACAAGTTTTGAAGCGTTATATGAAAAAACGATGCACCATTTAGATGTTTTTTTAAAGCATGGTGTGACTACTGTGGAAGCGAAGTCAGGTTACGGTCTGGATTGGGAAACGGAAAAGAAACAACTGGAAGTAGCTAAAAAGCTACAGGACACACATGTGGTAGATGTCATCAGTACCTTTATGGGCGCACATGCGGTACCACGCGATTTTAAAGGACGAGAAGATGAATTTGTCGACGTTATTATTAATGATATGCTGCCAAAAGTGTCGGCATTAGAGCTTGCAGAATTCAATGATGTGTTTTGTGAAAAAGGCGTATTTACACCAGCGCAATCTAGACGCATTTTAGAGGCGGGTAAAGCGCTTGGACTAACACCGAAAATTCATGCTGATGAAATAGAGCCGTATAACGGTGCGGAATTAGCCGCTGATGTGGGAGCTATCTCGGCAGAGCATTTGTTAGTTGCTTCGGATGAAGGTATTCAAAATATGGCTGAAGCAGGAACGATTGCCGTCTTGCTACCTGGCACTGCCTTCTTCTTACGCGCACCGTTTGCTAGAGGCAGGTTAATGATTGATGAAGGAGTGCCAGTAGCCATCTCAACAGACTTTAACCCGGGCTCTTCGCCGACAATGAGTTTGCCATTTATAATGAATTTAGCTTGTATGCATATGGGGTTGACATTAGAGGAAGTAATCACTGCTACGACCATTAATGCTGCGCATGCATTGAACAGAGGCCACCAGATTGGTACGCTAGAAGCGGGTAAACAAGCGGATGTTATTATATTGGATGTTGCCAATTACAAACAGCTACAATACTTTTACGGCATGAATCATACCGATACGGTAATTAAAAAAGGGCAAGTTGTAGTGCGTCATGGTATTCTTTTGTAATAAATAAAGAGTTTTGGTAAACGATTAATCTCAGTTGTGCATAGATTTACCAATTAAATATTACAGAAAAAGCATAAATAGGGAGAATTCCGTTATTTATGCTTTTTTTCGTATAGAATGTAGTTGTTACTATAGTTAGAAAGGAATGCTTTGCGTGCAGCTAACATTAACATTTCTTATTTTAGGAATGACGATTATTGTATTTATGACGAATCGAGTGCGTGCAGATTTTGTTGCTATTGTCTCTCTTCTCGCATTTGTTATCGCTAATATTTTAACGCCAGCAGAGGCTTTGGCAGGCTTTTCAAATTCGGTTGTGCTAATGATTGCTGGCCTTTTTGTAGTTGGTGCTGGTATTTTGCGTACGGGTCTTGCAGCAATGGCTGGACAACTATTATTGAAATGGTCAGGTAATAGCGAGCTCAAGTTATTTATCCTATTGCTCATTATTGTAGGCTCTGTAGGTGCTTTTATGAGTAATACGGGTACAGTTGCTTTGATGATGCCGATTGTTGTCAGCATCGCGATTAGTATGAAGGAAAGTCCTTCAAAGTTTTTATTACCACTATCTTATGTCGCTAGTTTATCGGGCTTAATGACATTAATTGCTTCCCCGCCCAATTTAATTGTCAGCCAGCTTTTAGTCGATCAAGGCTATCCGAAGCTTGGGTTTTTTGAGGTGACGCCTATTGGCCTAGTTGGGATGATTGTCGGTATTTTATATTTGGTGCTTGTGCGTAATATTCTGTTACCAAATGATAAAAAAAGAACGCAAACATCTACTGGCTATAAGCTCTCGCCAAAGAAAATTATGAAGCAATATGATTTAAACAATCGATTATTTAAGGTGTTTGTACCTGAGGATTCTATAATTATAGGAACATCACTGGCAGAATTAAAGCTTCCCGCAAAATATGGACTTTGTATGATGAAAATTCACCGTAAATCACAAGATGGAATCAATTTACTCCCGATGACCTATCAAGAAATGGCAGGCCCAACGAGTGTAATCCATGCTTTAGATGAGCTCTATGTACAAGGTGAGGAAGGGGCGATTGGTAATTTAACTGCAGATTACGGTTTAGTGATGCAAGAATTGACTGAGAATGAAGCGGATGAGTTGGTAACAAAGCATCTTGGTATTGCGGAAGTGCTATTAACGCCAAATTCAAGTTTTATTAATGAGACGGTCAGTTCACTAGGATTCCGAGAAAAGTATAATCTCAATATTATTGGCATTAACCATAGAGGTGGCTATAAGCTTCAAGATATGGTGACGCATAAGTTGAAATTTGGAGATGCCATCTTAGTACAAGGCGCATGGGATGAAATATTAGTGCTTGCTCGAGAGACACAGGACGTTGTTGTTGTCGGTCAACCGAAAGAGCATGCGAGTGTTGCAGCGGCAACTGGTAAAGCAGGAATAGCTGGTGCGATTATGCTTTTAATGATTGGGCTCATGGCTTTTGAAGTATTCCCTGCTGTTATTTCCGTTATGGTTGGGGCAGTATTGATGATTATAACTGGCTGTTTGCGGAATATGGAAGATGCGTATAACAATATGAATTTTGAAAGTATTGTACTCGTTGCGGCAATGCTTCCGATGGCTACAGCATTAGAGAAAACAGGGGGAATGGTTATTTTATCCAACGGCATCATTGATGTTCTTGGTAAATACGGTCCTTACGGGGTATTGATAGGTATTTATGTACTGACAGTTATTTTTGGTCAATTTATTAGTAATACCGCAACCGCTGTTTTGTTTGCACCCATTGCTATGAACGCAGCGATTGCAATGGATGCAAATCCTACAACCTTTATGATAGGTGTAGCGGTAGCAGCAAGTATGGCGTTTGCCACGCCAATTGCCTCACCTACTAATGCGTTAGTTATGACTGCTGGTGGCTATAAATTTATGGATTTTGTAAAGATTGGCGTACCTTTACAAGTTATTATGTTTATTGTGATGATGCTTGCAGTGCCATTTTTCTTTCCATTTTAGAATTTGTATTTTTGTTTAGTTTCTTGCTGTTTTCCACTGTAGTGTTAGTTAAGCTACAGTGGAAAGCGAAAAGCAATGGCATTAGATTTAAAGCAAATAGAAATTTCTATAATGAAAACGAGAAAGAGGGATGAGGTTTGTTTTATAAAAGAACTTATTTATTTTAGGAATAATCCTTTATGTAAAGCTAGGCATTCGAGTAAAGAAAGATGCGCGTTTTAGAAAGAAAGTAGAATTAATAGGACAATAAAAAAATTGGGCGTATATATAGGAAGGTTTTCGATTTTCTAATTTATAAAGTATAATTATATAAAGGTATTTAATATAATTTGATATTTTTATAGAAAAAACACTTGCAAAGGTTATAGAATCGTGATAAATTATTACTTGTCGCTAAGACGACGTAACATTAATAACACAAACTTCTTAAAAACATTACAAAAAAGTGTTGACAAGAATATTTGTAAATAGTATGATATAAAAGTTGTCGCTTCTGAAAGAAGATAAAAAGTTATAAAAAACTTGTTGACAACCAAAAAAGAAAATGTTATTATGTAAAAGTCGCTAAAAACAAACGGTGACAAAATGAACCTTGAAAACTGAACAAGCAAAACGTAATCAATATAGTTTTTACTAACTAACTTTGTTAGTGAACGAAACAAAATTTTGGACATCAAAATTGATGCCAGCAAAACAATTTGAGCTAATCAAATTTCTTTTATGGAGAGTTTGATCCTGGCTCAGGACGAACGCTGGCGGCGTGCCTAATACATGCAAGTCGAGCGAACAGAGAAGGAGCTTGCTCCTTTGACGTTAGCGGCGGACGGGTGAGTAACACGTGGGCAACCTACCCTATAGTTTGGGATAACTCCGGGAAACCGGGGCTAATACCGAATAATCTTTTGTCCCTCATGGGACAATACTGAAAGACGGTTTCGGCTGTCGCTATAGGATGGGCCCGCGGCGCATTAGCTAGTTGGTGAGGTAACGGCTCACCAAGGCAACGATGCGTAGCCGACCTGAGAGGGTGATCGGCCACACTGGGACTGAGACACGGCCCAGACTCCTACGGGAGGCAGCAGTAGGGAATCTTCCACAATGGGCGAAAGCCTGATGGAGCAACGCCGCGTGAGTGAAGAAGGATTTCGGTTCGTAAAACTCTGTTGTAAGGGAAGAACAAGTACAGTAGTAACTGGCTGTACCTTGACGGTACCTTATTAGAAAGCCACGGCTAACTACGTGCCAGCAGCCGCGGTAATACGTAGGTGGCAAGCGTTGTCCGGAATTATTGGGCGTAAAGCGCGCGCAGGTGGTTTCTTAAGTCTGATGTGAAAGCCCACGGCTCAACCGTGGAGGGTCATTGGAAACTGGGAGACTTGAGTGCAGAAGAGGGTAGTGGAATTCCAAGTGTAGCGGTGAAATGCGTAGAGATTTGGAGGAACACCAGTGGCGAAGGCGACTATCTGGTCTGTAACTGACACTGAGGCGCGAAAGCGTGGGGAGCAAACAGGATTAGATACCCTGGTAGTCCACGCCGTAAACGATGAGTGCTAAGTGTTAGGGGGTTTCCGCCCCTTAGTGCTGCAGCTAACGCATTAAGCACTCCGCCTGGGGAGTACGGTCGCAAGACTGAAACTCAAAGGAATTGACGGGGGCCCGCACAAGCGGTGGAGCATGTGGTTTAATTCGAAGCAACGCGAAGAACCTTACCAGGTCTTGACATCCCGTTGACCACTGTAGAGATATGGTTTTCCCTTCGGGGACAACGGTGACAGGTGGTGCATGGTTGTCGTCAGCTCGTGTCGTGAGATGTTGGGTTAAGTCCCGCAACGAGCGCAACCCTTGATCTTAGTTGCCATCATTTAGTTGGGCACTCTAAGGTGACTGCCGGTGACAAACCGGAGGAAGGTGGGGATGACGTCAAATCATCATGCCCCTTATGACCTGGGCTACACACGTGCTACAATGGACGATACAAACGGTTGCCAACTCGCGAGAGGGAGCTAATCCGATAAAGTCGTTCTCAGTTCGGATTGTAGGCTGCAACTCGCCTACATGAAGCCGGAATCGCTAGTAATCGCGGATCAGCATGCCGCGGTGAATACGTTCCCGGGCCTTGTACACACCGCCCGTCACACCACGAGAGTTTGTAACACCCGAAGTCGGTGAGGTAACCTTTTGGAGCCAGCCGCCGAAGGTGGGATAGATGATTGGGGTGAAGTCGTAACAAGGTAGCCGTATCGGAAGGTGCGGCTGGATCACCTCCTTTCTAAGGATATTTTCGGAATACAAACCTTGGGTTTGTAAGATTACGTTTTGCGTTCAGTTTTGAAGGTTCATCATTACGATGGAATACTTCAAAACTTGTTCTTTGAAAACTGGATAAAACGACATTGAAATTGTAACAAACACATTTATTTTTTTAAGTTTTTTATAGGCTTAATAACTAGGTTAAGTTATTAAGGGCGCACGGCGAATGCCTTGGCACTAGGAGCCGAAGAAGGACGGCACTAACACCGATATGCTTCGGGGAGCTGTAAGTGAGCTTTGATCCGGAGATTTCCGAATGGGGGAACCCACTACGTTTAATCGCGTAGTATCTTGACGTGAATACATAGCGTCTTGAAGGCAGACCCAGGGAACTGAAACATCTAAGTACCTGGAGGAAGAGAAAGAAAAATCGATTCCCTGAGTAGCGGCGAGCGAAACGGGAAGAGCCCAAACCAAGAGGCTTGCCTCTTGGGGTTGTAGGACACTCTATACGGAGTTACAAAGGAATGAGTTAGATGAAGCGACTTGGAAAGGTCCGCCAGAGCAGGTAAAAGCCCTGTAGTCGAAAGTTCGTTCCCTCCAGAGTGGATCCTGAGTACGGCGGAACACGTGAAATTCCGTCGGAATCCGGGAGGACCATCTCCCAAGGCTAAATACTACCTAGTGACCGATAGTGAACCAGTACCGTGAGGGAAAGGTGAAAAGCACCCCGGAAGGGGAGTGAAAGAGATCCTGAAACCGTGTGCCTACAAGTAGTTAGAGCCCGTTAATGGGTGATAGCGTGCCTTTTGTAGAATGAACCGGCGAGTTACGATTACGTGCGAGGTTAAGCTTTAGAAGGCGGAGCCGCAGCGAAAGCGAGTCTGAATAGGGCGAATTAGTACGTGGTCGTAGACCCGAAACCAGGTGATCTACCCATGTCCAGGGTGAAGGTGAGGTAACACTTACTGGAGGCCCGAACCCACGCACGTTGAAAAGTGCGGGGATGAGGTGTGGGTAGCGGAGAAATTCCAATCGAACTTGGAGATAGCTGGTTCTCTCCGAAATAGCTTTAGGGCTAGCCTCGTGATGAGAATACTGGAGGTAGAGCACTGTTTGGACTAGGGGGCCATCCCGGTTTACCGAATTCAGACAAACTCCGAATGCCAGATATTTATACACGGGAGTCAGACTGCGAGTGATAAGATCCGTAGTCAAAAGGGAAACAGCCCAGACCACCAGCTAAGGTCCCAAAGTAATCGTTAAGTGGAAAAGGATGTGGCGTTGCACAGACAACCAGGATGTTGGCTTAGAAGCAGCCATCATTTAAAGAGTGCGTAATAGCTCACTGGTCGAGTGACGCTGCGCCGAAAATGTATCGGGGCTAAACGATTCACCGAAGCTGTGGATTGACATCTACGATGTCAGTGGTAGGAGAGCGTTCTAAGTGCGTTGAAGTCAGACCGGAAGGACTGGTGGAGCGCTTAGAAGTGAGAATGCCGGTATGAGTAGCGAAAGACGGGTGAGAATCCCGTCCACCGTATGACTAAGGTTTCCTGAGGAAGGCTCGTCCGCTCAGGGTTAGTCGGGACCTAAGCCGAGGCCGATAGGCGTAGGCGATGGACAACAGGTTGATATTCCTGTACCACCTCCTCACCGTTTGAGAAATGGGGGGACGCAGTAGGATAGGGTAAGCGCGCCGTTGGTTGTGCGCGTCCAAGCAGTAAGGCGTGTGTGTAGGCAAATCCGCACACTGTAACGTTGAGCTGTGATGGCGAGTCCGTATGGACGAAGTTCCTGATTTCACACTGCCAAGAAAAGCCTCTATCGAGGTGAGAGGTGCCCGTACCGCAAACCGACACAGGTAGTCGAGGAGAGAATCCTAAGGTGTGCGAGAGAACTCTCGTTAAGGAACTCGGCAAAATGACCCCGTAACTTCGGGAGAAGGGGTGCTCTTGAGCGTGCAAGCGCATGAGAGCCGCAGTGAATAGGCCCAGGCGACTGTTTAGCAAAAACACAGGTCTCTGCAAAACCGTAAGGTGACGTATAGGGGCTGACGCCTGCCCGGTGCTGGAAGGTTAAGAGGAGTGGTTAGCGCAAGCGAAGCTGCGAATTGAAGCCCCAGTAAACGGCGGCCGTAACTATAACGGTCCTAAGGTAGCGAAATTCCTTGTCGGGTAAGTTCCGACCCGCACGAAAGGCGTAACGATCTGGGCACTGTCTCAACGAGAGACTCGGTGAAATTATAGTACCTGTGAAGATGCAGGTTACCCGCGACAGGACGGAAAGACCCCGTGGAGCTTTACTGTAGCCTGATATTGAATTTTGGTACAACTTGTACAGGATAGGTAGGAGCCAGAGATCTCGGAGCGCCAGCTTCGAAGGAGGCGTCGGTGGGATACTACCCTGGTTGTATTGAAATTCTAACCCATGCCCCTTAGCGGGGCAGGAGACAGTGTCAGGCGGACAGTTTGACTGGGGCGGTCGCCTCCTAAAAGGTAACGGAGGCGCCCAAAGGTTCCCTCAGAATGGTTGGAAATCATTCGTAGAGTGTAAAGGCACAAGGGAGCTTGACTGCGAGACCTACAAGTCGAGCAGGGTCGAAAGACGGGCTTAGTGATCCGGTGGTTCCGCATGGAAGGGCCATCGCTCAACGGATAAAAGCTACCCCGGGGATAACAGGCTTATCTCCCCCAAGAGTCCACATCGACGGGGAGGTTTGGCACCTCGATGTCGGCTCATCGCATCCTGGGGCTGTAGTCGGTCCCAAGGGTTGGGCTGTTCGCCCATTAAAGCGGTACGCGAGCTGGGTTCAGAACGTCGTGAGACAGTTCGGTCCCTATCCGTCGTGGGCGTAGGAAATTTGAGAGGAGCTGTCCTTAGTACGAGAGGACCGGGATGGACACACCGCTGGTGTACCAGTTGTCTTGCCAAAGGCATCGCTGGGTAGCTATGTGTGGACGGGATAAGTGCTGAAAGCATCTAAGCATGAAGCCCCCCTCAAGATGAGATTTCCCATTACGCAAGTAAGTAAGATCCCTCAAAGACGATGAGGTAGATAGGTTCGAGGTGGAAGTGTGGTGACACATGGAGCTGACGAATACTAATCGATCGAGGACTTAACCAAAAAGTTTGAAACATTCAATGAACGTTTATCCAGTTTTGAGAGAACGAGTTCTTTCAACTGAATAAGTGAAGTGATGATGGCAAAGAGGTCACACCCGTTCCCATACCGAACACGGAAGTTAAGCTCTTTAGCGCCGATGGTAGTTGGGGGCTTCCCCCTGTGAGAGTAGGACGTCGCTTCGCTTATTTTTTATGTGGAGGATTAGCTCAGCTGGGAGAGCATCTGCCTTACAAGCAGAGGGTCGGCGGTTCGAGCCCGTCATCCTCCACCATTTATTTATTATGAAAGTACTATTATCGCGGGGTGGAGCAGTGGTAGCTCGTCGGGCTCATAACCCGAAGGTCACAGGTTCAAATCCTGTCTCCGCAACCAAATAAAATTAAGGTCCCGTGGTGTAGCGGTTAACATGCCTGCCTGTCACGCAGGAGATCGCCGGTTCGATCCCGGTCGGGACCGTCCTTATTTGTGCCGGTGTAGCTCAGTTGGTAGAGCAACTGACTTGTAATCAGTAGGTCGTGGGTTCGACTCCTATCGCCGGCACCATCCCTTGGAGGGGTAGCGAAGTGGCTAAACGCGGCGGACTGTAAATCCGCTCCTTAGGGTTCGGCGGTTCGAATCCGTCCCCCTCCACCAGCTCTTTATTCAATAGGGGCATAGTTCAACGGTAGAATAGAGGTCTCCAAAACCTTTGGTGTGGGTTCGATTCCTACTGCCCCTGCCAAATTTTTTAGGTTAGACTACTGTTATATTACATATGGCGGTTGTGGCGAAGTGGTTAACGCATCGGATTGTGGTTCCGACATTCGTGGGTTCGATTCCCATCAGTCGCCCCATAATAAAATATTGGGGTATAGCCAAGCGGTAAGGCAACGGATTTTGATTCCGTCATGCCTAGGTTCGAATCCTAGTACCCCAGCCATTTATTTCTTAATATGAGCCATTAGCTCAGTTGGTAGAGCATCTGACTTTTAATCAGAGGGTCGAAGGTTCGAGTCCTTCATGGCTCATCATATTTGCGGGTGTGGCGGAATTGGCAGACGCACTAGACTTAGGATCTAGCGCCGCAAGGCGTGGGGGTTCGACTCCCTTCACCCGCATCATCTATATTTCAAATTTATAATTGCCAGGATAAATAATCTTATGCACATGCGGAAGTAGTTCAGTGGTAGAACACCACCTTGCCAAGGTGGGGGTCGCGAGTTCGAACCTCGTCTTCCGCTCCAAATGTGCCGGGGTGGCGGAACTGGCAGACGCACAGGACTTAAAATCCTGCGGTAGGTGACTACCGTGCCGGTTCGATTCCGGCCCTCGGCACCATTTTTAATATTTAGCGCCCGTAGCTCAATTGGATAGAGCGTCTGACTACGGATCAGAAGGTTGTGGGTTCGACTCCTGCCGGGCGCGCCAATAAATGAACGGAATGTAGCTCAGCTTGGTAGAGCACTTGGTTTGGGACCAAGGGGTCGTAGGTTCGAATCCTGTCATTCCGACCATCTTTTTAACAAATGGGGCCTTAGCTCAGCTGGGAGAGCGCCTGCCTTGCACGCAGGAGGTCAGCGGTTCGATCCCGCTAGGCTCCACCATAATTGTTTCATTCCGGAGGTATACCCAAGTCTGGCTGAAGGGATCGGTCTTGAAAACCGACAGGCGGGTAACACCGCGCGGGGGTTCGAATCCCTCTACCTCCTCCATTTTCCGGGTCAGTAGCTCAGTTGGTAGAGCATTAGATTGAAGCTCTAAGTGTCGGCGGTTCGATTCCGTCCTGACCCATCATTTTTGCGGGTGTAGTTTAATGGTAAAACCTCAGCCTTCCAAGCTGATGTCGTGAGTTCGATTCTCATCACCCGCTCCAAGAGGGGCCTATAGCTCAGCTGGTTAGAGCGCACGCCTGATAAGCGTGAGGTCGATGGTTCGAGTCCATTTAGGCCCATTTTAAAATTATTCCGAAGTAGCTCAGTTGGTAGTAGCACCTGACTGTTAATCAGGTTGTCGCAGGTTCGAGTCCTGCCTTCGGAGCCACGGCCCCTTGGTCAAGCGGTTAAGACACCGCCCTTTCACGGCGGTAACACGGGTTCGAATCCCGTAGGGGTCATCAAGCATGTAGCAAATTTTGCTACATGCTTTTTTTGTTTTTTAAGCATTTAATTATTGTCATTAAGGCATTAAGTATTGTGTAAATCATCTAACTTTTAATTTGCCGTTTTAAATTTGAACAAAGTATTTCATATATAAAAGATGTATGTTTTCTTACGGATTTTTTCGTGGTGAATTGTATGCTGTTCATCTAATATGGGGATAGATGGAGGAAAACGATATGAATTTACAAGAGATACAACGTTTTTTAGCACTTTATCAATTGGAACAAAATGAGTCGGAACAATGGCTTACAAATAGATTACAGCAAGTTGCCACAGAGGGAGCATATATTCCTACAACGGAAGAGCTTACTTTTGGCGCAAGAGTAGCATGGCGTAATAGTAATAAATGTATTGGGAGATTATTTTGGCAATCACTTCATGTTGAGGATGCACGTGAGGTTTTAGATGAGCATGCTATTTTTGAGAAATTACTTCACCATATTCGATATGCAACAAATGGAGGTAAGATTCGTCCGACTATAACGGTATTTGCCTCTGATAGAGTAAAAATATGGAATCACCAGCTTATACGTTATGCAGGTTATGAAACAGAAGCAGGGATTATTGGTGATTCCCATTCGGTGCCATTTACAAAAGTGTGCGAGTCACTTGGCTGGCAGGGAGCAAGAACAGCATTTGATGTGCTACCACTCGTGATTCAAGTAGATGGCCGTAAACCGCAATGGTTTCCAATTCCAAGTGGTGATGTATTAGAAGTTACGATTCGTCACCCTGAACATCCTAAGGTAGAAGAACTAGGAATGAAGTGGTATGCGGTGCCAATTATATCGAGCATGCGCTTTCAAATGGCGGGTATTGACTTTCAGGCAGCCCCCTTTAATGGCTGGTATATGGGGACAGAAATTGGAGCGCGGAATTTAGCTGATTATGACCGTTATGATATGTTACCGAAGATAGCAGAAATTTTTAATCTTGATACAACAAAGCAAGCATCTCTTTGGCGTGATCGTGCGCTAGTAGAATTAAATATTGCTGTTCTTCATTCCTTTAAAGAAGATGGCGTAAGTATTGTTGATCATCATACCGCAGCACAGCAATTTAAGCTATTTGAAGAAGCAGAGCACAAGGCAGGGCGCGATTTAACAGGCAACTGGACTTGGTTGATTCCACCATTGTCGCCTGCAACGACACATATTTTCCATAAGCCGTATGTAAATGTCTATCATACACCTAATTATTTTTACCAAAAACCCCCATACTAATGATGAAGAGGCAGCTCATTGTAGAAAATGAACTGCCTCTTATTAATTGATATATTCATTTTTAGAAGCTCTAAATGAACAGAAGAAGAGTAGAGCTGTAACGGCAACAAATAGCCACCCAACGATATCCCAGCCGCCAAATAAATCATGCAAATAGCCAAATAAAATTGGACCAACTGCGGCTAATAAATAACCTAATGATTGTGCAAAGCCAGATAAATCTGCCGCCTCAAAAGCCGTACGTGTACGTAAGGTAAAGAACATCATGGCAAGTGCAAATGAAGCCCCACCTGCTAAACCAAGCAATATCATCCATAACACAGCAAGACTAGTCCATTCCATCACAACGCCTGTAAAACCGATGACATAAAATGCTGTAAACATTAAAACGAGTGGTCGCTGAGATGTCATTTTGCTAGCAATGATAGGCACAACTAATGCCATAGGCACTTGTGAAATTTGCATGATGGAAAACATCCAACCCGCACGATCAGCGGCTACGCCTTGTGCAATATAAATTTCAGGAATCCAAGCTGCGGTAGTATAAAATAATAACGATTGTAGCCCCATTGCCCCAGTAACTGCCCAAGTAACTGGTGATTTCCACAATGGTATACGCGCTTTTGTAGAGACTACAGTTGGCTCAGGTTTATTAAACTTTAATTGGGGTAACCAAATCACAATTGTTAATATGACTAGCGCTAGAGCAATAGCAAGTGCACCTTGCCAGCCCAGTACTGCATTCGCTATAGGATAGCTAATACCAGCACCGATTCCCGCTGTTAAATTCATAGACATTGTAAAAAACGCCATTAGTAAGCCAACATGATATGGAAATTTTAATTTTAGTAGACCTGGAATAAGGACGTTACCGAATGAAATGGCGACACCAATAATCATTGTACCAAGTACGAGTAATCCCGTTGTCCCAAGTGAACGCAGGACAATTCCTACTGCTAATAAAATTGTTGATAAAAATAGTGTTAGTTCAAGTCCGAGTTTTCTTGCAACTACTGGTGCAAAAGGGGATACTATTGCGAATGCAAGTAATGGTATCGTTGTAAGGAAGCCTGCAAGTACATTGGATATACCAAGATCTTCACGTATAAAGGATATAATTGGACCTACAACTGTTAAGGGCATACGTAATGTAGATGCTAGAAAAATTACACCGATGACCAACAGTAGGGTTGTTCCCTTCCAGTTAATCTTTTTGCTAGGATAAGTAGATTGTTCGTTCGTTGTCAAAACTTGTACCTCCCTGATAGAACAATTATAATTCGAACCACTATAACACTTTATCACACTATTAAAAATAGTAGAAAATTCATAAAATACGGAACATTAATGGTTTTATTGAAATGTCTAAGGTCGTATGTTAAACTAAGAGACATCATAAATTTAATAATTATATGCCTCATGTTTGTATTGAGGTAGAGGTCGCGGTATTTATGAGTACGCTAATGGAAATGACAAGCATTAAAGATGTTAGCTGAAAGGAAATATCGCCGAAGTGTGAGGGGACTTGAAAACCTCATGCTGGGGCTGTCTCCGAAAGGAACAGAACTGTCACGTTGGACAACGTGTTGCGCTATCATTTTGAAGAAACAGAGGATTTACTTAGCCATCACAACGTTCATGTGATGGCATTTTTTTGCCTCTTATAAAAGGAAGGAAGCTTTAACGTGAGTGAGATAAAAGTTAATCAGCTCGGCCATAAAGCACCGAAGCTGAAAAAAGAATTAAAAAGCCGTCATATTACGATGATTTCATTAGGCGGTACAATTGGGACTGGGCTATTTTTAGCAAGCGGTGGCGCTATTGCACAGGCTGGACCAGGTGGTGCACTACTTGCTTACGCATTAATCGGTATAATGGTGTACTTTTTAATGACTAGCCTGGGCGAAATGGCAGCCTATATGCCGTCATCGGGTTCATTTAGTACGTATGCAACAAAATTCGTAGATCCTGCACTTGGCTTTGCCCTTGGTTGGAACTACTGGTATAACTGGGCGATCACAATTGCAGCAGAAATTGCAGCTGTTTCGCTTATTATGAAGTATTGGTTTCCTGACAGTTCCTCTGCACTATGGACAGTAGTATTTATTGTGATTGTACTAACATTCAATTTACTATCTGTTAGAAGCTATGGTGAAAGTGAATATTGGTTTGCCATGATAAAAGTGGCGACTGTTGTTGTTTTTATTATCGTCAGCCTATTGATGATTTTTGGTATTTTAGGAGGGCAAGCACCGGTTGGTTTCACGAATTTCTTTATAAGTGATGGTCCATTCCATGGTGGCTTCCTTGCAACATTCGGTATATTTTTAGCAGCTGGTTTCTCGTTCCAAGGAACAGAATTATTAGGTATCACTGCTGGAGAAACGGATGACCCTGGAAAGAATATTCCAAAGGCTGTAAAATCTGTCTTCTGGCGTATTATTTTATTTTATATTTTAGCTATTGCGGCGATTGGGATGTTGATTCCATTTACGGATTCGCGTTTATTATCTGAAGATATTGCGGTATCTCCATTTACATTAGTATTCGATCGCTTAGGCATTGCTTTTGCTGCCTCATTAATGAATGCAATTATTTTAACTGCAATGTTGTCTGCAGGTAACTCTGGTTTATATGCATCATCCCGCATGTTATGGCAATTAGCGGTAGATGGACATGCACCTAAAATTTTCACAAAATTAAGCCGTCGTGGCATTCCAATTTATGCATTACTGCTTACATTGGCAGTAGGCTGTCTAGCATTTTTAGCATCATTTTTTGGTGATGGCGTTGTCTATATGTGGCTTCTAAACGCTTCTGGGATGTCAGGCTTCATTGCATGGCTTGGTATTGCCTTTAGCCATTATCGCTTCCGTCGAGCGTTTGAAGCACAAGGGCTGGATCCGAAATTACTACCATACAAGGCAAAGCTATATCCATTCGGTCCGCTCTTTGCTTTCACCGTATGTATGATTGTTGTCATTGGTCAAAACTATACAGCATTCACGGGTGATTCAATTGACTGGTATGGCGTGCTTGTTTCATATATTGGTATCCCACTCTTTGTTATACTGTGGCTAGGCTATAAAATAAAACATAAAACAAAAATGATTCCACTACAAAAATGCGATTTAAAAGTGGAAAAATAATAATGAGAACTGTCCTAAATGTTAGGGCAGTTTTTATTTTTGTTGTACACATCTGTCAGCCAATAAACCCCGCAGTAACAGATAATTGTCATAGCAAAAAGTGTTAAAGTGACGCAGTCGCTTTAACACTTTTTCTATTATTTCATCTTTATTTTATTAAGCAAATAGCGTTTCCCATAATAGGTAAATATTTAACGCTACGACGATGACAACGACACACCAACCAAGAGTTGTTGTGATACGGTGATTGACGAGGCTACCCATAATGTCCTTTTTACTTGTGAACATCACAAGCGGGATAAGCGCAAAGGCAATACCGAATGACAGGATGACTTGGCTTAATACAAGCGCATAGGTTGCATTGACGCCAGATGCAATAATGACCAATGGTGGAATCATTGTAATGGCTCTGCGCAAATAGAGAGGAATTCTACGTTGGATAAAGCCTTGCATGACAACATCTCCTGCTAGTGTACCGACTGAAGAACTTGCAAGTCCTGCAATAAGAAGACCAAGGCCGAAAGAAACGGCTGCCATAGGGCCAAGTGCATCTCGTAAGCCGTTATAGGCAATGTCTAAATCCTCAACTACTAATCCTTGCGTATGGAACACCGCTGCTGCAATAATCAGCATGCTCATATTAATCGCGCCGGCAATAATCATTGCAATTACAATATCAATAAACTCGAAACGGAAAATACGTCGTTTTTCATTATCATTACGACCAATAACGCGATTTTGTGTTAAAGAAGAATGTAAATAGATTGCATGCGGCATAACAGTAGCACCTAAAATACCTGTTGCAAGTAATAGGGAATCGACTCCATCGAAATGTGGTGTCAGCATTCCGAGTGTCACTTCACCCCAATTTGGTTGGGCTAAAAATGTCTGGAACGCAAATGCGAGCACTACAATTAGCACCATACCAGAAATACCAGCTTCGAAGGCTCTAAAACCTCTGCGTTGTAGCTCTAAAATGGCGAATGAGCCGACTGCCGTAATTAGTGCTGCTGGTAGCATTGGGATGTTAAATAATAAATATAGACCGAGGGCAGCACCGATAAACTCTGCAAGATCAGTTGCGATAATTACAAGTTCAGCCTGTATCCATAAAAATATAGAAGTTTTTTTAGAAAAGTTCTCTCTTGCTATTTCCGGCAAATTTTTTCCTGTTGCAATGCCAAGTTTTGCTGATAAAGATTGAATTAGTACAGCCATTAAGTTGGAAAAGGCAATAACCCAAAGAAGTAAATAACCGTACTGTGAGCCAGCCGTAATATTTGTGGCAAAGTTGCCGGGATCTATATAGGCAACCGCTGCAATAAATGCCGGACCTAGAAAGGGTAAAATCCGTTGCCAGCCTTTTATGTCGCCATCTAAAACAGCTTCGGCTGCCGACTTATTAATCGGTTTATAGGCCATGTTGTTCCCTCGTTTCAAAAAGTATCGTAAGTGAAATAAAGTTTCCTATAGGAAAATAATGATACTACTATTCTATAGCTAGAACTGAAAAATGTGAAGAAGTTTGCTCAATTTTTTTAGCATTGCCAAAAAACAAAGGGAAATCACTGCTGAAGTGAGTTAAATCGCGGATAAAACCATGGAAATCAGCAAAAATAATCCGAAACGTATACCAGTAATGGGCTTCTACATATAAGGAAAAAATTTACGAAAACCGTATAATCTGTTCTTTACTTTTTTTTAATACAGGCGTAATATGACATCATTATAAAAGTTTCAAATTTCTAAATCGCTGAAGCAACTAAACGCGGGGGACCCAATTTTGATGGATTGTCTCTACAATTCTTGGGGTGAATCTCTTTACAAGAGTAGGGCTACTCAGGCCCGAATCCGACAGCTAACCTCGTAAGCGTTAAGAGCAGAAAAGTTGGAGCTTGTCAGACGTTACAACGTCTACAAGTCGTATTTAGTGATGACTTGTAGACGTTTTTTGTTGTCATTTGGCACCCAAAGCCCCAGTAGCTAGAAAGAGCAATTATGCAAAGGTGTAATTGATTTAGAAAGGCGAAACACACTCTAAAAATCTAGAAGGTGTTAAAAATGAAATCCTCATTCAAACGTTATGTTATCGGTAAACCATTGAGATCCGATGCATTAGGGGAACAAAAGCTTAGTAAAACAAAGGCATTGGCTATATTATCATCTGATGCATTGTCATCAGTAGCATACGGACCAGAGCAAATTTTACTTGTGCTCATGACAGTAAGTACGGTTGCCTTTTGGTATTCGTTACCGATTGCAGCAGGCGTAGTGGTGCTACTTGTGGCACTCACGTTATCCTATCGACAAGTTATTTTCGCCTATCCACATGGTGGTGGAGCATATGTTGTGTCCCGCGAAAACTTAGGCGTTAATGCAGGTCTTGTAGCGGGTGGGTCATTACTCGTTGATTATATTTTAACGGTTGCAGTAAGTGTTTCTGCGGGGACAGATGCTATTACATCAGCATTCCCAAGTTTACATGCTTATAATGTACCGATTGCAGTGTTTTTTGTTATTTGCCTAACACTATTAAATTTACGTGGTGTTACAGAATCAGCATCCGTTTTAGCGTATCCCGTATATTTGTTCGTTGTTGTGATGTTAATGCTTATTGGAATAGGTATCTATAACGTCGCAACGGGGCAAGTTCCTGCTGAGTTGCATCCAAAAATCGGGACGCCAGTTGCGGGCATTAGTTTGTTTTTATTATTAAAGGCTTTTGCTTCAGGAAGCTCGGCATTGACGGGCGTAGAAGCGATATCCAATGCTATTCCGAATTTTAAAAGCCCTGCACCAAATAATGCAGCGAAAACGCTATTAGCAATGGGGAGTATATTAGCCGTGCTGTTTATTGGTATTGTGGGCTTAGCCTATTTCTACGGAGTTGTACCGAACGCTCAGGCAACGGTTGTCTCACAAATTGCCGAAGCGAGTGTTGGACGCAATGTATTTTATTATATCGTGCAAGGTACGACAGCTATGATTTTAGTGCTTGCTGCCAATACGGGTTATTCAGCCTTCCCTTTACTCGCAGTCAATTTATCAAGAGACGGCTTTATACCAAGAATTTTTCAAATTCGTGGAGATCGCCTTGGCTATTCTAACGGGATTATGATGCTCGGATTAGCAGCGATTGTCCTTATTGTGTTGTTCGATGGTGCTACAGAGCATTTAATTCCTCTTTATGCAGTAGGTGTCTTTATACCATTTACATTAGCGCAGACTGGAATGATGCGAAAATGGTGGCGTGAAAAGCCAAATGGTTGGGTGATGAAATTCGTTATAAATACAATAGGTGCAGCCATTTCCTTTGTAGTGGCGATGATGTTCTTTGTTACAAAATTACCTCAAGTATGGCCAGTATTTATCTTTTTACCAATGATTATTTGGATGTTCCATCGCATTAAGCAACATTACAATGCAGTCGGAGAGCAACTACGACTAAATGGAGAAGCATTGCCGATAGTAGATGGAAATGTTTTTATTGTACCGGTAGCGGGGATTACGAAAGTGGTAGAAAATTCACTGCATTATGTGCAATCATTGAATGTAGAAAAAATTATAGCCTTTTATGTAGCATTTGATCAGGCTGATGCCAAAGCTTTTGAAGAGAAGTGGAAGGCATGGCAACCCGATATACGTCTCGTTACGTACTATTCGCCATATCGAAGCATTACGCAACCTTTAAAAAAATTTATTGATAAGGTAGAACACCAATATGCGAAAACGGGCTATCAAGTAACTGTGGTCATTCCACAGTTTTTACCGAAGAAAGGTTGGCATCATATGCTACACAATCAATCGAGTCTATTAATTCGTACATCGCTGTTATTTCACAAAAATGTCGTCATTATGACAGTACCTTTCCATTTATCTAAATAATGACTAGCAAGGTCGAAAATAGTCTGATATAATCAGAGCATTGATTGCAAAACACGAACGTTTACCATGAAATAATGTGTAAATACCATTAAATTCCGAAAATTTAAACTTTTTTCAGTGGTAGATATAAGCATCTGCCGAAAGAAGATATGCATCTGCTTATTATGCATATTCATATTGAAATTATAAAAATGGATATTTATAATAAGAAAGTTCAACCAGCTTAATACTGTTTCACTCATATAATAGCGAGAATATGGCTCGTAAGTTTCTACCGATTTACCGTAAATGAATCGACTATGGGTAGCATTGCTTTAGAAAAACTCATACTAGCGATGATGTTTTCTATTAGTTTCGACGTTTTTACGCTGAATGCCTTGCTCCACTCGTAGATGAATGGAATCAAAGTATTCAGCGTTTTTATTATTTTATGAAAGAAGGAAAAGCAGCAATGAAGTTATTACATGACAAAATTATGCAGGAAGGTAAAGTTTTATCTTCGTCTGTATTAAAAGTTGATTCTTTTTTAAATCATCAAATCGATCCACAGCTTATGAAAGAAATTGGGCACGAGTTTGCAAATCGCTTCTCTGATGAAATTATTACAAAAGTGCTAACAATTGAATCTTCAGGAATTGCACCTTCTGTAATGTTAGGTCTTGAAATCGGTGCACCGGTAGTATTTGCCCGTAAACGTAAATCTTTAACATTATCAGACAATCTCTATTCGTCAAAAGTACATTCTTTCACAAAAAACGAAACGAATGATATTTCAGTATCTTGTAATTTTTTAAGTGAAGATGACAATGTTTTAATTGTTGACGATTTCTTAGCAAATGGTGAAGCGGTAAAAGGCTTACTAGATATTGCAGCGCAAGCAGGGGCTCATGTTGTCGGTGTCGGCATCGTGATTGAAAAAGGCTTCCAAGACGGTGGTAAATTATTACGTGAGCAAGGTGTTCGCGTTGAATCATTAGCAATTGTGGATTCTTTAGAAGACGGCAAAGTAACATTTGCAACGGAGGATCGCGCGTAATGAATGCCTTTAAGTCAACGACGCTAGCTATTCAACATTTACTTGCGATGTATGCAGGTGCGATTTTAGTTCCGCTTATTATTGGTGGCGCTTTAGGTTTTGATTCAAAGCAAATGACTTATTTAGTAGCGATTGACATTATGATGTGTGGGATCGCAACATTACTTCAAGTGTATTCAGGTAAATTTATCGGTATTGGTTTACCAGTAGTTCTAGGATGTACCTTTACAGCAGTAAGTCCAATTATTGCAATTGGGACAAACCCTGAACAAGGTATTACAGACATTTATGGCTCCATTATTGCATCAGGTTTAATCGTTATGGTCATTGCAGGCTTTTTCGGTAAGCTTGTAAAATTCTTCCCACCAGTTGTAACAGGTTCTGTTGTGTCCATTATTGGTATCTCTTTATTACCAGTTGCATTGAACAATATGGCGGGTGGACAAGGTGCAGAAGACTTTGCATCGAGTTCTAATGTTGCTTTAGCATTTATTACATTAGTAATTATTTTAGTCGTTTACCGTTTTACTACAGGCTTTGTGCGTGCGATTTCAATTTTAATTGGCTTAGTTGTTGGTACAGTGCTCGGCGCATTTATGGGCAAAGTGGATTTCAGTCCAGTGTCAGATGCGGGTGTATTCCATATGGTTCAACCGTTCTATTTCGGAATGCCGACGTTTGATGCGACTGCGATTTTAACGATGACGCTTGTCGCGATGGTTTCTTTAGTAGAATCTTCCGGTGTCTATTTTGCACTGAGCGATATTTGCAATAAAAAACTAGATTCAAAAGATTTAGCACGTGGTTATCGTTCAGAAGGTCTTGCTTCTGTTATTGGTGGTATTTTCAATGCCTTCCCATATACTACATTCTCACAAAACGTAGGACTAACGCGTATGTCAGGCGTCAAAGATCGCAAAGTCATCTACATCACAGGTGGTTTACTAGTAGCACTTGGTTTCCTACCAAAAATTGCAGCACTCACAACAATTATTCCAACACCAGTACTTGGTGCGGCAATGTTGGCGATGTTCGGTATGGTGATTACACAAGGTATGGGGATGCTTGTACCTGTTATGAACGAATCAGCGGAAAATGCAATGATTGCAGCGATTGCAGTGGGTCTTGGCGTTGGTGTATCAGTAGTTCCTGATATTTTCGCATCATTGCCATCATACGTATCAGTTCTTACGTCAAATGGTATCGTCTGTGGTTCGGTCACAGCGATTATTCTTAATATTTTATTTAACATGATTGGGCCAAAGCATAAAAATGACCCAATGCAAGGGGAAATTTAAATCAAACAATGCCACTTCCTGATAAAAGGAGGTGGCATTGTTTAATGAGAAAAGAAACAAGACAAGGGAAATGAAACAAGCGTCAAACTTCTGTTCAATTTCCCTTGTCTTGTCAATAAAACGGCTTGCGATTTCGTTAGCATGATTTTGCTTTCAGCGCTATGCTGTCAATGTGGTTGTGGTGTCGTCCGATTGGCACGACGGATGGTGAGTTCGAAACGGGGTCTTCGATTACCATACAGTCGAGTGCGAATATATCTTTAATTAATGAATTAGTAATAATGTCAGATGGTGGTCCTTCTGCCACGAGCTTCCCTTCATGTAGGGCAAATATATAATCTGCATAACGTGCTGATAAGTTAATGTCGTGTAACACCATGACAATCGTTGTGCCATATTTACGATTTAAATCTGTCAGTAAATCTAAAATTTCTACTTGGTACGTAATATCTAAGTACGTTGTTGGCTCATCTAAAAATAAAATATCTGTTTGCTGCGCTAATGCCATGGCAATCCATACGCGCTGTCTTTGCCCACCTGATAATTCATCAATATGGCGATCAGCAAATTCTGTAATGTTCATCATTTCCATCGCTTCTGCGACAGCCTCATAATCTTTTTTAGACCAACCTTTTAAAAAGCTATGATGGGGGAAGCGCCCTCTACCAACTAAATCCGCAACTGTTATTCCTTCTGGAACGATAGGGCTTTGTGGTAATAAGCCTAGTATTTTGGCAAGTTGCTTCGGTGGCATTTTTTGAATAGCTTGCCCATCTAACGTTACTTGCCCTGAAGTCGGCGTAATGAGTCGTGCCATCGTTTTTAGTAGCGTAGATTTTCCACAACCGTTGGCTCCGATAATTATGCTTATTTTATTGCTAGGAATCGTTACACTAACGTCTTGTAAAATCGTTTTATTGTCGTAACCAGCAGTAATTTGCTCTGCTCGAAATGTATGTGTTGGCTTCATATTATAAATCTCCTTTTCGATTGATACGAATTAATAAATAAATTAAATACGGTGCACCAATAATCCCCGTAATTACGCCAACAGGATATCTGGTATCGAATGCAAACTGACCGATTAAATCTGCGGCCAATACTAAAATAACGCCAATTAAGCCTGCAGGCACGATATTTGAAAAGCCTACACCAACAATCTTTTTGGCAATAGGACCTGCTAGAAATGCAACAAAGGCAATTGGTCCCGCAGCTGCTGTAGCTAACGCAATCATTAAAACCGAGCTAAGTAATAGCACCAACCTCGTTTTGTTTGGAGCAACACCGAGTGATGTCGCTGCTAGTTCGCCAAGCTCTAATATTTCTAATCGACTAGCCAAACAAAGAACAATGGGTGTGCAAATTAAAACAGCTATGATTAATGGATAGAGGTTTTCCATTTTCGCCCCATTCAAACTGCCACTTAACCAACGCATAGCAGAAGGTAGGTCATGCGTATTACCAATAACCATTAAATAAGAAATAAACGCATTTAACATTGCTTGAATACCGATACCGATTAAAATTAATCGACCAATTGAAAAAGAGCTACCTTTAGATAAAATAAAAATAACGATAGCAGTTAAAAGACCGCCAACTACTGAGGCAATCGAGACAAGTGCATTACTCGCATGCAGGACAATAATACAAAAAACAGCAGCAGCACTTGACCCAGCAGTGATACCAATTACATTTGGATTGGCTAATGGATTGCGCAACATTGTTTGGAAAATGTAGCCACCAGCACCAAATGCAAAGCCAGCAAATAGTCCGACAATCATTCGGGGTAATCTGATTGTGCCGATTGCAAAGGAAGCGCCTTTGACATTCTCACCTAAAAGTACGCTGACAACATCTTTTACTGGATAAATGGTATTGCCTAACATGAGCATCAAACCCATAAGTACAATTGAAATAATTGCTAGCAAACATGTCATAAGTAGGAAACGACGTTTTCGTTTCATTCTTGAATTATAAATAGACATCATTGTTTCATTCATCATAATGCACGCATTTTCGCTTTCATTGTAATAAAAATTAATAGGGGAGCTCCAATGAAGGCAGTTACAATACCTACTTCAAGCTCGCTCGGACTCCCTAATAGTCTTCCACACACATCAGCAATGGTTAAAATAATTGCCCCAGCAAATGCTGAAAGTGGAATAACATAGCGCACGTCTGGGCCAATAATTAATCGAATTAAATGCGTCGCTAACAAACCGATAAACCCAATGGGTCCAGCTAATGCTGTTGCCACACCACACAATAACACACCGCCAAATGAAGCGAGCAGGCGAATTGTCCCCGTTTTAACACCTAAGCCAGTCGCTACATCATCTCCTAATGCTAGCGCATTCAATGCTGGCGCAGAAAAGATAGCAATACAAAGTCCAACTATTAAAAATGGGATAAACAGTGAGATATGATCCCAGCTACCAGAACCTACACTACCAACTTGCCAAAATCTAAATTGGTCCATTACTTTCGTACGTGGAATCATAACGGCCACAACGAGTGAAGACAGTATGGCACTTGTAGCAGCGCCGGCTAAGACGAGTTTGATTGGTGTTGCGCCGCCACTCCCGATTGAACCAACAGTAAAGACAAAAATAGCGGTAAGCATTGCACCTGCGATGGCCAGCCAAATATATTGATTAGCGGAACTAATATTAAAAAAGGCAATCCCACAAACAACAAATAAGGATGCCCCTGTATTTACACCTAGTATACTTGGGTCCGCAATTGGATTGCGCGTTACAGACTGCATTAATGCACCCGATACACCTAAAGCGGCACCACACATAAAACAAAAAATTGTTCGAACAACTCTTTGTCGAACAACACTTGCCTCATGAGAAGCGACTTCTGAATGGAATAGACCATCCAGAAGTTGCGTCCAAGTAATCATCCGAGAACCAAATATAAGCGATGCCATCACACTTAGACAAAGCAATATGGCGAGCAAAATAATCAGCTTGCCGAAGTTACGTGGCATCCATACATGCTTATTTTCTGAAACGGAAGTATTCATCATATTATTTCAGCTTTTTCGCAACATCAGAGATTAATGCTAAGTACTCGTCAATTGTATATTGAATTGATAATGGGTTTGGATTACCTGCGGCAGCTAATGGCGTATTATCAGTTATGACAATGACTGAACCATTTTGGATTGCTGGCACTTTTCCTAAAATAGGATCAGCTTGAAGTGCAGCTAAAGTTTTATCATCCCCATATGTAATAAAAATTTCTGCATCCTTTAAAGCATCTGCATTTTCAGCACTTAACTCAATATAGAAGCTAGAGTCATCTTTTACTTGCTCTTTAATACTTGGTGGATATTCCATACCTAATTCCTCTAAAAATTCACCACGAGGATCTGCAGGCGTATAAATATAAAACTTAGATAAATCAGTTGCATTGAACGAAGCAAATACAGCCTTTTTGCCTTTTAATTCTGGTAATTCATTTGCCTTATCAGCAATTAACTTCTCTGTATCAGCAATCAATTGTTTGCCTTCCTTTTCCATACCCATACCTTTTGCATTGTATAGGATTTGGTCGCGCCATGAAATAACCCATGGAATTTCTGGGTACGCCACAACTGGTGCAATTTGACTTAATGTATCGTAGTCTTCTTGTGTAATACCTGAATAGGCAGCTAAGATTACATCTGGATTTGAATCAGCAATTGCCTCAAAATCTAAACCATCCGTATCTTGATAAATATTAGGATTTTCTTCACCTAACTCTTTTAACTTGTCAGCTGTCCATGGCAGCATACCACTATCATCCTGTACGCCGTAGTTTGCAGCAGAGAAGCCCACTGGCACAACACCAAGTGCTAATGCGACATCATGGTTTGCCCAAGCAATCGTTGCAACGCGTTCAGGTTTTTTATCGATTACAGTTTCTCCAAAAGCGTGCTTAATAACAATTGGATACTGTGTATCACTAGCATCGGATTCTGGTTTTGAATCACTAGATGCAGCACCGGACTCTTTTTCTGCACATCCAGCTAAAGCTAAAGAAAAAATAGCTATAAATAACATTGTAAATAATGAAAAGTAACGCTTTGAATTCATATTAGAATAACACTCCTATTAACAAAATAATTGATAATGATTATCACTATCGATTGTAGTATATAACCAATACATATATATTTCAATAGAATATTTTTTAAATTAAAAATTGCGAAGTCTAAACATTTTATCTTTTCTCTTCATTAATCTGCAATATAGTTAAATAATGAATATTCTGATTTTATGCAGAATTGGTTGTTGGAAATGATACTATGAAGAAGGAAGAGGAAGTTCAATTTGAAAAAAGGGGGGCTTTCATGTCAGAACAAGAACGAGAAAATTTAAAAGCGAAAGAACAGCGAAAAAACCCTGGAGGTGCTTTGAACAGTGCATCGGCACAAGCGCATACTGGTTCACCTAGCAAAGGGTGTTTAGTTAATATTGGTTCCATTATCATGATCATCGTTATTATTTTGTTGGTAAAAGCATGTGCAAATTAAAGTTTTCAACTTATAAAAAGGGACGCTATCCTTTAGTTTGGATAGTGTTTCTTTTTTCTAGGATAGCATGATTTAGTTGTTGCATAATCTCTTCTGCATCTATATTTTTTAGCTCCTTGGCAAGTAATACATCTCTCCTCAAATTAATAAGGTAGGAGGCTAGTTCAGCTTCTGTCTTCAATCTAAATATCCCTTTAATGAACAGAGGAAAGGTGTTAAAAATTTAGAAGGGTTCACTTGTTGTTGGTAGCGAAGGCGTGACTCCTGTGGGAACGCACACATCGTAAGACGCTGGCATTCCGCGCGTTAGCGAGGGTTGCGGCTTACGTGTATGCCTGCGGAAAGCACCGCCGAAGGGAACAACAATGGCACAGCAAAAAAGTGTTAGATTGACTGCCATCAATCTAACACCTTTTCTCTTTTGCCCCACGCTCTTGGTGGTTAGCTAAAGTCCACAAACATGTTCAAATCAATTTTTTCATACTATAAGACATGCTTAGTCTCGGAGGGGGGTTGTATGTTTTTTCTGAAGAAAGGCTTGGTCATCATAATAGGTAGTATCTGTATATCATTAGGCATTAATCTATTTCTAACACCGTACCAAATACTAGACGGAGGCGTTGTAGGGGTTGCGCTTATTTTGTACTATTTGTATCAGCTAAAAATCGGACTTATGATTATTATTTTAAGCATTCCAATATTTGTTATAGCTTGGTTTAAATACAGAGCTTATTTCTATAATAGTGTACATGGGTTAATTGGCTCGTCTTTTATCATTGACCTGTTGAGGCCTATAAGAAATATAATTCAAATCGATGCGATTTATAGCGCAATTTTTGGAGGGATTTTAGTAGGTTTTGGCATCGGCTTAATGCTTCGCTTTCAGACAAGCACTGGTGGAACAGATCTAGTTGCACAGTTTTTAAGTGATAAAACAGGCATTAATGTGGGGATTCTTATTTTTTTTATTGATTCGATTGTTATTGTTTTAGGTGGGTTTCTATTATCTTCTAATACATTAATCCTTTCCATAATTACTGTGTTAGTAGTGGGTATTACGACAAGTATGATAACCAGTTATGCAAAATAAAAAATAGCTTCAGTAAACACTGAAACTATTTATAGGTGAGCGTTAAGGTCAGTTATTCATCATCCGCTTTTTTGGATAGGCGGGTTTTACTTCCGCAATTAAAATAGCTAGTAAAATTAATACTGCGCCTATCACCATTCTGCCTGTCAGTACTTCATGCAAAAATATTACCGAAAGCACCATACCGAAAAAGGATTCTGTTGACAAGATAATGGCTGCCTTTGTAGCAGTTGTATATTGATTGGCCACATTTTGAAAAAGGTACGCAATAGTAGTTGAAAAAATCCCTAAATAAATGATTGAATAGATTGCTTCTTTTTCAAGATTAGTAGGGATATCGCCTTGACTGACGACGACCAAGATACCCAAAACGGATGCTGTTATAAACTGCACAATGGTAAGAGCGATTGCATCTTCCTTTTGTACAAAAAGGTTTGTACAAAAAATATCGAAAGCAAAGGCAACAGCACATGCTAGAGAAAGGGCATCTCCTATATTCATTGTGAGGGAACCTTGTAATGATAAACAGCCAATTCCAACAAGCGCTATAATAGAGCCAATGATTTCGTAACCATCGATTCGGCGTTTATAGACGGCATAAGCAATAAGTGGAACAACGATTACATTAACAGCGGTTAAAAATGCATTTTTAGAGGGAGTCGTATATTGTAAACCAACTGTCTGAAGGGCAAAGGCAATATACAATATCGTGCCTAGTAAAACACCTTTCCAAACGACTGATTTTGTTGCTTTTTTTAATTTGTATCCAAAAATGACGGTTAGTATAATCGAAGCTAATATAAATCTTCCTGCCATCACTTGATAAGCAGTTAAATATTCTAGTGCAATGGCTGTAACAACAAACCCACTACCCCAAACGATAGCGGTTGTAAGCAACATGCCATCAGCTATGTATTGTTTCATCTTTCTTCCTCCTAACTCCAATAAGAATAGCATGAGAAGGAAGAAAATATTTTGACTTTGTTTCTAAACTTTCAGGCGTTTTTTTGTACTTATTCCAAAGCGAATATTTATTCTGCTATTTTGCTATGTAATAAGTACAATTTAACGGCTGCTGATAAGCGTTCATAAAAAACATAATCATTATCTTGCGGTGCTACCAATTGGCGGATTTTTGTCATGCGATATCGGATAGTATTTGGATGGCAGAAGTGCGCAACTGCTACTTCTTTTATGTTACCCTTTTTTGCGATATACGTGATTGCGGTATTGATGAAATCGGTATCAACCTTTTCATCAAGTAAGGGCCCTAGATAGTTTTTTACATAATGCATGGCAAATTGAGGATCTTTGCGATGTAGCTCAATAAGCAAACTATCAGAACCAAGCTGTGTGTAATGACAAGTAGGGGTCATATCAATTTCTGCCATTAAGCGGGCAGCGAAAGCTTCCCGTACTGCAAGGTGAAGTGCCATTTGTGTGCTATGCACCTGGCTATAGCCAACAGTCAGTTTGTCTGTCGAAATATCATACATTGTAAGCCATTCATTAAGAAATTTTTCAAATTGAAAATGCTGTGATAGATTGGTCATTAAGATAAAGAGGCTATTTTTATATTTACAAATAACGCCTGTTTTTAATAGTGGTTCCAATTGCAAAAAAGGTTGCATCCATTGTGCATTCGATACGGCTTGCATTTGAAAATTCGCTACGAATACATATTTTTCAAATGGTTTGTTCAATTGTTGTAAAAAAGATGTGATTTGTTCTGCAGAGACATCTTCGTTAATGAGACGTTTCATAATGGTTTCTAAAAAGAATGTATAGTCTTGCGTTTTTGCATAAGCCATTGTTTCTAAAATAATTTTTTCAAAAAATTCATCCCCACCAAATCGCAGTATTGGGAAATGATGTGCATTTGCTAAGGCGAGTACTTCCTCTGGTAGTTCGTTATAAATAACGGGTTTATATGCTAAAGCGCTTGCTTCTAACTGAATCAGATTTTTTACAGCATTTACTAAATAATCAGGCTGTTGTTTTGCAAATAATAAGCTACTAAGGATTACACTATTTGGTGTAAATATCGTTTCTCGAACAGTGTGAATATCAGGCGAAAATTCAAAATCTAGAATTTCAACATTTTGGACAGGTTTATGTAAACCGTTGCTACCTGCAACGACTGTAAAATCCTTTGTAATCGGCAATTGCAAAAAGTTTTTTACGTTCATTATGGAATCTAGCTACCTTTCCAGTAATTTATTATTAAGTATCGTACCATCATTTTAAGATAAATGAATATAGTTATTGTCTTTTATTGCAAATTTTATTGTTTCCATAGAGCCTATGTTCAAAAAATAACTATGTTCATGTACAATCCCTTCACTTGATGATTCTGAAATCAACTTCGTTCTTTTTACAACTACTTCACAGAGCGTTTACAATTAAAGCTTACAATGGATACTAATAACCAATTTAAGAGGTGCAAAAAATGGAGTCTGTTGTGAGACAAAGCGTAAAGACAAGCAATTTATTCTTATATTTAAATCATCTATATGAACAGCATCAAAGTAATACTTTATATATAAAACGTTTAAAAGCATTAAATAAAATTATCGAAACAAAAGATTTACATACTTTTTTTCAACCGATTGTAGATTTACAAACAGAGCAAACAATGGGATTTGAGGCATTAAATAGACCAACGCCCTCTGATTTATTTAACAGTGTCGATCAATTTTATGAATTTGTAGGGCAAACGGATTGCGTGTTTTTATTTGAATGCTTTTGTCGTAACCTATCATTGCAACGCTTCAAAGAGCGCCTTCACGGGGAGTTACTGAACCAAGATTATATCCTATTTCTTAATATCCACCCTAATGTATTACTGGATAAAAAATATAATAGTGGAGAAACATTACAACTGCTAAAAGAGCTCGGTATTAAACCACAGCAGGTAGTCTTTGAGTTAACAGAACGCAGCGCTGTGTTAGATTTTGTAGAGTTCGAAAGGGTATTATCACATTATCGTTCGCAGGGTTATCGAATTGCAGTGGATGATATGGGGTCCGGCTATAATAGTTTAAAAACATTGATTTATTTAAAACCTGAATTTATTAAGTTGGATCGTTCGTTAATTCAATATATCGATAAAAACAGTGAGCAGCAGCAGCTTGTTACATTGCTTATGAAATATGCGGAGCAAGCTGGAACAAAAATTATAGCAGAAGGCATAGAACGGCAAGAGGAGATCAATTATTTGCAAGACATTGGCATCCATTATGCACAAGGGTATGCGTTAGGGAGGCCATCAAAAGACATTCAATTGGGGGAATTAAGGGTGGATGACCATGCAGATAGGAGAAGTCACAGAAAACGTTCCTAGTATTGATGAATTTGTGAAAAACAAAGATGTAGATATACTTTTTACAAGCAATCCATCATTGCGAAGTGTTGTTGTTGTACGAGATGGCAGTCCAATTGGACATATTACCCGCACACATTTCTATCAAAAAATTGGTACACGCTATGGCTATAATTTATTTATGGGTCGACAAAACCAGCTGATTATTAAAGATAATCCTCTAATTGTAGATTATGACACACCTATTATTGAAGTCAGCACGGAGGCGATGGGCCGACGTGCAGAGGACCTATATGATGATATTATTGTTATTAAAAAAGGTGTCTATTTCGGTGTGGTCAGTATTAGAGAACTGTTGTTAAAGCTTGTAGAGACGCAAGTAGCGATTGCAAGTTTTTTAAACCCACTAACAAGCTTACCTGGTAATAAATTAATAGAAGAAAAATTACAAGCTGCATTACATCTTGAAAAATATAGTCTCATTTATTTTGATTTGGATCACTTTAAAACGTATAATGACACCTATGGTTTTAATAAAGGAGACAAAATTTTACTGTATTTAACAGATGTTCTCAAAAGAAATATTGCAGCTGGAGAAGATTTTTTAGGGCATATAGGTGGCGATGATTTTGTTGCTATACTCCCACACTATGAAGTCGCAATCATCTGTCAAACGATTATAGAAGAGTTTGATGCGCAAATTATTGATTTTTATGAACTAGAGGATTTAGTAAAATTACAAGTTCCTAATAGGACTGGAAAATTAGAGCGTTTTACATGTACTTCGTTATCTATTGCTGTTATTACAAATGAATACCAGCAATTTACTTCAGTTGACCAACTATCCGATGCAGTAGCACGATTAAAAAAGGAATGCAAAAAGATATGTGGAAGCTGTTATTTAATTAATGACAAAGCAACCTACCTTATACATTAGATTTTTAAGATGTAGGGTGAATTACCCGCGGAATAAAGAGGAATATCCGCGAAATAGAGTAGTTTACCCGCGGAACAGAAGGAAATACCCGCGAAATAGTATGGTATACCCGCGGAACAGAGGGATACCCGCGAAATAGAGTAGTTTACCCGCGGAACAGAGAGATATCCGCGAAATAGAGTAGTTTACCCGCGGAACAGAAGGAAATACCCGCGAAATAGTGTGGAATACCCGCGAAATAGGGTAGATTACCCGCGGAACAGAGAGATACCCGCGAACAACATAAAAACCTACCTCGTCTTATATAAACGAGGTAGGCTTTTTATTAGTAAGCACTCCAGCCAGCATCTGCCGCTAAAGCGACACCGTTAATAAGGCCGGAATCTTCAGAAGCTAAAAATAGGGCAATATTAGCAATATCTGAAACTTGACCAGCTTTTGGCATAAGTTGCACACCGCGTACAGATTGTTGCATACCAAATGGATCTACATTCGTCATGGCTGCTGCAAAGCCAGTTTCTACATGTGCAGGTGCAATTGCGTTGCAACGGATATTTTGTGAACCGTAGTGGGAGGCAATATTTTTTGTCATACCTACAACTGCGTGTTTCGCTGTAGTATAAGCTAGTCCACCGCGACCACCTGTTAATCCAGCAATGGAAGCAATGTTGACAATTGTTCCACCGCCATTTTCAATGAATATTGGTAATACTTGTCGAATAGCTCGCATCACACCACTTACATTAATGTCCATCACACGTTGCCAAACCGCATCTTCAACATTTGCCGCCGCCTGCATATTGTCACCAACTCCGGCATTATTGACTAAAATATCTATACGACCAAAATGAGCCACCGTAGTAGCCATCATTTTTTGAATATCTTCTTCTACCGCAACATTTACTTTGACACCAAATGCCTCAAAACCAGCTTCATTAAACTCATTCACAGTAGCATTTAATGCGTCCTCATTGAAGTCAGCAATAACAACTTTTGCCCCTTCTTGTGCATATTTACGCGCAATTTCTTTACCGATTCCTGCTCCACTACCTGTAATAATAGCCACTTTATTTTGCAATTTACCCATAATTATTCCCCTCTTTCAATATAAGTTTACTATTAAACTAATTTGATTTTAGTCCTTTTCAATTGTTAAATCAAAGAAATTGAACCGCTTACATGTTTAAAAATCTTAATCTTAATAAAACATACTTGAATAATAGGTATTATAGGTATATAATTCGATTTACATTCTAATAAAACATCTTAGGAGGCTTTCTATTGTCAACTTTACAAGTCATTCTGAACGTAGCACTGTTACTTGCCTGCGTTGGAATTTTAGTTATTATGAATAAAAAACACGTGAAATTCTCAAATCGTGTTTTTGCTGGTCTAGGTTTAGGTATCGCACTAGGTCTAGGGCTGCAATTGTTTTACGGTATTGACTCAGAAGTTTTAACCAAGACAACATCTTGGTACAACATTATTGGTACGGGTTATGTGAAACTGTTACAAATGGTGGCAATGCCTCTAGTATTTATTTCTATTTTGATTGCCTTTACGAAAATGACAATTGGCAAAAATTTTGGCAAAATGGCCGCTTTAATTTTAGCAATTTTAATCGGTACTACAGCAGTATCAGCCGCAGTAGGGATTCTTTCGGCTACAATATTTGATTTAGATGCTACTCAAATTATGCAAGGCGACGCTGAAACAGAGCGTGGGGCATATATAGAAGAAAAGACAACGGGCATGACTGCACCTGATTTACCAACGCAAATTATAGAATTATTCCCAGCGAATCCATTCCTTGATTTAACAGGTGCTCGTTCAACATCTACAATTGCAGTTGTTATATTTGCAGCATTTTTAGGTTTTGCTTATTTACGTGTCGCACGTAAAGATAGTGAGATGGCTGCAACCATTAAAAAAGGCATTGATGCAGTGCATGCATTAGTAATGGGTGTTGTAACAATTGTTTTACGCTTAACACCATATGGTATTTTAGCCATTATGGCACGCACGGTCGCAACATCTGATTTTGGGGCAATTTACAACTTAGGTAAATTTGTTATTGCTTCTTACGTTGCGTTAATTATTATGTTCCTTGTTCATTTACTAATTATTTCATTAAGCGGTCTAAATCCGTTTACGTATTTAAAAAAATCACTTGAAACACTGTTATTTGCCTTCACTTCACGTTCAAGTGCGGGGACTTTACCTATGAATATTAAAACGCAAACTGGTAGACTCGGTGTACCAGAGGGGATAGCAAACTTCGCAGGTTCATTTGGTTTATCAATTGGTCAAAACGGTTGCGCTGGTGTATATCCTGCAATGCTTGCAATTATGATTGCACCAACTGTCGGCATTAATCCACTTGATCCTGTATTTATCATTACAGTTATTGCAGTGGTAGCAATAAGTTCGTTCGGTGTAGCAGGTGTTGGTGGTGGTGCAACATTTGCAGCTATCCTTGTGCTATCAGCGCTTCACCTACCAGTTGCACTTGCCGGTATTTTGATTTCAATTGAGCCATTAATCGACATGGGGCGTACGGCTCTAAATGTAAGTGGGTCAATGACAGCAGGTGTTACCACAGCACGTGTAACGAAAGAGTTGGATACAGAAATGTATAATAATAAAGCGGTTAGTGCACAAGTTTCGGACTTATAGGCTTGTAAAAATAAGTTTCGAACATAACAAACATAGCAAAAAAGTGTTAGATTGAAGTCAATCTAGCACTTTTTCTCTTTTGTACAGTCAATAAGTATTTTTTATGTTTTCAGTGCTTTTGGCGGTGTCATCAATGTACTTTGCAATAATATGGTTGTCAGCTGTGATGTTTTCAATTGATGCATTCATTTGTTGTAAGGTGGCAGTGGCTTCCTCAATAATGGCAGCAAAATCATTTGTCGACGAGTCAACATTTTTGCTGTTCACAGCTACTTCATTTGATAAATGCTCAAATTCATTAAATTTTATTTTTAATGAATGTAAAATATCGCTTAATTGAATAAAGTTTGAATTAACTAACTTTGTAGATTCGACACTTTGATGCAATGTGTCGCTACTTTTTGTCATGTTCACCTGTGCTAATTTATTCGTTGTATTGACATCCGTTAAATTTTCACTGATTTTGACAGTAAGATTATTCGTTAAATCCGCTAAATTTCGTATTTCTTGCGCCACAACAGAGAATCCTTTTCCATCATCCCCAGCACGAGCCGCCTCAATAGAAGCATTTAATGCCAATAAATTTGTCTGTTCTGTTATTTGTTGAATATCATTGGCAAACTGATTTGTTTCTTCAATTTTTTCCGTTAAAGTTTTAAAGTTTTCACTTAAGTTGGTTATCACATTTTGCAGACTATTCATCTCTGTTGTAAGATGATTTATTTTATTTTGTCCTTCAACCGCTAAGTTGCTAGATTGAATAGAGTCATCTATTAAACGAACTGTTATGTCATTCATAGAATGGATTGCTGCTAAGTTACTTTGTGCACTGTCCGCTATTTTAGATATTTGCTCACTTTGTAACATACTCCCTGATGAAACTTCATTCATGGCTAGTTGAATTTCCTCTTGCGATCTTAAACCAAATTGAACTTTTTCGTTAATTTTACTAATGCTTTCAGCAATAATAGCGATTTCCCGTTCTAAATGAAGTTTATGTTCTTCTTTTGTTTTTGCATCAGCTTCTGCGATTTCACTATAAGCTTGTAACTTTTTAAATTGATTTTGATTCATACGTATTAAGATTGTTAACAGAAATCCAATAAACAAATAAATGATAACAAAAGAAGTCATTTTTTCACTAGCAAATTCAGGTTTAGGGAAGAGATAAATTAAACCAAGCGTTATAAATCCTAAACTATAGCCGATGCTAAATATTTTGGCATTAAATTGAACAGCAGAGAAGATAGCAAAGAAAAAAATAGAAAGAGCAGTGGATAATTCCCCACCATAAATCATGACTAAACTAATATTAAAGATATTCATAATGATTACTATCAAGTAGGGGAAGACATACTCTTTTTTATATCGGTTACTGACTATGTATAACAAAGGATAAAAAATTATTTGAACACTATAGAAAAAGATAATCCAAAAATCCGGTTTTAAAGATAATGTACCGAGTAAACCTAAAATTGTCGAAGCTAAATAAGTGAAAAGCATCAGCTTGTTTTTATTTTTCAAGTCCATTAATTTTAATTGCTCAATCATATTGCACTGAAGACCTCCTGTTTAATTTATTATTTTTAAATAGTAATTAATCACTAATTAAGGGGATTGTTTACCTTTAAACTAGTTATTAAGATTGATTATAGTTATTTTAACTGGAAGTAGTAAAGAATTATTTTCAATTTTTACTGATGTTAGTTAGAACTACCTACGTAATCAATATTGAAATTGCAAAAATAAATTTTCAATTAGAGAGAAAATGTTATGGCAAGTATTTCTCGTTCAATAAATAAATTTTCTGTGAAATTAATTAATTTAATATTAAACAGTTTAATGTTAAAATAAATTGCAGGTCACAAAAGTTTCACATTTATTGGAGGTGATTATGTGGCAAGAAAGCAGGATAAAGTCTAATACAGCGCGGTTTTAGAGGATAAATGGTCAACTGCGAATTCGCTTGCAGAATTATGACAAGTAAGCTACCGCAGACTTAATAAAAAGAAAGTAGTAGCTTTTTGGAGACAATCTATGTACAAGGATTCCTCTGCATTTGTTCTTTAAACAAGGAAGCCGTTCATTCTTTTTATGAAGTAGTTCTTACTTGAACCATGTGCAATAGCTTAAGCTAATGGACAAGTTAAGTAATGCAAATATATAACAAAATATCTTTTCAATCATTGCATATGTGCCAATTGGTATCCAAATGGCGAAATTTGACGTTTTGTGTAAAATAAAGTCGTTTATATAAAAGGAGAAATAGAGAAATGAGTGCTAATAAGAAAAGGCTTCACTTTGCATGGCTAGTATTACTAGGTTTATGTATTTCAGTTGGTTTAGCAAAGTCAGGATTAAACAGTTCGGCAGGACTATTCCTATCACCAGTATCTGAAGACATTGGTGTAGGTCTGGGTAATTTAACGTTATATCTAAGTATTTCATCTATCGTTACAATGGTATTTTTACCGATTGGCGGGAAGTTAATGGCGAAGTATGATACACGTATGTTACTTAGCATTGCAATTATTTTACAAGCGGGTGCGTTTGCTTTATTCGGTATGATGAGCTCTGTATGGGGATGGTATATCCTTGCAATGCCATTAGCTGTTGGTGGCGTATTAATTACAGTATTGGCAGGACCTGTTTTAGTCAATCAATGGTTTAAACAACGCAGTGGACTAGCATTAGGTATTATTACTGCTTCTGGTGGTTTAATCGGGGCGTTTACACAACCTTTAATTGGTAACTTAATTGCCACTCAAGGTTGGAGAAGTGCATATATTATTGTAGGTGTTGCAGCGATTATAATTATCGTTCCAACAATTATGCTATTTTTAAGAAAATCACCACAAGAAAAAGGGCTATTACCTTATGGTGCAGTGGACAATAACAATGTAGAGAAGAAAGTAGAAACGGATACTAGCAATACGGGAATTTCGTTTGCGGATGCTAAAAAATCGTTGTCATTTTCATTGTTAATTCTGTTCTTCTTCATTATTACATCAATAGCAAGTTTTTCAATCCATATTCCAACATACCTTGTAAATCAAGGATTTAGTGTGAAGTTTACTGGTAATGTGATGGCTGCTTTAATGGTTGGTGTACTGTTAGGGTCAATTATTTTCGGTTATTTAATTGATAAAATTGGTGCTAAAAATACGACTGTTATCGCCATGTCTATTGGTTTAGTGTCTATGATTTTATTGCTCTTCTTTGTTGAAAGTACAATTGCGATCGTTGTAGCTGTTGGTCTTTTCGGATTTGTCACAGCTTGTATTGGAACATTAGCGCCTGCTATTACTTCTGCTTTATTTGGTAATAAAAATTACAGTCAAATCTATTCGACAGTTTCAATCGGTTTGGCAGTAGCGGGAATTATTGCACTTCCAGCGTATGGCTATATTTTTGATTTCACAGGAAGCTACACAGCTGTTTTATATATTATTGTAATTATGTTAATCATGAATATTGTTTCTGTCTTAGTTGCTTTCCGTAATAAAGAAAAAATGGTGCAAAACGGATTGTGGAAATAAGATATTAATTGGCAAACTAAAAACTACACCTAACTTGCTAGACAAGTAATGGTGTAGTTTTTGTTTTTCAGGATAATTGTTTGAGAATTGTTTGAGTGACTGGCACCCAGTTAAATAATTTTTACATAAAAGTCTTTGCCGTTTATAATGTCAGTTACTTCAATGTTGTAATGAATTTTATAGTAATCATAAATATTTCGTGCTAAACCGGAGTGTCCATTTAAATAAGTTCCCTTTTTCACCTCTTTACGTGGATTGTGAAAATCAAAATATAGGCGCGAATCGTGGCACATCGAGTTTAAAATGGCTTTAAACTCCTGTTCCTCAATATGAATTCCTCGTGTATACTGGCACTCTCGGCGATACGTATCGTGTGAGACATTCACTGGTGAAGACTCAAGGGTCATTTCGATTTTTCTATTCAAATGTCAACAGCTCCTTTCAAGATTCCTAACTATTCTCTCTATTATAAAATTGTCAGAAAATTATATCAATATTTATCTATAGTGAAGAATGAAGAAATGTAACTTGTAGGGGAGGGATAGGGTAATCTACCAATCTTGCTGTTGCATTTCCTCTGCGATTACTTGAAGATCATAGGAATTAATGGTTAGAAGCGTATAGTCGTGGGTTTCCATATATTTTTCTGCCAAGTGCTTGATATACTTCGGAGAGCCTTCGTTTTCTTCATCATAAACAAGTAACAAACCGTCCGAATTTTGAATAATAAACTTGTCCTTCTCTGTAAACTGCCAAGGAGCCTCATACGGCTTTTTCGTGACACTTGTTACAAAGTCTGCCTGTGCTACTAGTGACAAATATTTTTCTTGTTTCATTTCTTGCCAATTTTTTTCTTGCTCTAAAAATGGTGTGATAACTGCATATTTTAAGTCAGGAAATTCCTCTTTTAATGTTAAGACAACCTCTACGCTCCATGTTTCAACACCTTGTTGTCCGCTGATAATGACCCATTCTAAACCTTCATCTAAAAGATTTCTCAAGCGATTTTCTAAAGCTTTTTTGATAATGGAGATACCAGGATGTTTATCATTGAAAATGCCAAGCTCATGTGGTTTATAGCCTGTAATAATTATTCGCTGAAGCACTAAAACGCCCCCTAAGCTGTTTGTATGTATCAAGTATACAGCAGGGGACGTATGAACACGAATGACAAATCTAGCAGGTGTGATGCCATATATTTATTTATTTTACGGTAGTTCCCAAGAAAATAATGACGCTTAAAATGCAAAAATTGTTAAGACTACAGTTGCTGTTGCACAAATGCCAAGAAACCACCAAGTGTCTGAGAAATCTTCTTTCGTTTCACTATTCATAGGACATACTCCCTTTCTGTTTAATGCGTCCAGTCCAAGACCAATTTGTCCACATACGTAACAACGCTTCAAATGGGCCTCGTTTAAATTTCTTTAAATAAACAATGCTTAAAATGCATTGCAAACTATATACTGCAATTCCCAAAATAACGCCGCCAAAAACGCCCAATTTGCCAAATAAACCTAGTCCATAACCGTAAAACACGGTCGTACAAATCACCGTTTGTAATAAATAATTGGTAAGCGATAATTTCCCCACACTTTCAAAAGCGATAGACAGACGTTGAATAGGTCGGAAATGAAATAGTAGAGCGGCCAAACAAATATAACCAACTGCTAACACCATTGAGCCACCTACGAGCAACATAGAAGAAAATGGGCTATCGATAAAACTAATGCTTTTACAAGTGATGCCTATTGGAACAAATAATGAGCCGAGGATATACCATTTCTTTTCATCTTGCATATTTTCAAATGCATGATTTTTCGCTAGCCCCATACCTAAAAGAAATAATGGTGCAAAAAATAATGGTGCAAATAAAATCATTATATAAATCATAACTGGGTCATCTATGTCAGGAGGCATGACGTTTAATCGAAAGTCGAAAATTTCTTGATAGCTGCCATTTGCATAGGTAGTATTTGCTTTATCAATATATACGGCCATTTCTTTGTCATCTTTTGCTGATATTTCATCTGAACCATAAGTTAAAGCGGTTGTTAATACAAACAATACGCTAGCCCAAATAACTAATGTTTTTGGTTTGCGATTTATAAATGGAATTAAAAATAATGTAATAAATCCATAAAACAGTAAAATGTCACCTTCCCATAAAAATGTTGCATGAAGTCCGCCTAAAACGATTAATCCTATCGCTCTACGTAAAATAGACCAGCGACTTTTGCCTTTTTTATTGCGAACGGACTGTATCATTTTAATAAGGGAATAGCCGAACAATATAGTGAAAATCGGCATAAATGAGCCTTCGATAAATATTTTTACAAAATATAAAGCCCCTGTATCAAGAAAGGAAAGATCACTTAACTTTTCTTTGCCATACATTCCATACTGAAAAATGAGCAAGTTGGCCATTAAAATACCAAATAAACTAAATCCACGCATTGCATCGATGAAGCGTACACGATGTGCTGTCATTGCCTTTTAACTCCTTTATTGGTTAACTTATATATAGTGTAGTTGGGAAAGCTTATCGTGAATTAACGACTACCTTAAAGTAATCTTAAAAGTAGGTGACAAGGTGCAAGAAGCGGCGATATTTGTGTTAGAGGATGAACGTGCCATTGCGGAAATGATTGAAATTATTTTAAGAAAAGAAGGTTTTGTAAACATTACGTTATGCACGACGATAGAAGATGGGAAAAAAGCGATCGAGCAAAATGTTTTTGATTTTTACTTATTAGATATTATGCTACCAGACGGTAGTGGGCTTGATTTGGCGGAAGTTATTCGAAAGCAAAGTGATGCACCGCTATTTTTTTTAACAGCCAAGAGCAGTGATGCAGATAAACTTCGAGGGTTTATGAATGGCGCAGACGATTATATTACGAAACCGTTTAATCCGCTTGAGCTAGTAGCAAGGGTAAAAGTCCAATTTACTCGATATATGAAGCAAAAGAATGTATCTGGAAGTCACGTTTACACATGTAGCCGTTTTACTTTTGATATAGATGCAGCAGAAATAACTGTAGACGGAAAAAAGGAATTGATTAGCGGTCGTTTATTTTACTTATTGAAGTATTTATGTGAAAACGAGGGGCAAGTATTATCGAAAGAACAAATTTATGAACGTGTGTGGGGCGATTTTTTATTTGACGATAATACGGTAATGGTTCATATTCGCAAGTTACGTGAAAAAATAGAAAGGAATCCTGGTAAACCAACTTGCATTATTACGGTGAGAGGGATTGGCTATAAATTAGTTGGAGATGATCAAGTATGAAGCCGGCAGGGAAATTATCACTGCGTTTTGTATCCTACTTTATCATATTTTATTTACTTATCATTTTGGGCTTCATTATTAGTTTAGTGGTTTTTGGACTTTTTATAAATGAACGAGTCGGTGATAACATCCATACGATGAGTTCTTTTGAAATCGAAGATAATGCAATTGTGAAAAATGGTAAATCCGTAAAAATAGCCGATTTCTTAGAAAAACGCGCAGAGGAAAATGTAGGGCAGTTATATTTATTGAACAATGCCATGGAAATTGTCGATTATACAGGGGATAGTTGTGAGCTGTGTAGCATGACGGACCGTGAAATTATGGCGCTTAAACGTCCAGGCATGCATACGTGGGAAATACCCAAATACTATTTGTTGTTTTTACCTACATCGCCTTTGCAGCCTATGTTCAATGAGGTCTTGCAGGTGATTCGTGAAAAGAAAGAATTCCCTTCGGAGCTACTCGAACGCTTACAAGCTAATCAGATTGCGATTGAAATTTATAATGAGCGTTGGAATCGTGTAAAGGTAATCGGGGAGCATTATAAGAAATTGCATAAGCCGCAGTTGCTAGATGAAAAATATGATATTTTTGAGCAGGCCGAGCTTAGGCAAAGTACGTCATTAGAAGATGGTTCAACGCTAATAGTACGTATGCCAAACCCCTCCTATAAGCCATTTGAAGAGCCTTTTAATAAAGCAATGATTTTATTTGTGTCTATATTTTTTGGCGGGCATAGTATTTTGTTGGTAGGAATTATTTTGTTATCCATGAGCATTTCACGTCAATTTGTACGGCCCCTTGTATATGTAATCTCTCGTATTGAACGACTAACGCAGTTCGATTATAGGGAAGTAAGTGATAATAAAATCCATCATCAAAAGACAGGTAAATTGAAAAGGAAATTTAAGTTATTCCAACCTGTTGATGAATCGCTTAATCATTTATCTGAACGTCTTGCTTCCAACGAAAGACAAATTCAGCAATCCGAGCAATTACGAGAGGAATGGATAACGGGTTTGTCGCATGATTTAAAGACACCATTAAGCTCGATTTATGGGTATTCTACAATGCTTGCTTCCGAAGAGTATGAATGGACGAAAGAAGAGATGCGAATATTTGCGAATACAATGCGTGAAAAAGCCAACTATATGGATTTACTTATACAAGATTTAACGTATTCTTATCAATTAAAGAATAAAGCAATCCAGCTCGAGAAAGTATCATTAGCACTTGCCACATGGTTACCCCAATTTGCAGATGAGCAAGTATCAATCAAAGTATATGGGGACGTAATGCTTGAAGCAGATGAGCTTTTATTAAAGCGCATCTTAGATAATTTAATTACCAATGCTAAAAAATACACACCAGAAGGTACGAAGGTTCTTGTAGAGGCTCAAAATATAGACAAAGGCATTAAGCTAACGATTACAGACCAAGGTCCAGGTATTCCACAAGATGAATTAGACAATCTTTTTGAACGCTATTATCGTGGTACAAATACAACAGATGATGCAACGGGCACAGGTCTTGGCTTAGCCATTACGAAACAACTGATTGATTTGCATAATGGAACAATATGCGTTCATTCAGATAATAATGGTACTATCTTTGAATTAAAATTTCTTGAAAAATTGCCCTTATGCTAACAATGTTTAATCATACAAGCTAACCATTAAAAAACCGCTAGAGGCTCATGCTTCTTAGCGGTTTTTTAATTATTTGGGGTGGGACTGTTCATTAGTTAATGCCACAAACAAAATATGAATGAAGAAGATTACTCGTTTTTGGAGTGATCTTTTTTTATGTAAATAGAAAGTGTCATGCTATTCACAAAGTTGTCAATGTCGTTTTTTTATAGTGGAAAACCCCTATATTTCTAAAAAGTTGGGTTGCTTATACTGGTTGCATAGAAGAAAAAGGAGATGCAATTTTATGAGGAATCAATGGGTTGATTCGTGTGGTAAATAAACAACAAAATCGTATTGCATATAAATCCCAAGAAAAAAAGTTAATCATTATTAGTTTTGTAATAGCTGGGATAATGTTGATGTCATTTGTCGGGAGAATATTTAGTAGCTAGGAGATGTATAAATATGAATGATTCAGCTGTATTTTGGAGCCGTGCCTTAACCGAATTAACATTATCTTTCCATATTATTTATGCAACAATTGGTGTTGGTATACCGCTGATGATTATGATCGCTCAATGGGTTGGGATTAAAAATAATGATGAGCATTATTTATTACTCGCTCGACGTTGGGCACGTGGATTTGTTATTACAGTAGCAATTGGCGTTGTGACAGGAACTGCAATTGGCTTGCAACTTTCTTTATTATGGCCAAACTTTATGGAATTAGCTGGTCAAATTATTGCTCTACCACTATTTATGGAAACGTTCGCGTTTTTCGTTGAAGCCATTTTTTTAGGGTTGTATTTGTATACATGGGATCGCTTCAAAAATCCGAAGAGACATTTACTATTATTAGTACCAGTAGCCATTGGTGCTTCTATGTCAGCAGTATTTATTACAATCGTGAATGCCTTTATGAATGCACCACAAGGATTTGATATTGTGGATGGGGAGCTAATCAATATTCAGCCCGTACTAGCCATGTTTAATCCGGCAATGCCGACAAAGGTAGCGCACGTTTTAGTAACATCTTATATGACGGCAGCTTTTTTATTAGCTTCCATTGCTGCCTATCGCATGCTACGAGGGTCTGCGCACGTATATCATAAAAAAGCGCTGTATTTACTAATGAAATTAGGGTTAGTCTTTTCACTGGCAGCACTTGTAGTAGGAGACTTTTCAGGCAAATATTTAGCGGAATATCAACCTGAAAAATTAGCAGCAGCAGAATGGCATTTTGAAACGGAAGAAGACGCTTCCCTTGTTTTATTTGGTGTATTGGATGGAGAAGACATAAAATACGCTATTAAAATACCTTATGCTTTAAGTGTATTAGCGCATAATAATCCGTTTGCAGAAGTGACGGGGCTTGATCAATTTCCGAAAGATGAACAACCACCACTCTATATTCACTATTTATTCGATGTAATGGTGATGATTGGCACGTTATTAATTGTAGTGGCAGCTGTTTATGTTCTGGGTAAATGGCGAAATTGGCAATTTGTTTCGTCTAAACTATTTAAAAGAGTAATTGTTGCAGGTGGTCCACTTGCACTTATTGCAATAGAAGCGGGCTGGTGGTTAGCAGAAGTAGGGCGACAACCATGGATTTTAAGAGGGTACATGAAAACATCGGAAGGTGCGACTACGAGTGGGCAAGTAGATACGATGTTAATTCTATTTGCGGGCTTATATATCGTTTTAGCAATTGGTAGTATCATAGCGCTTATTCGGATGTTCCGTGACAATCCAATTGAACGTGAACTTGCAGAACATAAATTAGTTGAAGGTTGTGAAGAACCATGAGCTTAGAAGTTTTGGGCATTTCTGTACTATGGTTATTTCTCTTTGGTTATGTCATCGTTGCATCTATTGACTTTGGGGCAGGCTTTTTTAATGCCTATAGTGTAATGATTGGGAAAGATCATATTTTATCACAAGTGATAAAACGCTATTTATCACCAGTGTGGGAAATTACAAATGTTTTCTTAGTTTTTTTCTTTGTAGGTATTGTTGGTTTCTTTCCGCAATCAGCTTACTATTATGGCACAATTTTGCTAGTACCCGTAAGTATTTCTCTAATTTTAATTGCAATTCGGGGCAGTTATTATGCATTTGAATCTTATAGTGCAAAAAGTGGACACATTGGCTATAAGCTAATGTACGGTGTCACTGGTTTATTTATCCCAGCATCCCTTTCCATTGTATTGACGATTTCCGAGGGTGGGTTCGTAACAATGGTAAAGGATCAGCCTCATTTGGAAATTGCGAAACTTTTTACTAGTCCTTTAACTTGGTCAATCGTGTTGTTAAGTGTTGTAGCGGTTCTGTATATTTCAGCAGTATTTTTAACTTGGTACGGTAAAAGAGCGAACGATGAACACGCTTCCGATTTAATGAGAAAATATGCACTTGGCTGGTCAATTCCACTTGTTGCAAGTGTTATCGGGATTATGGTGGAATTAAAGGGGCACAATCCTGCACACTATGAAAATATGCTGAATTTATGGTGGCTATTCGCCATGTCAGGTGTTCTTTTTATCATGACTCTAATCCTTTTAGGCGTTAAGAAAAAATATGGGCTAGCCGTTATATTATTGGTCGTACAGTTTGGCTTCGCCTTTTTCGGCTATGGCATTTCTCATTATCCTTACTTGTTGTACCCATATTTATCGGTTCATGATAGTTTTACAAATGAATCGATGGCGATAGCATTGGTCATTGCCTTTATTGGTGGTCTTGTTTTACTCATACCTTCACTTTATTTAGTGATGAAATGGTTTGTATTTGATCGTGATTATGCTTGTGGTAAACGGAATCATCACGTATAGGAGGTTTTACAGTGAATCAATTTATTATTTTTTATGCACCGTTTCTAGTGGTTGCTTTAAGTATTATAATTGGCTTCTGGGTAGGCCCGAAAGACCGTAAAGTAAATCGTTAAAATTGTTTGGGTGACTGGCACCACTAAAGCCCCCGATTAGCATTGCTAATCGGGGGTTTTTGATTACTTTTTACATTGCTCTGATGGTTGTTGCATTTTTACATAGCGCCATAGACTATTGGCAATATCACGTGCTTCAGCAGCATGTTCCGTTCCAACGAATGCTTTTCTGAAAGGGGTGAGCAAGGATTCAATAATAAAGAGTTTTGGTTTTTGTTGCTGCAATTCCTCTAAAAGAAATGTTGCATATTCAAAACCTTCAAGCGTGTCATCCTCTGACAGTCCCTTAGTAAAGCCTGCTAATTGGTCAATGACGACATCTTTACTTACTTGTTGATAATTAATTACGTTTTGTATTGCGTTAAACATTTCAGCACTTATAAGGACTTCATTGGATTCAAGCATAGTTGGTATAATGACACTTATATTGCGTAATGCTACTCGTACAATGGCTTCGCGGTTTATATATTTGTAGTCCGCTATTAGGACTGCACGTAAGGAAAGGTTCACCATCCCCAATGTTTGTACGGCACATTCATAGCTCATCGGTCTAATTTCTTCACCAAAAACTTGGACAAGTCGATTGGCAAGCCATTCTAATTCTTGTAAGTGATAATTCAAAAGGATTTTTTTAAGTTCACTATCCCGTGAATGGAAAATCGATTCGAAAATTTGTACGAGGTTATGCTCGCGATTGACATGCATTAACACTGCCACTTGCTGTGTTAATATTTCTAAATCAGTGGGATCCTTTCCATAAAGAAGCTCGTGTCGACGATTACTAGCCTCCTCACGCCCCTCATCTAAAATGGCAATTAAACATTCATTTTTAGAAACAAAATGATTATAAAAAGTGCCCTTTGAAACTTTGGCTGCACTAATAATATCGTTAATGGACGTATCTAAAAATCCTTTTTCTATAAAAAGTTCCCGAGCTGCAGTAATTATTTGTCTTTTTCTTTTATTCATGACCTCACCTTTTTAAAGTTATTATACTAGTATTCTACAATGTAAACGCTGTTATATCAACGTTTTGAAATTTATTAATCTTAATTCTTGAAAAAAGTAGACTGCGAGTATAAAATAAGTTTTATCGTAAACAACAAGAGAGAATAGAGGGATATAAATGAATAATGACTTAACAATGAAAAAGCCCCCTTATGGCATGATTGCTATTTTGTTCGTGGGTGCTTTTGTTGCTTTTCTTAACAACACATTGTTAAATGTTGCGTTGCCAACAATCATGAAAGATTTTGGTATTACGTATGCAAAGGTACAATGGCTTGCAACTGGATATATGCTGGTCAGCGGTATTTTAGTACCTGCATCAGCATTCTTTGTGACGCGCTTTAAAAATAGACATTTATTTATTACGGCAATGTCTATCTTTACGATAGGTACAATTATGGCTGGCTTTGCTCCAAACTTTGGCATGTTACTGGCAGGGCGTATGGTGCAAGCGGCAGGGGCTGCTAGTATGTCACCATTATTAATGAACGTCATGCTAACTAGCTTCCCAAAAGAAAAACGTGGAGCGGCAATGGGTATTTTCGGTTTAGTTATGATCGCTGCACCAGCAATAGGTCCGACATTATCTGGTTATATCGTTGAACATCATGATTGGCGTATGTTGTTCCAAATGATTATACCATTTGCCATTATTAGTCTACTATTTGGTATTTGGAAATTAGACAATGTAATGGAAACACGTGAAGTACACTTAGATGTTCCTTCTGTATTATTATCAACAGTAGCGTTTGGTGGAATTTTATACGGTTTCAGTACGGCAGGTGACAAAGGATGGTCGAGTCCTTGGGTATACGGTACGATTATAGTGGGGTTTGCTGCTTTAATTATCTTCATCTTTAAACAACTACGTATGGATCAGCCTTTATTAGAATTACGTATTTACAAATATCCTATGTTTGCATTAAGCTCTGCAATTTCCGTAATCGTTTCAATGGCGATGTTCTCGGGGATGATTTTAACCCCTGCGTATGTACAATCAATTCGTGGGATTGAACCATTCGAAGCAGGTTTAATGATGCTTCCTGGTGCCCTTGCAATGGGGATTATGTCTCCGATTACTGGTAAACTTTTCGATAAATTTGGACCACGTATATTAGCGATAATCGGTCTAACAATAACAACAATGGCTACTTTCGGCTTAACGAAATTAGCGATGGATTCTAGTTATACATTTATCGTATCGATGTATACAATTCGGATGTTTGGTATGTCGATGGTTATGATGCCAATTATGACAAATGGTTTAAACCAATTACCACAGATGATGAATCCACATGGTACAGCTATTAATAATACTTTGCAACAAGTAGCTGGAGCTATTGGTAGTGCGGTATTAGTTACATTTATGAATAACCGTACAAAATCAACAGCAGAAGATTTAATTGCAGAGGCTAAAGCACATGCAGCTCAATCTGGTGTTGCACCAACAGCGGAGCAAATGCAACAAATGAAAGAGCAAATTATGCAAACAGCTTTACTAGACGGCATTACACATTCTTTCTTAATCGCTACTTTTGTGACGGTACTAGCACTAATACTAGCGTTCTTCTTAAAACGTGTAAAAGTTGAAAGTGCAGCAGCTACGATGGATTTAAAAAAACCAACAAATTAAGATAGACAAAGAAATCCCACCGATCAAACTGTCGGTGGGATTTTAAATGCTAAATTGTTTGAGTGCCTGTCACCATTTAATGACCTTTTTTAAAGAGCGCTCCTGGCCAGAATGCATATTTGCCGAGCACCGTTGTAATGGCAGGTACAAGTAAAGGTCGTACAATAAACGTATCCAGTAATATACCGATTGCTGTTACAACACCGAACTGTACAAGGACTTGAATTGGTAATGTAGCAAGCACCGCGAACGTACCTGCTAAAATGAGTCCTGCGGATGTTATAACACTACCTGTATGCACAACGCCTTCTTCTACCGCTGTTAAATGGTCCTTCGTTTTTCGTTTCTTCCAAATCTCAGAAATCATGAAAATATTATAATCCTCGCCAAGTGCAACTAAAAATACAAAGGCATATAGCGGAATAGAGCCTGAAATTGCCTCTGCACCCATGACATGGTGCAAAATAAGCCAGCCCGCACCAAGCGCACCAAAGTAAGAAATAATAACTGTAGCAAGCAGATAAACAGTTGCTGTTACTGAACGTAAATATACAAATAATAATAATGCGATTAAAGCAATCATTGTCGGCATGATAACAGATTCATCGCGCTCGGTAATTTGCTTTGTATCATATTGGCTTGCTGTTTCCCCGCCAAGCCATACGTGTGAGTCAGCATCTTTTATACCAGAATCTTTAAGAAGTTTAACAACTTCAGCTTTCAATTCCGGAATATGCTCTAAAGACTCTTGTGCATACGGATTGGCATTCAATGATAATTCATACAATTGTATCGAATTATTTTTCGTACCAATTTGTACATCAGACACGTTATCGATATATGGAATTTTTGTAAGCTGTTGTTGTAAATTAACATCCGAGCCTTGCGTATCAATTACTAGCTGAACAGGTGCCAGCTCGCCAGGTGAAAAATTCTCTTCTATTAAAGTAAAGCCTTCACGTGATGGCATATCTTCTGGGAAAGAAGATAATAAGTCGAAAGTATATTGAATGCGTGGTACAAAGGCCGCTAAGCCACCAAGGAGCAAGACAGTGACTGCAATAACAATCCATGGCTTATGCGTTACAAAATGTCCAATTTTATGACTCACTTTATGAGAAGGTTTGTGCTGTTTTTTGCCCTTTGCTTTTGCCATTTCTTCTGTACGTGGCGTGAATGGGAAAAAGGCTACTCGCCCTATAATCACAAGAATTGCTGGTAAAACAACTAGCGCAGCAATGCCCATTACCAATACGCCAAAGCTAAATGGCACTGCGAAGCGTTGGAATGAGCCATAATGGGCAAGACTAAGTGTAGCTAAACCAATAACAACGGTAAGCGCACTCATCATAATAGCGCCACCCGACTCTTTTACAGCGAGCTTCATCGCTGTCGCTTTATCTTCAACATCAAGTAAAATTTCACGGTATTTTGAAATTAAAAATAAGCAATAGTCCGTACCAGCACCAAATAATAGAACCGTCATGATGGATACAGCTTGTGAATCTTTGTCAATCCATCCTTGCTCTGCAAAGAAACCGAGTGTTGGACTAATAACACCATAGGCAAGCCCTACAACAATTAAAGGAATAATGGCAAGTAATGGCGAACGATAAATTAAAATTAATAACACTAATACAAGCAGTACGGTTGCAATCATTAGTTTTACATCAGCTTGTGAAAATAAGCTAACAGCATCCGTTGCAATACCGACTGGTCCAGAATAGCGAACATGTAGTGCGTCGCTTGATAAATCTTGATCCAGTTGAACATTGTTTGAATCCATTGTTTTTGATAATGTATCTAGACTTTCTTGTAAAACATCAGTGGCAACATCTTTTTCAAAGAAAACAGGTGTGACAATTGTAGAACCGTTGTCAGATGCAGATGCTGATAAAGCCTGTGGTGGCATTTTATCGTATGGTGGAACTAATGTTTGATGCTCTAAAGGGTTGCTATTTAGTTCTGCATAAACCTTTTGGATAGCTCCAAAATCAGCTGGTGTTAGGCCGCTTTCTCTATGCCAAACGAGTAATAAAGGTGTACCTGCATCATTTGGGAATTCTTCAGCAATAATGGCTGCTGCTTGCTCGGACATCTCGGTGTCAGGCAAGTTTTTACCCGTTTCACTTTCGATGCTATTAATTTGCGGCCAAGCAAACGAAAGGACGAGAACAAGTAATACCCAGCATCCAAGTGCAAGAAAACGCCCTTTTTTACTGGCTACCATTGAGCCCCATTGCTCAAGTGGATGTTTTTTCATTAGAAAACCTCCGTTTCATGTAATGTACACTAATTATATATACTAGAAGGTTAATTAATCAATACAGAAGTATTGATATGTTATAATATGTTTAGTACTACACATTATAAGGAGGCGATCTTGTTGAAACAATCACCGCGTGTTCTAGGAAGACCTCGCCATGATGACAAGGCTAAACCTACAAAAGATATTGTCTTAGAAACAGCGACCATGCTGTTTATTAAGGATGGCTACAAAAACGTGTCCATGGATGATGTTGCCAAAGCCTGTAATGTTACAAAAGCCACTATCTATTACTACTACCCAACTAAAGGGGATTTATATACATCGGCCTTAGTTGAAATGATGCATAGAATTAGACATCATATTGAACGAATTTTAGAGCAACCGATTCCATTTAGAGATCGATTAGAGCAACTGATTGAAGTCCATTTATCAGCAACTGTTGATATTGATATGAAGAACTTTATGCGAGAGGCGACCATCAATCTATCACAAACGCAATTGAAAGAAGTACATGCTTCTGAAAATGAGATGTATAAAACGATTGAGCGAGCGATGCAAAGTGAAATGGAAAAAGGGACAATTCGCAAAGGGAATGCAGAATTTTTTGCCCATACGTTTATGGCGCTAATGTCAGTGGGCTACTTTAAAGATGGTGAAGGAAAAAGGCTTTTTGACACAGTATCTTTGGCGTCAAAAGAAATTATTGCTTTCTTTTGGTTATCCATCGAAAAGTGAGAAAAATTGTAGCTAATAACATAATTTATGGCGTTTGAGTTGTTTTATCGCATGGTTAACATTGATTTTTCTTCCAAAAAGAACAGAAAAAGAGTACAGACTGCTAAAAATAGTTTACCATTAAACTATTTTTCAAAGATTGTGCCATAGTTGATTGAAATAATGCGCAAACAGTCTTATAATGGATGATGTAATGTCACCAAGATAAGATAAGGATGGAATTGTGATGCGCTTTGTGCAAAATGGAAAATATGTAACAAATCATGAAATTCGCTTTCCAGCCCTTGTGACTGGTGAATGTAAGATATCCGCTGTAACGACTGTTAAGAAGATCGCTTAATGGTCTTTTTTACATGGAGGCAATATAAAAAATAGTATTAGTGACGGCAAAGGAGAGTTCAAAATGTCAGAAACGAATAACCAAGCACAGTCTGAACAATTAACTGTGAGTCAAGAACAATTAGATGTACTAGACCAACTATTAAAGCCTGAGGTGCAAGAATCTCTAACAACTTTAGTTGAACAATTACCAAAGCTAACTGAAATGATGACGTTATTAACTAAATCATATGAGTTTGCGCAAGCAGTTGCAACCGACGAAGTGTTAAAAAGTGATACTGTTGGTGCTGTAACAGAAATGGCTGGACCAGTAGTAGGATCGGCTAAACAACTTGCAGCTACAGCTATTGAAGCAAAAGATCGCGCTTCTGAAAGCCAAGAAGTCATCGGTTTATTTGGTCTTGTGAAAATGTTAAAAGACCCACAAGTTCAAAATGTTTTCCGTTTTGTTAATGCATTTTTACAAGTTAACGCTGAACGTAAATCAAAATAAAGTTCGAGATATATTCAATTCGTAAGGACGGAGGATTAATTAATCATGTCAAAAGAAATCGTCATCTTAGGTGCTGGTTACGCAGGTGTATTAACTGCATTAACAGCGCGTAAGTATTTATCAGCTGATGAAGCTAAAATCACAGTAGTAAACCAATTCCCAACGCACCAAATCATCACTGAACTTCACCGTTTAGCTGGTGGTACTATTGCAGAAGGTGCAGTAGCGCTACCGCTTAAAAAAATCTTTAAAGGTTTAGATATTGATTTACAAATCGCTAAAGTAACGAAATTTAATGTAGATACTAAAAAGGTTGACCTAGATACTGGTTACACTTTATCTTACGATACATTAGTTGTTTCTTTAGGTAGCCAAACTGGTTTCTTCGGTATCCCAGGATTAGAAGAAAATTCAATGGTACTTAAATCTGTTAACGATGCAAACAAAATTAACCGACACATTGAAGATCGTATTAAAGCATATGCACAATCTAAAGATGAAGCAGATGCAACAATCGTTATTGGCGGTGGCGGTTTAACAGGTGTTGAGCTTGTTGGTGAAATCGTGGACAACTTCCCAAAAATCGCAGCACAACACGGTGTAAACTTTGCAGATCTTAAAATTAAGCTAGTTGAAGCTGGTCCTAAAATCTTACCAGTACTTCCAGATGTACTAATTGAACGTGCAACGGAAAGCTTAACAAAACGCGGTGTAGAATTTATCACAGGTACTCCAGTAACGGGTGTTGATGGTAACGTTATTTCACTTAAAGACCGTGAGTCAATCGTTGCCAATACATTCATCTGGACTGGTGGTGTAGCTGCACTTCCAATCGTTGCTGAATCAGGCCTTGCTGCTGACCGTGGCAAAGCAACAATCAACGAATTCCTACAATCTACATCACACGAAGATGTATTTGTAATCGGAGATGCTTCTGTGGCATTACCAGCTGACGGCGGACGTCCACTTTATGCGCCAACTGCACAAGTTGCTTGGCAAATGGGTGAATGTGCAGGATACAATTTATTTGCACAATACAAAAACCAAGAGATGAAAACATTCTCTGCAGTTAACTCTGGTACACTTGCAAGCTTAGGACGTAAAGATGCAGTTGCGACTATTGGTGCTAGCAACACACAACTTAAAGGTCTACCTGCAACACTTATGAAAGAAGCGTCTAACATTCGCTATCTCACACACATTAAAGCATTATTCGGCTTAGCATACTAAGCATAGCGTTTCCCTTACAACTATTTACAGTTGTAAGGGTTTTTTTATAGAAATTTTCAAAACTTAATATCTATATTCCAATATTAAGAAATGAAAGAGGAGAGCGAAAACAAATAGTAGATGTAAAATAGTCTTTAGACATAACTCGACAAGGCTTTAATTAGATTTTGATATGTAAAAAGTTTTTGTGTAAAATTAAAGTGACTAGCTCTAGTCTACACTTTTGCAAGAAGTAGTACATGAAAAGATACTACCGTTATTTTGAGGTTTCCAAATATCCTGTAAAAGATATCGATAGTCTTTATAAACGATTTATTTCAAATGGTGGTTTACTAAGGGGGTTTCTAGAGAGACAAAAAGATGAGGGATTAATTAGTATTAGATTGGTAACAAAAAGTTAAGTAGGTGAAGTAAATTATGGATAATAAGTATAAACTATTAGGCGTTTTATGTATAATAATTCCTATTTTATCTACAATATATATTTTATTAAACAGTGAAATTTTAGTACCGAAAGGATATAATTTAGCGATTGATGGATATGTAATATCTAGAAATTTATTGATTATTTTTTTATTATATTCACTTTCTAAATTAGGATATTTCCTTTATTCGCAATTAAAACAAGACTAGCCAGTAGCTAGTCTTGTTTTAATTGCTAAGTTGTTATTAATTTATAATCACCATATTGTGGAATCTTTATAGTATAGGTATTACGTCTTAATACTTTTCCGGTTACTATATCATAAAGCTCCCTAGTACCCGTTTCGACTTTATAATATGCTCTATATCCCATATAAACAGTTGTGTTAGGATTAGCGTGCAATGTATATCCTATTGAGCTAGTGATAGATTTTGATCTTGAATAACCTAATCCATCTATTATTCCAGACACTTCTGTCTGAAAAGAGACGGTGTTAGATGATGTAATAGAACCGCCTGCAGCGCCTGTCGTTAGATTATCAGATACTCTCTTAAAGTCCGACCATTCAAAGTATGTCCTAACGTTTGTCTTTCTATATCGGAAATCATTAATAAAAAAAGGTGAAATTTCTGCCGAATCAACTACTTCTGCTGAATCAACTACTTCTGCTGAATCAACTACTTCTGCTAAATCAACTACTTCTGCTAAATCAACTACTTCTGCTAAATCAACTACTTCTGCTAAATCAACTACTTCCGCGGCTTTTGAATCAATTGCAAAAGCAGTAGATAAAGATAATAGTAGTGTAAATAAAAAAATAAACTTTTTTAACACAATATCATCTCCTATGTAAGTTGTTTGCATAGTCTTATAATATAAAATTTTCTGATTTTAGTAAATTGAAAAAATTAAAGTTGTATAAGAAATCCTTATACCGTGAGCAACTTTGCTTTCTACAACGCATATTTCATTTCCGTGCTTGGTAAATTAGTTTTAACAATAATTTTTAATAAATGACCTGTAACGTCTAGCATTTACAGGTCATTTTTTGTTGGATTCTTCTTTATGAATGATTTGCTATTGATATAGCGAAGACTCTTCTTGGATGTTTAGAGGATTCGAATATTAAATTGCGGAATTATATTGCGTAAAGAGGAAATTTGAAATGACTTAGGAGGTGATAAAGTGAGGAGAATTCGGATTATAGTTGTTTTGTTGTTCATTTTCTTAGCAGTTGGGTTTAGTATTTTTACATATTCTCGCTTTAATCCAATCATAAATATTAATACTGAAATAATTAAAATTAGAGAAAAGAATCTAAGTAAATTTGATATAGAGAATACTCAGAAACACATCTATAGAAAACTAAACTTTACTCTAAACATAAAGTATTCTAATAAAATTGATGATATAAAAATAGACATCCCTATTCATTTCGTGAATTATTAGGGGAAGACATCTATTGAAAAGGTTCCGTTTATCAATTTAAAGATCCAGCAAAGAATGAAATAGTATATAAAGAAGAAATCATTATTAACCATACGAAAATAGAAAATAAGAATATAAAAGAATTATTAAATAAGGGAAAAATCATTGTAACATTGAGAATAGGTGGATTGAAGAAGAGTAAAACATTTAATATCGGAGAGACAATCACATTTTCCAACGGTTAGATTGTAAAAAGTCTTACGAAATATTATTTTACGCTTCTTTATTGTATGGAAATTCATTATTTTTGAAGGTAAGCTTTGAGCGCTGTTAATATTGTGTGACAGGTATTAATCGACTCTAGTGTATTGTTTGCTATTTCAAGTGAATGGTTTGCAGTTTCTACAATAGTAAGCTGATGAGAAGTTAGTTGGTTAAGTCTTTCCACTGAGAAATGAGGGTCAGCTGTTCCTATAGCTAAAAAGGAATGTCGATTGATTAAGTTTTGCATAGTATGTTCCAAGGATAGCAGTGGTGTAAACAGTATATAGCGGGAAGGTAAAACGGTCTCCTGTTGCATATAAAAATCAATAATTGGCAGGGTTCCTAGCGATTTTCCAATGTAAACAACTTCTTTGTAAGCTTTTGTTTGTAAATAATAGGTCACAATAGAATCGACACTGTTAAAAACTTTTTCAGATATAACGTTTGGCGGCTTGTGGAACAACTGTTGCTCAAATGTATAACATACTTGAACAACATCATAACCAAGATCAAGCATCAAAGAAGTAGCGTAATGTAGTAGGGGTTTGTCATAGTTGTAGCCTGTACCAGAGAACATAAAACAAATTTTGTCACTATTCATATCAAAGAAATTGCAGTCAATGCCATTGTAAGTATCTTTTCTAGGTTTCATCATCATCATTCCTCCTATCGGTTTGAAAAATTATAACTCTTTTATGTAAAGTTAGTTATAATTTTATAATAACAGGAAGGAGGAAAATGATGAAGGCTATTACAATAAATGCTTTTGGACCACCCTCCGTATTAACTTTTGTGGATTGTCCAAAACCAGCGATTTCCAAAGGGGAAGTGCTAATACGGGCGTCCTATACAAGTGTTAATTTTGCGGATATCAAAAATAGAACGGGCAATAAAGCGAAAGCGAATTTTCCAATGATCCTTGGATTAGATGTTGCGGGTGTTATAGAAGAGGTTTTTGATGATAGCAGTGGTTTTCAAAAGGGAGACCAAGTGATTGCTTTCCCAAAAAATGGTGCATATGCGCAATATGTCGTCGCAAATGAACAGCTAGTGTTTCGCATTCCAAATGACGTACCTCTTAAAAAGGTAGCTGCTATACCGACTGTTTTATTTTTATCTTATATGTTAACACATCAAATTACACAACTAGGTACAGACGATAGTATTTTAATTCATGCTGCATCAGGTGGAGTCGGAACGATGCTTATTCAAATGGCAAAAAGGCGTGGAGTGAAGAAAATAATAGGTACTGTTAGCACTAAAGAAAAAGCTGCCATTGCCTATGAGCTAGGTGCACATCATGTTCTGACATATGAAAACTTTAGTGCCAAAGTGAATGACTATACGGATGGTCTTGGTGTCGATGTTGTCTTTGATTCGATTGCAGGAGCCATTACCGAAGAAAGTTTCCGTTGCTTAGCTCCATATGGTACTCTTGTGCAATTTGGTAACAGTAGTGGTCAGGTGGGTCAAATAAAAACAGCTGACTTACATAGTAGTTGCCGCAATGTAAAAGGCTTTAGCTTAGGAACGACGCGTGCTTTAAAGCCGGAATTATTGCAACAAGTAGCTCCAGAAATATTTTCATTATTACAGAATGAAAGTTTTCAAGTGCCTATAGCAGCAGAGTTTGCTTTAGAGGATATGGAAAAGGCACATACCTTTATGGAGAGCCGTCAACATCAAGGAAAAATCCTAATTAAAATTGTGTAAGAATTGTTTGAGTGACTGGCACCGCAAGAGCCTTTCCCTGGCTCTTGCTAAATTGTGTGAGAATTGTTTGAGTGACTGGCACTAATTTAGTTTTTCGTATATTCTTCTTTTTCGATATAGCATGATGCCTGTCTCCGCAACATCCTGCATCATGCCTTTATTAGCGTATGCTCCGAAAATCATGCCTGCAATCGGTACCATTTGGAAGAGCTTTTTCCAGCCCATTTGATCGCGGTACGTGAAAAATACTTCCTGCCAACCTTGAAGCTGTGAAATCATCGTTTCTGATGCGTTTTTGTTGTCGTGCATGGAGGACAGCTCTTCTAAAATAGCTTCTTTACCCACAATATCCGCTGACGTAAATTGTAGACATTTCACAATGAAAATACGTTCCATTTTATCATTCGGATCGTAGCCATGAATAATGGCTATTTCTTGCAATGTTTTTAAAGCCATTCCTAATATAAAAGGAATATCAATCGCCAATGTGAAAATACCACCAAAACCAGTCGAAGCACCTTGTACTGTTGCTAATTTCACGCGTTCTTTTTGAAGCTTGTCACTAAGAGCAATCATCTCCTCTAAAGGAATATTCCCGATATCAGAGATTGCAAATATATTAGGATTCGAAGACTGATTACGGATTTTTTGAATCATCATTTGTTCATTAATTAAATATTTTCCACCAGATTGAATATAACTTCCTAGCTCATCGACAAGTAAAGCTAGTTTTTGTTGAATAAAGGCAGGGGTCATCTTATCTAAAATTTTAAATGGAATGCGCCCTAATCTCTCCCAAAACCATAGTCCTTTTTGGTCTTTCTCCCACGCTTCAATTTCTTGTAAATAGTTGATTAATTGCTCTCGATTCTCCATTTATCTACTCCCCTTATGAATGCATTTAGTTAGAATACGTTATTTAGTTTAAAAAGTTTCAAGTACATGCATAAACATTAATGAATAATGATTAATAGGCATGCCATACAGAAGCAAGTAAGGAAATACCTTCTTCAATTTGTTCTAGTGACAATCCTCCATAGCCAATAATTATCATCGCATGTTCAGGAGGGGATTGAAATGAAGTCGAACAAGGATAAACATTAACGCCTACTGTATGAGCAAGATGAAGAGCATCTTGTTCCGATAATTTTTTTGGTAGTTTCACAATAATATGTAGACCAGCGTGTTCGCCTATAACTTTAAATTCATTGGAGAAATGATTAGCAATAGCTGCTAGTAGCGTTTGCTGTTTTTTTCGATAAATCGTACGCATTTTAGCTAAATGTTTGTCAAATAGCCCTTGTCCAAGAAAATCAGCTAGTACAAGCTGGTCTACTTTTGACACAACGGACTTTTGTTCCTGATAAAAACTAGAAAATGATGCAATGAGTGATTGAGGCAAGATCACATAACTAATCCGGAGAGACGGCAGTAATGTTTTTGAAAATGTCCCAAAATAAATGACCCGCTGTAGTTGATCCATATTTGCTAGGGAGGGAATCGGAAGCCCTTTATAACGAAATTCTCCATCATAATCATCCTCTATAATAAATGCCTCGTTTAAGTTCGCCCATTGTAATAGTGCTACACGTCGTTCAGCCGACATAACCATCCCCAGTGGAAACTGATGAGCTGGCGTTGTGTATAACATGTGAATAGCCTTTTGGGGTACCGTTACGCCTAAGTTATCCACAGTAATCGGATAGATGGGTAAACCACATTGCTGTAGCGTAGCCCTCACACGTTTAAACCCAGGTTCCTCTAAGCCAACATGCGTTTGTGGACCAAAGTAATGACATAATGCTTGCAGTTGGCTTTGTGTACCACTATAGACAAATACTTGCGATGGATCGCAATGAATACCTCTGGAGCGTCCAACATACTTGGCAATTTCCTGTCGTAAAGCTGCTTCTCCCTGCCATGGGCTTGTTGATAAACTGTTAATAGTAAAATGCTGTTTCATTAACTTATGGAAAATGGAGAAGGGGAACGTATCTTTATCCACATGACCATTACTAAAATCATAGGTTACTGATTGTTCGGTCATAGGCAATGAAGCGGATTTTTCTGTTTGTAATGGTTGGAGCCATTCAAACTCCAATTGCGCAATGTAGTAGCCTGAGCGTTCTTTACTATAAATATAACCTTCTGCAAGCAGTTGCTCATAGGCTTCTTTTATTGTATGAACGCTAACATGTAATGTTGTTGCAAGCATTCGTTTGGAAGGCAATTGTTCATGGGCTAGAAGCTTTTTCGAAAGAATAGCATGTTTAATGTTTTCATAAATCTGTGCATATTTAGGCTTATTTCCGATAAAGGAGATAGCTAGTTCCATTTCATTTCACAGCTCCTTGGTATGGTTGGAATTTTGAAAATTGGTTATATTCATCATATCAAAAATCCTGTTTAATAATGAAAAAAGGAGTGAAGGACAATGAAATTTAACATGGTAGAAAATAACGTTGTATTATTAAGACCTTTAGTGAGAGGGGATAGTCCAGCGCTATTGGCTGCAGGCAGTTATCCAGAGATTTGGTCGTATATGTCCACAACGATTGAGGATGAAAGTGATGTGCATAACTTTGTGGAAAATGCATTGTCTAACAAAAGCCTCATGAAGGAGTATCCATTTGTCATTGTGGATAAGTTATCAGGACAAATTATCGGCTCAACTCGTTTTATGGATATAGATAGCAAGCATCAACGGTTAGAAATAGGGACTACTTGGCTTACTCCTTCATTTTGGCGTACTGCGGTCAATACGAATTGTAAATATTTATTACTTACCTATTGTTTTGAAGTACTTGGTCTACAACGAGTTCAAATTAAAACAGATCATGACAATTTACGTTCACAAAAGGCAATCGAACGTATAGGAGCTACAAAAGAGGGGGTTCTACGCAATCATATGATTCGTAAAGATGGCTCAACGCGGCACACAGTGATGTATAGTATTACATTACAAGAATGGCCAAAAGTAAAGGCACACTTAGAAATATTGTTAGAAATGGAGTAACTTCAAAATACATTAACTCTTCCTCTTACTTATTGAAAATCAGTAAAAAAATGGATGATTAGTAGTCTAATAATCTAGTTTTTGTCAAAAAAAGTGTGGTTTTAGTTATTCAAGGGTAGATTATTTAAAATCTATTTTTGAAAAGTGGGGGACTAGTATGTTGAAGCCAAAATTAACATTGCGACAAATATATGGTGACAATGCTGTTTATACACCTCGTACACCATATAGCGATAATCCATGGATGATGGATGATTGTCATAAACTAGATGCATTAACCTCAAGGGAAGTAGCTATTGCAGATATTCCTGTTTTAGTGCACCGTGCAACACAAACAGCAAAAGCTAAAAAGCTACACGAAGTAGCTGGTTTAGCTTGGATAGAGCAACCGTATACGTATGAAACGCAAGAAGAATATTTAGCACAATTGGATGCATGGTGTGCGGAAGGAAAAACGATTGTTTGTCAGTATTTACATGACGCAGAAGATATGAATCGAAATTGTTATTGGATGGATGCAGCGAAATTTAATGAGCTTAATACGAAAGCTTACATTGATCATTTAATTGACAGTAAATACGTGCCAAGCCGATTAAACATTGAGCTGTATAAATTATCGGATGCAATGAAAAATTGGAAGCCACCTGTTGTACTCAAGCCTGGAGATGATTCGCCCACTTCTGGTGGATACGGTGTTATTATTTGCCAGAATCAGGATGAGCTCACAGAAGGTTTACGTCAATTCCGAATGAATGGGACAGAAAGTATTATTATTGAAGAGTTATTGCAAGCAAAGGATAATTATAGTTGCCAGTTCGTCTATTCAGAAGCGCTTGGTATACAATATTTGGGTGCTTCTAAACAAATGACAGATGACAATGGCATTTATGAAGGAAATGTTATTGTAGAGAAAGTACCAGAAAAAGTGATTGAAGTAGGACGCCATATAATGGAGCGTGGTGTAGCAGAAGGCTTTGTGGGTGTTGCGGGATTTGATTTAATCGTAACAGAAGCAGGAGATGTGCAAGCGATTGATTTAAATTTCCGTCAAAACGGCTCGACATCTATGCTTATGTTTCATGAAGCGTTAGGCAAACCGGTTAATAAATTTGCTTCCTACGCATCAAAAGGTGTAGAGGAGAATGCATCATTTTTTCAAACGATCGAGCAATGTATTAAACAAGGTGTTCTAGTGCCACTATCCTTTTATGATGGGGATTATTTTGAAAATAAAGTAGCATCGCGATTTATTGGTATTTGGTATGCAGATACATTACAAGAAATCGAACAACTTGAACATCAATTACTTTAAGTAAGTGAAATTGTTTGGGTGCCTGGCACTTAAATTGTTTGAGTGCCTGGCACCTAATTTAATTTTTTATAAATAAATCCTGTGATTCCCCATGTTAACAACGACCAAACGGTAATCGTAACGATTGGAATAATACAATCCATCATTGTGTAGGGACCTTCTAAAGCTTCTGCTAATAGCACTAGCTGTGAGCTTGGTAGCCATTTCGCCAATTCTAAGATTGGGTAGGCAGAAGCCAGTGATAGGGCAAACGGTCCGAAGGAGAAAATAAACATCACGGGCATCACGATGATGGATGCTTCCATAATCGTTTTGGCAAATAATCCACATAATGTTCCTAAAGCAATATAGAATACGGTAGAGAGCAATAGGGCAATTGCTAGGATTAAAAGATTGGCAGGCTCATAACCAACAAGGAAAATGGCCAAACTAACTACAACAATGGTAACTATAAAGACGAACAAGCTTTTTCCTATTAAAATATCTGCCAGTGAAGCAGGGGATAGCATTAAATTTCGAAGCGTATTTTTTTCTTTTTCTTCAGCTATTAAACAACATTGTACATAGGCAGTTACAACTGCGAATACTAAGTTGATTGGTAAAAAGTATGCATCAATACTGCTCGTGCCAATCTTGTTGTAAGCAAACGCTAATATAAGGGGTAAAAAAACCATAACAGATACTGCATAATTTCGTGAGAATTCCTTGTAGTCTTTCATAAAAATTGCTTGAATACGTGTAAATGACATGTTCATATTAAATCACTCCCTGTTATTTGCATAAAAATATCTCCTAAAGTTGGCTCGTTTGTGTATAGACGTGCAACTGCATTCGATTGCATCCAATCATATAGTTTTTGTGCATCCTGTTCGCCATTTTGAATCGTTTCGTAGTGACCATTTGTTAATTCGACCGTAATGGTTTCATCTCCAAATTCTTTTTTTAATTGCTTTGGTGAACCAATCGCACGTATTTTACCTTGATGTAAAAAGGCAACTCGATCACAAAGTATTTCTGCTTCACTCATATCATGTGTTGTTAAAAAGATTGTTGTCCCGAGCTCATTTAGCTTGCGTAAACCATTGTAAATATGTTGCGTATTAACAGGGTCAAGTGCTGAAGTTGGCTCATCTAAAAATAATAATTCAGGCTTGTGCATAATAGCACGAGCTAATGTCACACGCTGTATCATCCCTTTAGAAAGTTGACTTATTTTCTTTTTACGTTCTGCATAAAGGTTCACAAAATCTAATGCATCTTTTACTGCTGAAGTTGGCAATTGATATAAACTACTATAGAGTAATAAATTCTCCTCGATTGAAAGTCGCGTATACAGTCCACTATTATCAGTTAAAATGCCAAAGCGTTGACGATTTTGACTGCTCTTCATTTCACTAACAGGGCGATTAAATAATGAAACGTCACCTGCAGTTTTTTCTGTTTGTGCAGTTAAAATTTTAATAGTCGTCGTTTTGCCCGAGCCACTTGGGCCAAGAAAACCGAATATTTCACCCTTTTTAATCGTGAAAGAAACATCCTGTAACGCAGTTTCCCTATTAAACACCTTATTTAAATGTTGTACATCAATAACTGTCTCCATGTGTAAACCTCCTGTGGTTGTTGTTAACCTAACTTTACAGTGTGATGGAGAAGTAGACATTAAATTACAGGTGAAAGGCGGAAAAATGACCTTCAAGGGAGAAATATTAAGCTGACAGGAGTCGTTTATTTCCTGGGAAATCTACTATATTCCGAGTATTTCTTTTAAATCCGCAAGTTTATTTTTCGACAAAGGGACAACCGTTTTTTCATTGCTATTTAACGCAAGACTGTAGCTATTGCGGGTCCAAGTAATGATTTCACGCACCTTTTGGAGGTTAACGATATAAGAACGATGACTTCTAAAAAAGCCGAATGGTGTCAATTTCTGTTCTAAGTCATTAAGAGATAGTGTGCAAGGATAGGCTTCATTTGCAACATATACGCTTACAACGCCTTCCACACTTTCAATATAATCTATTTCTGGTGGGTTAAATAAAATGATTTTGTCATTTTTCTTTGTTGGGATTTTATCAAAGCGGATAGGTGCATTGTCGATTGGTGTGGAAACTGTTTCAATTTCATCCTCTTCTACATCCAGTGCATGTAAACCTAATGCATCTAATCTATATATTTCCCCACTCGAAATAATCAAGTCTTCCAAATTATTTGAAAGTAAAATAATGGTTTTTTCTTTTTTTTGTAGAGCGGTAAGTAATTGTTGTACGCTATGCTTTGAAAATTCATCTAGATTTTGAAATGGTTCCTCGATTACTTGAATTTGTGCTGAATTAAGATATGTATGAAGCAGTTTTAAACGTTGCTTTTCACCGTTTTGAAGTTTATTGATTTTTTTGTTTTTGTGTTCGGTAAGTGTTAAAAGCTTTAAAATTTCGTCTTTATTGTGCAAGGGAATTGTATAAAGCTTCAAACAAAATTGAATATACTCCATCACTGTCAGGCGCTCATATAAAGCACTTTCTCGCAAACAAGTATAACAATTAGGTTGTTTTAAAAACCATTCCATTAATGGCTTTATTTTAGCAACGTCAGTATAAATGCCAATAATACAGTCTGGTTGCAGTGGAAATTGAAAGCTTGGATAAATAATATTTCCTGATTCAATATAAGGTTCGATTTCAATATATTTATTTTGGTTCATGCTAAGCACTCCTTATAGCTGTTCCTTATGTAAAAAATAATGAATGACAGATTGCGCCTGTAAATAACTATTGTCGCAATAGTTTGAATTGTTGTAGTCCATAAAACCATGCTTCCCACTTAATTGAGCAGTTTGTACAAACGGCAATCGCTCTATTGCCTTTTTCAATTCATTCACATCAAAGCTTTTTTCATGACTAGGTAAAATGACCAATGTTGGACATGTAGGATGGACGTCTAAGTATTGACGTATTCTTGAGCCATAAATACAAATAATACGATGAATTGGTAAGTTAGAGAGTCTCCATGCCAATGTTGCACCGACGCTAAATCCGATTAAAACCACTTCATCATATTGTACTTTTGCTTCCAATAGAAGAAGTGTTAGTCGTTCAAGTGGGCGATCAAAGCCGATTTCTTGCGTGAAATATTGATAAGCTTCCTTTTCCTGACTATATGAAAATACTTTGCCGTTGGAATACAGAGAAATACATTCTACGTTTGTATTTGAATCACTATATGTTTGTCCTTGATCTTTTATAAAATCATTTACACCGTAAATTTCATGTAGAATAAAGATTTTTTTTCTTTTCATAGTAACCTCTTTTTCCAATAGTGTAACAAAAAGTATTTAAAGCGTACATTTAATAAAAAACATTGAATTTATAAGCGAGTTACCTTAGCGAATAATAACGATTACCGCAAAAAAAGTGTTAGATTGATTGCGGTCAATCTAACACTCTTGCTCTTTTAACAAACAGTCTAAATATTTTACGTAAGAAGGGCTACTTGATCGTAGGCGTTTAAGGCATTGACACCATGGGCTAAAGCAGAACCCGCCTTTAATGCAGTAGCAACCATAATAGACTCAGCAATTTCCTCTTTGGAAACGCCTAATTTTTTTGCTGCTTGGACATGTAGAGAAATGCAATAAGGGCAGCCTGTAGTATGGGCAACAGCAATAGCAATGAGTTCTTTTTCATATCCTGTTAATAGCCCGTCCTTCATTGTTTTTGTATCAAAGTCAATAAAAGCGTTAAAGGCGCTAGAATGTAGAGTAGAAAATTCTTTAATTCGTAAAAAATACTGTTCTTTATATAGTTCCTCATCCGTATTGCCATCATAGGCGTTTAAGGCATTGACCCCGTGGGCTAGAGCAGAACCCGCCTTGAGTGCGGTAGCAATCATAATAGCTTCACTAGCCTCTTCTTTTGAAGCATTTTTTTGTTTAGCCTGTGTAATATGCAATTCAATGCAATAGGGACAACCTGTCGTATGAGCCACAGCAATGGCGATTAACTCTTTTAATTTAGCTGATAATTTCCCTTCCTTTAAAGCGAGTGTATCGAATTTAACAAAGGCATGAAACGATTCAGGTGAAAGGTTAGCGAATTCACCTAAACGATTAAAATAATTTTTTTGATAAAGACTATTAGTTGACATGGAACCCTCTCCTCAACATTTGTATTTTTGTTATTCTAGCAAAAATTTCCGTCTTTCAAAGCAATTACTAAAATCTAGTGAAAAGTTGTGTGCTTATTTCTACTAAAGAATATTAAATAATCCTATAAATGTAAATTTATTTTGAAAAATTTAAAAATAGAACTAAAAATCAAAGGAAATATGTATTTTTTACGAAGACTAGAAAATAGGGTTGGTTTTATTCGATTAAAAGATTGTCTTACTTACTGAGATATTCCTATAAATAATGGTCATAGCTTTTTCTTTTTTGGACAACCTAATTTAGAAATAATAGCATGAGGTGATGATCATGATAGTGGAGAGGTCGTCCGATTGGCAAGAAGGCTTTTTAAATAGGCTAAATAATGCTGAAAAATGGCATAGTTGGACTTTGTACAAAATGAACTATGAAATTGTGAAAATGAATTTAATTCCGGAATTTACTGGTTTACAAGCACCTAAATTTTTGCCCAAACTAACACCACTTGCCCATCAATTAGAAGCAGCGCAAACCGTTATTGAACGTATGAATGGGAAAGCGATATTAGCAGACGAGGTGGGACTTGGTAAAACGATTGAAGCAGGTCTTATTTTAAAGGAATATTTGATACGAGGGCTTGTAAAAAAGGCTTTAATTTTAGCACCAGCATCTCTGATTAACCAATGGATAGAAGAATTGAATCAAAAATTCCACATTCCCGCAATGGCGTATAAAAAAAATTGCCCAATTGAGCGTTACGATATTGTTATTATGAGCATGGATACCGCCAAAAAAAGCCCACATAAAGAACTTATTTATGCGCAAGATTATGACATGATTATTATTGACGAGGCGCATAAATTAAAAAATCATAAAACCCAAATATACGATTTCGTACAAGGATTAAAGAAGAAGTTTTGCTTATTACTAACGGCAACTCCTATTCAAAATGATGTTTTTGAACTTTATTATCTTATTTCGCTACTAAAACCAGGTCATCTTGGTAATTATGAAACGTTCCAGTCTGCATTTTCTGCAAGCAAGCACGATTTACAGCATGATGACTATTTAAAAGAATTAGTCAATCAAGTGATGGTAAGAAATCGAAGAGAGGATACAGGCATTGAGTGGACCAATAGACGTGTTCAAATTGTGCCAATTCACTTTAGCCCTGAAGAAATGGAAGTGTATCACCTGCTTGGTACGCTAACATCTACAGCCTCCTTTTCATTAATTACGTTGCAAAAGGAAATGTGCAGCAGTAAAGAGGCGACTGCACTTACATTATCTAAAATGCTTGAAAACAGTGCTGAACGTGAAGCGTTAGAAGAAATTCTAGCAAAAGTTATGGCGTTAGAAGTCAACTCGAAGGCCCAAAAAACGCTTGAGATTATTGAACAAGCGAAAGATAAAGTCATTATTTTTACAGAGTATCGTGCAACGCAAATTTACTTGCAGTGGTATTTACACTCACACGGTATTACGAGTGTTTTATTTAATGGTAAGTTCAATAAAAACAAGCGGGATTACATGAAACACGTATTTAAGGAAAAAGCGCAAGTGCTGATTGCAACTGAGGCAGGGGGAGAGGGGATTAACCTTCAATTTTGCCATCACGTAATTAATTACGATTTGCCTTGGAATCCAATGAAGCTGGAACAACGCATAGGTCGTGTGCATCGTCTAGGTCAAGAACATGACGTTCATATTTATAATCTTGCAGTAGAAGATACGATTGAAATAGATATTTTAGCATTGCTGCATACAAAAATTGATGTGTTTGAAAAGGTAGTTGGCGACCTAGATGCCATTTTAACGAATTTCAAAAAAACCGTCTAAATTTGCTTTGGTAGAAGTGCATTGTTGCTAATGAAGTTTGAATGTCCAAGATGTACTTCATTTTCGGCGGGAATGAAAGCCTAAGTGAATGAAATTATTGTAAGGGGAGAGGGCATGTATCCACAACAAGTTCATAATTATTTACGACAATTTTTCTTAGAAAATGAATGTGATATGATCTTTGAGGATGAGCATTATTTAACAGTACAATTAACGATTGCTATGGATAAAAGAATTATGAACCGCCCTTTTTACTGGCAATATGTAGAAGCAACCAATGGCGAACCTAACCCTGCACAAGTTACCTTTATTACAGAGCAAAATGCAATGTCAGGAAAGGTAATCGGGGAAGTTGTCCATTTTGGCTCACCCAGGCTCAATCAAATATTTCAAGCAACAAGAGAGCTTGGAGCCTTTGTTCAAATGTTTCAAAAAGTGGATGCAGAGATAGGGCAAGTATTGCTTACCCCATGGCTTGGCGTAAATTATAAAGTGTCGTATTGTTGCGATCGAACGAAAGAAATGCTGTACTCTTTTGGTATTAACTTACTGACAGGAACGATAAATAATAATTTCCATGAAGCAATAAATAGCATCGATTGGGACAGCACACAGTCTGAAAACGCATTTTATGTACAACATATTATTAAGCCAGAACGTGCACTTCAACGCTTGGATAAAGCAATCGATGCAATTATTCAACAGGATGACCATACATGGGCTGAACAAGCAAAAAAGAGATGGCAACGAGACCAGCGTGTTTTAGACTACTTTTATGAAGATGTAGAGGAAAAGCCGGAGTGTTATGAGGTTGAGAAAAAAGCATTAGAAGAACAATATGATGCAAAAATTAAAATTGAAATTGTGAATGGTGGATTATTTTATATGAGATAAAAACATGTAAGAGGCTGGGACTTAACTAAAAAAGTTTAAGGAACAGAGGAAAGGTATTGCTATATGGAGACCTTATCTATTCTTGCTTTTGCAATAAAAAAAATTAGAAGGGTTCACTAGTTGTTGGTAGCGAAGGGGTGACTCCTGCTCAGAACGCACACAGCGTAAGACGTTGGCATTTTTGCGCGTTAGCGAGGGTTACGGCTTACTGTGCTGAGCGGAAAGCACCGCCGAAGCGGACAACAACGGCGCAGCAAAAAAGGTGTTAGATTGACTGCCATCAATCTAACACCTTTTCTCTTTTGTCCCAGCGGCTTAAGTTTTGCGCTATTCGTCGTTATCAATAATATGTTGCAACTGCGCCAATTTATTATTCCAAAACAAGTCAAAATATTGTAACCAGTCTTCAATCTCTTTTAACCGATCAGTGTGTAACGTGTAAATTTTTTCGCGCCCTTTCTTTTGGGCGGATACTAGCTCGGCTTGTTCTAAAACGTGCAAATGCTTGACGACAGCAGTTCTACTAATTGTAAAGTGGTCAGCAATTAGTGCAATGGGTTTATCGCTTGATGCTAATAGTTGTAGTACATGACGTCTTGTCGGGTCAGCAATTGCTTGAAAAACATCAACCTTGTTTGCAAGCTGCGTCATGCAGTTTCCACAGTCTCTTTTAATTTTTTGCCAACAAGCATCGACCAACCATTGTCCATATTTTGACGAACAGCGTCAGCAGGCATGTTTGCTTTTGGAATTAGATGAGATGCTTCTTTCCAGCCACCATGAGTTAATGTAAATACTGTTTGCTCTCCAGATTGTTTTAACTCAAATGTAACAAACCACCCATCAGTATCCCATGCAAAACGGACAAAATGTGGTGCATCTACTTTTTCAACTTTACAGGGCGATGGGCCAAAGGGTGATTGGAGTGTAAATGCATGCCCTTCTATTGGTTTAAAATCATTGGGCATAAACCAAGAACCTAGTTTTTTAGCATCTGTAACAGTGTCCCAAACCTTCTCGATTGGCGCGTTGAACGTAACAGTTTTCACAATATTTTGCAGTTGCTCTGACATCATATAGTCTCCTCTATTTTAAAAATATAACCATTAGGTGTTATGAATATATAACACCTAATGGTTATATGTCAAATAATTAGAATGTAACAGATTTTGAAGTCCGCCCCTTTTTCAAGCAGATTACGTATGATAGAATTATTTTTATAATTTTCAGACGAATGGGGGGTTAGCATGGAAAATATACCGATGTTTTTACTGATGTGTATTTTGTTAATTATTTTGCCTGGACCTGATACAGCTATTGCGACAAAAAATACATTAACAATCAATAAAAGAGGAGGCTTACAAACGATTATAGGCTCTTGCTGTGGATTATTTATTCATACATTAGCGGCAGTTATTGGTCTATCAGCGATAATTGTAAAATCAGCCTATCTATTTGCGATTTTAAAATACGTCGGAGCAGTGTATTTATGTTACTTAGGTGCCAAGACGTTATGGACGTTAAAAAAGATGCCCGTGCAGTCATCCGTTGTCGATGAAGAAACGCAAATTGACAACAAATATGCGCATCAATCTTGCTTTAAACAAGGCTTCTTAACCAATGTTACAAATCCAAAAGTAGCAGTCTTTTTTTTAACGTTCTTACCGCAATTTGTAGACGGTTCTAACAGTACATTTTTTCCATTTCTACTAATGGGGCTTATTTATACTGCTTTAACCGCTTTATGGTTTGTTTTCTATGTCTATTTATTAGATAAAATTAGTGCTTTTATGAAGAAGCCTATGACAAAGGCAGTAATCGAAGGCCTAACAGGAACCGTTTTAATTGGCTTCGGCATTAAATTAGCATTAGAAAAGGGTTAGGTGTCAGGCACTCAAACAATTTCAGGCACTCAAACAATTAAAACAGGCTGTAGACAATTCCGGATTTCGGAATGGATCTACAGCCTGAGACAACAAGGATATAAATATCGATAAATTTGAACACGAATAGCAATTTTAAGCTAGTTCAATCAGTTTAAAAGGTAATTATTTTTGTAGATTTGCAGCCCAAATATTTGTATCTGCAATAGTTGGATTTGCCATGTAATGGCCACCTTCGATTTGAAGTGTTTGACCAGTCATAAATTTCGATTCGTCAGATGCTAAATACACTACTGCGTAGCCGATATCATCAGCTTCACCATTGTATGGTAGGGCGTTGTATTTTGTGAAAATATCTAGTAAATCCTGTGGTAAGTTGTTTTTAGCTGCAGGTGTTAAAATTAACCCTGGTGCTATCGCATTACAACGGATTTTATCTTTACCGTATTGAGTGGCAATGTATTTAGTTAAGTGAACGACGCCAGCTTTTGTCGTACCATAAGCTGTACGTATTTGGTCACTTGCAAATGCGCCCATAGAAGCTGTGTTAATGATAGAACCACCACCAGCTTTTTGCATATGAGGAATAGCGAAGCGGCTACCTAGTAAAACTGATTTTAAGTTTACATTTACTAGACGATCCCACTCATCTAAATCGATATTTACAACATCTAAATCTTTTTGTAAGTTTGTTAAACCAACATTATTAAATAGAACGGTAATAGTACCGTATTGTGCAACCGTAAACTCTACTGCATCTTCAATAGATTGAGCATCGCCTGCATCTAAGAACACTGCGGATGCTTCATAACCTTCTTTTACTAAAGAAGCTGCAACTTCTTTTGCTCCTTCAATATTAAAATCAGCAATAACAACTTTTGCTCCTTCTTTCGCTAACAAAGTTGCTGCGGATAAACCGATGCCTGACGCGCCGCCAGTAACAAGCGCTACTTTATTTTCCACACGTTTCATACATAACTCCTCCTAGAATGAGTGATAAACAGAATATTGACAGATAAAAATAAATCATATTCAATATAACTTCATTTAAATAACAATAGATAGTTTAACACTAAACTAATGAGAAATGAAATAAAAAGTATAGCTCGTATTTAAAAATATTTGCTTATAACAAAGTACGTTAAAATTATTTTTGTGGCTGCTTAGTGTTCGTAAAAATAAGGTGCTTAAGCCGTTCCTCCATAACCTTTTTCTTTTCCTTTCGGCACTTTCTAATATGCAGCGTTTTCCGTATCAAATAGCTTCCTATGATTACGACACAAAACAGTATTAAAAAAATCAGCATCAAAAAAATTCCTTTTTATATAATTTGATAGAACATAGGTGTAGCTATAATGACGTTCCCTCTGTATAGAGAGAGGGGCTGCACGCAAATCATTTTCTGTACATGCTGCAATTGACAGCTACACGTCGCTGAAGACTATTTGTCTTTTTAACAGTAATAATGAACATCCTAACAGAAGCAATTAAGCCCAGCATAATTAAAACAACGGCAGATGAGAGTCCATTGATAGCTCATTATTAACGAAAATTCGATTGCTAATGACGAAAGATAATAACATTTTTAAGGCAATAATTTTGTGGGCGCCATCTTGTAAAATAACGATTTTTGTAAATTTTAAATTGGCTATGCGATTAGCCAAAGCATATTCATTACAATTTGTAATGGAACCTCCCATAGGATGACAACCTAATACAAAATTACCTGCATAAGAATCTTTTAAGACATTGGGATGCATGGATTGATAGTGTACTTCCAAAATACTGTCCCCATCGTTCATAAACCGATTAGCAATGAGGAAATTTTTGAGTGCCCCTTTTAAATCAATGGCAATCGCAGTATCTGCTAAAATTGCTCGGAAATAAACAGATACAATATTAGCATTTCCTATGTAAGGCTTAACTTCTACATTTATCTCTCCTGAAGGTAAAACAGATAGATGTACATTTGCTTCATGAATACCATCTGTTAACTTCATCATTGTTTTCCCATAGTGCATACTTTTTATAAAAATACTATTATCGTCCATATAAGCCACTGCAATTTGATTATTTTCAACTTGTAGCCACTTCGCTTCAATTCCTAATACTTCTACACAATTTTGTAGTTCATATACGTGGTGCTGAAATGAGAAACCCATATAATCCAAATTAACGGTACGATTTTCAAGCAATTGCTTCAACATCTGTGCTATCTCCAATCTTTGATAAATTATGACAAATTTCTTATTTGATTATAGGAAATGAAACTCTCAAAAAACTCTCAACTAGTCTAATATATCGACATTATAAAAAATAAAATGGTTACTTAGGTCTTAAACTAAACCAAAAAACCCCACAAGAACGGTATTAACGCTCTTTGTGAGGTTCTAAAAAATTCAATAGTAACTAGAAGAAGTACAGTCCGATACTAATGATAATTCCTGTAAAGATTAGGATAAATAAACAGAATCCCATAATATCTTTTGCCTTTAAACCTGCAATTGCGAGTGCTGGGAGGGCCCAAAATGGCTGAATCATATTTGTCCAAGCATCTCCCCAAGCGATAGCCATAGCCGTTTTGGCATAATCCGCACCTAGAGTCGTTGCAGCATCTAACATAATGGGTGCTTGAACCGTCCATTGGCCACCGCCAGAAGGTACAAAAAAGTTGACAAGCCCCGCAGAGAAAAATGTGAATAAATAGAAAGTATGGTCGTTTGAAATGTTGACAAACCATTCAGAAAATACCGCCGCTAAGCCAGAAGCGGTCATCATCCCCATAATACCGGCGTAAAAAGGGAATTGGAATACTATACCTGTTGTTGTTTTAATTGCATCTTGTGCAGCGGCAAGAAAACGCTGCGGTGTACCATGAAAAATAATTCCCAGTACAATAAAAATCGTATTTACAACATTTAAATTTAAAACAAAGCCTTTTGTAATAAAATGCTGAATTAAATAAATAACACCGATAAGACCAATTAATATTGTTAGAATGTAGCTGCGCTCTGAACGGCTTGCAAAATGATTTTCAGCTTTTGGCAGCTCTATTTTTTCCTCAATTAATAAAGAAGGTTCAATTTCTACGACATCCTCTTCCTTTGGCATCATCCAACGGTTAAATAATGGCAATGTCAGAACAATGACAATGACAATAAATAAGTTGTATGTAGAGAAAAGTGTAACGTCTGTTGGGATTACACCCATAATATTTGCAAAAGGATGCCCCTCCGTTGCAATTGATAATGGAACGGAACCTGCTAAACCTCCGTGCCAAATAACAAATCCTGAATAAGCACTGGCAATTAATAAACGATAGTCCACTTTTTTAACATGACGTGCAATTTCTTTTGCAAAAAGTGCCCCTATGACTAGTCCGAATCCCCAGTTAATCCAGCAAGCAATTAATGAAATAAATGTCACAATTATAATTGCCATGCTTGGCGTTTTAATTTTACTAGCGACTGCTGATAAGCCTTTTTTAAAGACAGGGCTATTCGCTAAAATATGTCCAGCAGCTAAAACAATGACCATTTGCATAGTAAAGGATAATAACTCCCAAAAGCCGTCTCCCCAGTAAGTAACCATATCTAATGGAGAGGAATCTGTTAGTGTGACCCCTAATAATAACACTAGTACTGTGAGTATAGTGACAAATATGTATGGGTCAGGCAAATACTTTTCCATAATAGCATTCGATAGTTTTGTTAACGTTTTCAATCTAGTAAACCCCCTTTTATTTCTACCATCCCTTATTCCTAATATTACATAGGGTGGCTTGTAAATAAAGATAAAAATGGTATGAAAGACAGTAAATGAAACGTAAAATAGAAATAAAGAATTGGAACAGCTCTTCTGAAATTAGCTATTTAAATATTATCGAACATATAAGAAAACCTTATCATTCTTGAATTTATTCCCGTTACGTTTTGCAAGAAGGATTAAAAGATAAGGAGTAGAATTTATTACTAATAAACACTTTTAGAATTTTTTTTATAACAAATAAGAATAAATAAGGGGTCATTAAATGGAATTACGTGATTTAAAGGCATTTATGGATGTGGTGGAATATGGAAGTTTTACAAAAGCAGCAAGTGAGTCCTTTGTATCCCAGCCCTCATTAAGTAAGAGCATAAAAAAATTAGAGGATAATCTTCACGTCGAGTTATTGAATCGGTCCACACGACATGTAGAGTTAACGGATGCAGGACATATTGTATATAAGCAAGGACAAAAAATTATGCGCTCAGTCCATGATTTGCATATATTGCTAGATGACTTGTTAAATATTAAAACAGGAACTATAAAATTAGGTATTCCACCACTGATAGGCACGTTGTTTTTCCCAGAAATTGCTCGTAAGTTTCATCAGCAATATCCAAATGTTCATTTAGAGCTAGTGGAACGTGGAGCGAAGTTAATAGGCACTTTAGTGGAAAATGGTGAAGTGGATATGGGGATTGTCGTTTTACCTACCGACGAGCGAAAATTTGTTGTGCAATCTTTTGTGGAAGATCAGTTTTTTGTCTATATAAATGAACAGCATCCTTTAGCGCAACAGGATACTATTTTATTACAAGATTTAAAAAATGAATCGTTTATTATTTTTACAGAGGAATTTACGTTGCATGATTATGTGATTAAATCCTGTAAAAGTGCTGGATTTACGCCGATTATCGGATACAAAAGCTCACAATGGGATTTAATCGTGGAGTTAGTGTCTTCAAATTTGGGTGTAACGCTGTTGCCTTATTCTATTGCGGCAAAGCAAACGAATCAAAATGTAAAAATTATACCGTTACAGAACTATCATATGCCGTGGCGCCTTGGCGTTATTACGAAAAAAAATACATATCAATCTTATGCTTTAAAGCAATTATTAAAGACAATACGATCGGAAGAAACATTGTAACAATGCAGTTATTCGATTTTAGAATAAATAACATTCCAATTAATTCCTTTACTTATAAAACAAGAATGATGTAGAATTTTTCTTAATAAACGAGCAATTTTAGGGGGTTTCGATATGGAGAACGGGAAAGTGTGGCATTCGTTTGAGGAAGCCGTTGCAGATATTAAGGAAGGTGCTACGTTAGCAGTTGGGGGATTTGGTTTATGTGGTATTCCAGAAAAGGCAATTGCAGCATTACAACAAAAGGGAACAAAAGACTTAACCGTTGTAAGCAATAATTGCGGAGTGGATAATTGGGGATTAGGATTATTACTAGCTAATAAACAAATAAAAAAAATCATTGCTTCCTATGTTGGCGAAAATAAAATTTTCGAACAGCAGTTTTTAAACGGCGAGTTAGAAGTAGAGCTCGCGCCACAAGGAACGTTAGCTGAGCGGCTACGAGCTGGTGGAGCGGGTATTCCAGGATTTTATACAGCGACAGGGGTTGGCACGCCTATTGCGGAGGGCAAGGAAGTAAAGGTTTTCGATGGCAAAGAATATATTTTAGAACAAGGGATTGTTGCAGATTTTGCGCTTGTCAAAGCATGGAAAGCAGACAAGCTAGGCAACTTAATTTATAGAAAAACATCACGTAATTTTAATCCGTTAGCAGCAATGGCTGGCAAAATTACAATTGCAGAAGTAGAAGAAATTGTGGAAGTGGGCGAACTAGATCCAGATCATATCCACACACCAGGTGTCTTTGTGCAACGTGTCTTACTCGGTGACAAATATGAAAAACGTATTGAGCGTTTGACAGTGAAAAAGGAGGAAGCATGATGGTGGATACAAGACATAGAATAGTGAATAGAGCAGTGCAAGAAATTGAAAATGGTATGAATGTCAATTTAGGTATTGGTATCCCAACACTTATTGCCAATGCTATTCCTGCTGACTACGATGTGTTATTACAATCTGAAAATGGCCTTCTTGGCATTGGCCCTTATCCAGAGGAGAGTATGGTAGACCCTGACCTCATTAATGCAGGGAAGGAAACGGTGACAGCCGTGCCAGGCGCATCCTTTTTTGATAGCGCTGATTCCTTTGCCATGATACGTGGGGGGCATATTGATCTTGCAATTTTAGGTGGTATGGAAGTTTCGGAAACTGGGGATCTAGCGAATTGGATGATTCCAGGAAAAATGATTAAAGGCATGGGCGGTGCTATGGACCTTGTTGTCGGCGCGAAAAGAGTTATCGTGGTGATGGAGCATGTCAATAAAAATGGAGAATCAAAAATTAAAAAGCAGTGTGAGCTACCGTTAACAGGCAAAGGTGTCGTGCACAGATTAATAACGGACTTGGCTGTATTCGATTTTACAGATGCAGGCATGCAACTCATCGAATTAGCAGAGGGTGTGACATTGGAAGAGGTAAAAGCGAAAACGGCTGCTTCATTTAATGTTGCTTTATCCCATTAATTAATAAGAGACCAGTTTACCTTGTGAAGGTAAGCTGGTTATTTGAATTTTAAGGAGAGTGAAGAATTGCTTTGCCTACAGCAGGTTACAAACGAAATAATGAAACAATATTGCAGTTCGGATCGAGGAGCAAGGCCATTTATTGTTGCCATTGACGGATTAGGTGGGGCAGGAAAAACGACCTTTGTCAAAGAGTTAGTGAGCATGCTAGAAAATGCATGTACGATTCATGTGTTACATATTGACGATTACATTGTAGAAAGCGAAAAACGCTATAATACGGGTTATGAAGAATGGTACGAATATTATTACTTACAATGGGATATAGCGTACATAAAATATTGCTTTACCAAAATACATAAAGATTATCAGGAGCTAACGCTTCCTTTTTATAATCGGGAAACGAATACTATCATAAATATGCAAAGCGTATTTCCACCAAATAGTATTTTATTAATAGAAGGAGTCTTTCTCCAGCGCCATGAGTGGGAACAATTTTATGATTATACGGTTTTTTTAGAATGCTCTTTAGAGATTAGGAAAGAAAGAGTACTAAAGCGTGATTCGTATATAGGCGATGAATTAGCAATATTGAAGAAGTATAAACAGAGATATTGGATGGCAGAACAATATTACTTAGAAAAGGAATCACCATTACAAAAAGCAAATATAATCTGGCAATCGGCTAAAATCTCAGACTATTGACCGTTCTACTCTCAAGTTTTTCCAGTATATAATGGTCCTGAAAGGGGAGATGGCAATGAAAGATTGGACAAAGGAAGTTGTACAAGTTCGTGTTGCAAGACCTACAAATCAATTAGCAGCAATAGAAAGATTTTATTGTGAAGGGGTAGGATTAGAAAAAATAGGTTCTTTTTCAGGCCATCAAGGCTACGATGGCATTATGATTGGCCTGCCAAATGCTAATTATCATTTGGAGTTTACCGAGCATATTGAGGGGAGCCCGTGTCCAGCACCGACAAAAGATAATCTTCTAGTGTTGTATATGCCAAATATTGAAACAATCCAACGAATTGCGCAACGTTTGGCGCAGATGGGGTATCCAGAAGTAGAGCCTGAAAATCTTTATTGGGCTGAAAAAGGTGTAACAATTGAAGATCCGGATGGCTGGCGTATTGTATTAATGAATACAATGGGCATATAAATGAATGTTTTGATTGTCTAGAGGTCTGAAGCGGTTGAGAGGCCAATGAAGCGACGCAATCATTACATAGATTGACGCATAAAAATAGACGCAGGCATACTGCACGCAAGCGAGTACGGGCATAGAAGTACTCTTTGGAGCAATTGCCATAGCGAAAAACAATAACAGAGCAAAAAAGTGTAAGATTGATGGCAGTCAATCTTACACTTTTTCCATTTTGCACTCGCTTCTGAATGCTTAATCTCCTAATGCTTGGTTTTCCCTATATTCAGTAGCAATGGATTCTATATTTAATCGAGAATAGTCGGCCCAATTGACAGTTCTAAAATCTTTTTCATTAAAATAAATGCTTAATACTTCGGTCATTTCTTCATTGCTATTAGCACCTGTTAATGGGGCATACCAAATAATCGAAGGTGTTTTCACGCTTTTTAGTTTCGACATCTCTGCAAATATTTTCCCTGAATCTTTTAGCATTTGGTTTTTTGAACCTTCTCTGACATCTGTATCCTGAATCGAAATAGTAACAATACCTTTCGTTTCTTCTACAGTAAATTTATTTTTAACGGTTGCGCCCACAATATCTTTAACAGATGTCTCTTGATTCACTGCTGCTTCCTTCGGTTCTGCATTCTTTCCACAGGCTGATAACAATAGCGTGAATAGTACTAACATGTAAAGTAGTTTTTTCATGTTCATTCCTCCCTTGTTACTCCATATATGTTCAAATTGCGTATGAATTATACAAAGGGACAGGGAGTTAAAGTATTTTTTCTAACGAATGAAAGAAAAGCATCTTCTGTGCATTGCTGACTATCGGAAAGTGAGAGGCATGCGTAACGTATTTTATCCATTTTTTGTAAATAAAACAATAAATAATAAACACATCGCTACGCCCATATACAAACATTTGTAATAAGCTTTAGTGTCCGTTCCTTTGTAATCAAAACCACGATTTAATATGACGAGTCCAAAAAGGACCATGATTAAATTTAAATACAGTGGATTGAATCCAGCAGGAACGACAAGAGCAAACATGAAAATGATTAGTAGGACATGTATGTACTTTCTTATAGGATGGATAAATGTAATCTTCTTAAAAAATTTCATCATATCAGTCCTTCAAGAAATTTGTTGTTTATGAGTTGCAAATGCTGCTACTAAATAGTTTAATGAGAAACCCTTTATTCTAAAGTAGAAATACTAGTTTAAATAAAATAATATCAACTGAAAACAAAAGAATGTTCGTTTCTAGTTGATATTATTCCACAAGGCTATTTATTTGCTTACTACATCTAGGCACCAAGAGAAATTATCCCATGCTGAATACCAACCGTTGAAAATTTCAGATGAATCGTCCCAACGAACTTCAAATTTTCTATGACCTTCGATATCTAGTAAATATAAAGCTAAAGTATCATCTGCTTTAGAGACGGCAATTTTCATCCCATGTTGAAGTTCTTCTTCGGTGAATGGTACATCTGAAACCGAACGAAGCTGTGCTTGTTCAAATACTTGTTTGTTAATAATTCTGTAATTCATAATAAACCTCCAATAAAACTTTCTTGAAATTAACTTTCTATTTTACGTGCCAATAACAGGACTATAAAAGTATATCCTATATTGTTTCAGTAATGAAAACAAAAAAATTATTAGCCAAGCTCTTTTTGTCTAAATTGTTGCTATAGCTGGCTAAAGTTTCAGTGATTTAACGTAGAAAATCAAATCAATTTGTTCTTAAAACAATGTTACTAGGAGCAAAGAAAAAAGTCCAGAGACTCAAAAAATCGAACAGTCCCGGACTTATTTGAAATTAAATTGAGATAATGTTGAGATAAATTAGGATAATAAGTAATTACTTATTTGGGTAAGTACCCTTTAAAGTGTAGTCAGCTAACACATGCCCTTCGATAGCATGATAGAGTTCATTCAGTAAAAATCCATTTTCTAAATCGACGGTCGTATCTAATGCATAGACATGAATCTCGTAAGTATGAGGTTTATCGGGCGGAGCCATCCCCCCGTAAAAGCTAGAGAGTTCTGTACTTTGGCTACCTCCTTGAGGACTTATCCAACTATTTACGCCTTGGACAAAATCAGTCGCTGTTTGACTTTCGTTTTCTTTCAGTTCATCTTTTTGAATATTAGCTGCTGTCCAATGAATCCAAGAGAACCCTTGGCTAATAGGGAAAGCGTCTTTATCTTCTAAAACTAACGCATATGACACAGTTTCTTTTGGTGCATTTTCAAACTTTAATGGTAATGAATAAGTCGGCATGCCATGCTCGTTAAAGGAATCTCCTAGTTGTCCATATTGATCTTGAATAACGCCATCTACTATACCAGTACTCGTTACGACAAATGATTTTTCTTTTGTGGATTCAGTAGTATTTTTATTTAGATTACTGCATCCAGCTAGTATACCTATAGCTAACAGTGAAAGGATGGATAGGAATAGTATAAATTTTTTCTTCATGGTTATTACCTCCATATGTTGTTGTTGAGGTCATGATAACATGGAGAAAAAACTATCGTAAATTACCCACTTTTTTGTAAGGGTACTCTATTTAACGACTACCTATTATTTGTTTCTCCTCGAGATATTGAATACCTAATCGCTGCATAATTTCTAATGATTTTAATACTTCTTTTCCTTTTGTACTTAAGCTATATTCCACTCGTAGTGGATATGTGGAAAGGTATTCCTCTTTATCGACTAATTGAAAATCCATTAGTTCTTTTAATTGTTCTAACAGCATTTTTTCAGTGATTCCTTTAATATCCCGTCTTAGTTTAGATGGAGATGTGGGTCCAAGCCGTAATCGCCAAATAATAATACATTTCCATTTTCCTTTGATCATATCTTGTACTAATTCTAACGGACAAGTGTATTCTTCTCTTAATTTGATGATAATCTCCTCCTACTCTATTTTTAGTTTTTTATAACACAAACGTAAAAAACGGACAACTGTAAGCAATTATTGAACGAACGGTTATCTAAATAAAATGCTATGTGAGCAATATTGCATAAATTAATATATGTAAATAAATGGTATAATAAAGGCAGTGTTATAATTAACAAAACATTTTGTTCTTGAAAAGAAGGGGTGACTTATGTTGAACAAAATAGGATTGGGATTGTATATAACCGGTATAATCATTTACCTTATTTATTAGGGTATTCAACAAATGAAATATTAAAATACCCTTTGTATTTAGGGTGGATTGTCAGCATTTTATTTTTGCCTAAAGTAAGTAGAAAAGAGGGTAGAGAATCACATAATAGAGTCTTAAATAAGAATTATTAAATATATGAAAAAACCAATTTTTGGTGTAAAATTACACTAAATATTGATTTCCTTATTTGTTCAATATAGTGAGGTTTATATAAATGAAAAAATTTATTATTAGTATAATGTCTTTATTTCCAGTTCCATTTTTCTTTTATTTTTATGAATATCATTTTTATCTTAATAGTGAGGACGCGGATTTCTTATTTCCTATATTTATAGTGTGCATAGTCGTTATAGGTCTATTAACGAGAAAAATCAATTTACCTTTGTTTTTTAGTTTAAATATTATGATGCTCGTTATTTCATTAGTATTGGGTCATTTTTTTATATTGGATGATGGCAGTTGGTTTAAACCTTTTGGCAAAAACGGTGCTATGATATTTGTCTCAAGTATCTATATTCTAGGTCAGTTATTTATAAGATTGCTTAGTAAGCAAGGTCCTACTAATGTAGCGTAGTTTTTTAATAGAGTGTTAACCAAGGAAAACAAGGAGGTGCTGGATTTGGAAGGGTATGAAGATTATCTCCCTTTAAATATATACGATGTTGATAAGGTTGAAAAACTAAAAAAATTAGATAGAAATGTATTAGAACCTTTACTGCCAGACCTCCTCGAATATACGCAAGATATGAACTGGCCTGTTGCTTCTGGCGTGGTGGAGATACTATTAACTTTCCCTAAGGAAATTGTCTCTCATGTGCAAGCGATATTATCTTCAAATGATGATAACTGGAAGTGGTTTATTTTGCATTTTTTGGTTATTAAATTACCTGTAGAGTCGCAAGTTCAGTTTAAACAGTATTTAATAAGAGTTGCCCAAACCCCTACGCAAAATGAAATCGCAGAAGAACTTGATGAAATTGCCAAAGAAATTGTAGACATGCTCTAAATTTGGAGTGCTTCTTTGTGAAATTCAGCATTAATCAAATTGACAACATTCAAAAAGACTTATATTATTATGTAGACCGTTCGTTATAATTTTAAGGGAGGTACAGCCTATGTCTAGCAAAAAATCATCTCGCGAAAAAATTTTGGAAGCTGCAACAGAGCTTTTTCATTTGAAAGGATACCATGCTACTGGCTTGAGTCAAATTATTCAAGAGAGTGGGGCCCCTAAAGGCTCTTTATATTATCATTTTCCTAATGGTAAGGAACAATTAGCTGTTGAAGCGATTAACTTATCGGCAACAAGAATTGCAGCAGAAATAGAGCAAAATTTAGCAGCTTATGATGATCCAGCTAAGGCATTTCAATTCCATATAGAAAATATTTCGGGAATTTTTCATGACATCGATCCAATATCTAAATTGAAAAATGTTCCAATGGGATTACTCGCAATGGAAACAGCATTTGTAAATGAGAATTTACGTCAGGCTTGTGAAGAAACCTTTGAAATTTGGGGAAATCTTTACTTTGAGAAATTAAAAGTTAGTGGATATAGTGAGGAGCGTGCTTTCTTAATTAGCAGAACAATAAGTGCATTAATTGAAGGCGGCATTACATTATGTGTAACAAAAAAATCGAGTGAACCTTTAATTCAAATTAACAAAATGATCCCTTTATTGCTTTCAAAGTAAAAAGGGTCTTTCTTTTGTTAATATTATATAGACCGGTCTAATTAATCATGGAGAAAGAAAGGAAGTATTTTATGGCTTCATCAATGCAAGTTGTGCCAGTACATAAACCTAAAAGCATGGCTTTTGTACTTATGTTTGCGGCTTTTATAGGACTGTTTAGTGAGACAGCTTTAAATATGGCACTGACCAATATTATGGCTGATTTTGCAGTGTCAGCTGCAACTGCACAGTGGCTGACTACTGGCTATTTATTAACAATTGGTATTTTAGTACCTGTTTCATCTCTTCTTATTCAATGGTTTTCAACAAAACAGTTAGTTGTGGGTTCATTAATTTTTTCGATTTTGGGGACGATTTTAGCAGCTTTAGCGCCAAACTTTCCGATTTTATTAATAGGTCGTATTATTCAAGCATTTGGAACAGGTATTATTCTACCTTTGATGATGAATGTCATTTTGTTAATTTTTCCAATTCATAAACGAGGAGCGGTTATGGGCTTGATGGGTCTTGTTATTACAACAGCACCAGCGATTGGACCGACACTGGCAGGTTTAATTGTAGACTCGTTGAATTGGTCTTATATTTTTTGGATTAGCCTTGTGTTTTACGCAGCACTAGTGATAGCTGGGTTAAAGCAAATCGATAACGTATCTACGATTACAAAACCAGCGATTGATGTTTTCTCCATTATTTTATCAACACTTGGGTTTGGAGGCTTCATTTACAGTTTAAGTACCGTTTCAGAAAAATCATTTGCTTCAGCCACGGTATATCTACCTTTTATTGTGGGATTAGTGGCAATTATCCTATTTGCTATTCGCCAATTTAAAATGAAGCAGCCTATGATTAATTTGCGGACGTTCAAATATCCGATGTTTACGTTAGGAACATTGCTATTGTTTAGCGGTATGCTGTTAATTTTATCTACCGCTATTTTGCTACCAATGTACTTAAAAGGTTCATTGCTATTCAGTGCTACAGTAGCAGGTCTTATTCTTCTACCGGGTAGTGCAATGAATGCTGTTTTATCACCAGTAGTAGGGAAACTTTTTGATCAGTTTGGAGCTAAAAAATTTTTGCCATTGGGCTTTCTGTTAACGTTCAGTGCAAGTTTACTATTTATTTTTACGATTTCCGCACATACACCTGTTTGGCAAATTATTTTGGCAAATACAATCTTCTTTATAGGAATATCAATGATTATTATGCCGGCACAAACAAACGGATTAAATCAGTTGCCACGTGAATTATACGCTGATGGTGCCGCAGTCATGAGCACATTACAACAAATTGCAGGGGGAATAGGAACTGCTTTAGCCATTACATTAATGGTTAGTGGACAAAACAAGCATATGGAACAGTTCCAAAATGCCTCGTTATTAGAGTTAATTGCAGAAGGAACAAAATATGCTTTCTTCTTTATAGCAGCTATTGCTCTTACTGGATTAGTATTATCGTGTTTTGTTAATGGAAAGCGTGTAGAAAAAAATTAAGTTTTGATGAATTAAATATGTCGTAATTCGCCTGTTTGATGTAACGTAAAAATCCATGTAGACTTTTGTGGGACAAGGGCAGCTATCAGGGGATAGCGCCTTTGTGGCCATAGAAAGAAAAGAATTTAATCTCAGTTACAACGTTCTAATTTTCAAAGTTATATATTGTATCTTTTTACTTAAGTAATGTAAGAGTTGTGGCGATAGCATTGTCAATAAAAGAACGTTGAGGGCGAGATTTCATCATAACCGTTATACCAATTAATGAGACAATAAGTGCTTGTGCTAAAGATTTTGCGTTTGTGTTGGCTTCTAGCTCCCCAGTTTGTATTCCTCGTTCAATCGTCTCCTGAAAGATGACAGTTAGATACATTTGATGTTCTCTGGTTAAGATTTCAAAACGCTCATCATGTGGCGCTAGTTCAACCATTGTATTAATACAAAAACAACCTTTACTAAGCTCTTCTGCGTATTCGTCATTAATGATATCAGTAAAAAAAATAGTAAATGCCTCTTTTACAGAGGAGTGGCTCTGAAGAGTAGTCCGAATATCGGATGCCCTAGTCATTGTATATTTGCGAAGTGCTGCTTCAAATAATTCTTTCTTATCACCAAAAGTTGAATAAATACTAGGACGTTGAATCCCCATTCTAGAAGTAAGATCACTTAATGAGGTAGCCTCATATCCTTTCTCCCAAAATAACTGCATAGCTGCATCTAAAACTTGATCCTCATCAAATTCACGGGTTCTTGCCATTAAAAATACTCCTCTTTAAATTTTGATTATTTATGATTTAAATACTGCAATGATAATTCTTTTTAAATACCAATCAGTATGTAATTATTATATGATTACCTGCTTTATTAGTCAAACCACATCCTTTTATTTCATGCAAAACTTTATTTTATAAAACAAAGTTATTGACATTGGAAAAGTGTTTAAGCTATATTTACCAATAAATTATATCGTACCGTTCGGTATGTTATATTTGTAAACTTATTGTGATTGGAGGGGTAGGTGTGTTCAAAACAGAGACAAATATGGAGGATCAATCAAATCCTCATTGCCAACAACAATCATCTATGTCTCGCATTATGGCATTGTTGTTTGCAACTGCCTGTGGAATTTCTGTTGCCAATATTTATTTTGCTCAGCCATTACTCGATCAATTATCGAATGACTTTGGTATTGACGATTCCTTCATTGGTTTAGTGATTACTATTACACAGATTTTTTATGGAATCGGTTTACTATTACTCGTTCCGCTTGGAGATTTGTTAAATCAAAGACGTCTTATTGTTGGCCAGATGCTATTATCCACAATAGCGCTGATTATAGTAGGGACTGCCTTTTCGAGTGCAATACTTTTTGTAGGTATGGCGTTGGTAGGTCTTCTTGCAGTTGTTACACAAAC